>JBQCCW010000364.1:0-35132 GCA_051961835.1 Marmoricola sp. | reverse complement strand
GCGGCGCCCACCTCGGCGCGGGCCGGCGCGAGGGCCGGGTCGCCAAGCTCGGCGAGGCCCGCGCCGGTCGTTGCGACGCCGCCGTCCAACTCCACCAGCCACTGCAGCGGCCCGCCCGCGGGATTGCGTCGACCGACCACGTCGAAGCCGCGCCGGCCCTGGACGCCGACCCGGCGCCGGAGCACCACGCTGGCAGTCACGCGCTCCCGCACGAGGCCGATCAAGCGCTCCCCCTCCACCACCTCGTACGCCGCGCTGCGGCGGTGCTCGCCCCACGCCCCCACCTCCTCGAGCCGGAGGGTTGCGGCGGCGGCGTCCCAGGCGGCGGTGCGCACCTGGTCCCACGACCACAGCTCGGGCGCCACCGCCTCGGCGTCGGGAGCCGGCACCACGGCGAGGTGCCGGCGGGTCGCGACCAGCCATCGTGAGCCGTCGTCGGCGGCCGCCGCCGCCAGCACCCGCTCACCGCTCGGGTCGGCCGCCCACCTCGGACGCCCGGAGCCGCCCGATCCTCCGGTGCGCCGGCCCAGGAGGCTCACTCCACCGACTCCGTGGCCAGCTCGCGCAGCTGCCGCCGGTGCTGCTCGAGCGCGATCAGCTCGCCGAACATCTTGTTGTACTCCGCGGCGTGCTCGACCGGGTTGGTGCGCTGGAGCCGTGACTTCAGGTCGGCGATCCGGCGCAGCGCGGTCAGCTCGCGCAGGCGGTGCACGTGCTGCTCGGCGTACGCGCGGGTGGGTTCGCGCGGGGAGGGCACCGGCTCCACGGCCAGTGCGGTGAGCAGGTCCGCGAGCCGCGGGTCCTCGGCGGTCGCCTGGAGCCGGTGGGCCCACGGGTCGGCGGCGCGGGCCGGCCCGCCCAGTCCTGCGACGACGCGCCACAGCGCGGCGTAGGCGGGGTGGGTGAAGTCGTTCACGTCGACGTCGTCCATGGCGCCCGCGACCAGGTCCGGCCGCTGGACGACGAGCTTGAGGGTCTCGCGCTCGAGGAGCAGTCGCGGGTCGCGCGGGTCGGGCAGCGCCGCACCCACCGGCGGCGAGGCGGCGGCCGGGGTCGCGCCGGCCGGTCGCGACGGCGCCTCGGCCCGGGCGGCCGCCCGCTTCACCTCGCGGCGCACCTCCTCGGGGTCGACGCCGACCATGCCGGCGAGCTCCCGGGCGAACGCCTCGACCTTCGAGCGGTCGCGGATCGCCGAGACCAGCTTGGCGGCCTCACGCACCGCGTCGACGCGCCCGTCGGCCCGGTCCAGGTCGTAGCGCTGCACCACGTTGGCCAGCACGAACCGGTAGAGCGGCACCCGGCGGGCCACGAGCTCGCGGACACCGGCCTCGCCCTCCTTCAGCCGCAGGTCGCACGGGTCGAGCCCCGACGGCTCGACGGCGACGTAGGTCTGCCCGGCGAAGATCTGGTCGCCCTCGAAGGCCCGCAGCGCGGCCTTCTGACCCGCCTCGTCGCCGTCGAAGGTGAAGATCACCTCGCCGCGGAACTCGTCGTGGTCCTGCAGCAGCCGCCGGATGACCCGCGCGTGGTCGTCGCCGAACGCCGTACCGCAGGTGGCCACGGCCGTCTTCACCCCGGAGAGGTGACAGGCCATCACGTCGGTGTAGCCCTCGACGACCACCGCTTGCGACGCCCGAGCGATCTCCCGGCGGGCGAGGTCGATGCCGTAGAGCACCTGGCTCTTCTTGTAGATCGCGGTCTCAGGGGTGTTGAGGTACTTGGCCTCGATCCGGTCGTCGTCGAAGATGCGCCGCGCGCCGAAGCCGATGGTGTCCCCGCTGGTGTCGCGGATCGGCCACATCAGCCGACCTCGGAACCGGTCGTAGAGACCGCGCCCCTCCCCCACCAGGCCGCTCGCGACGAGCTCCTTGTCGGTGAAGCCCTTCTGCTGCAGGTGACGTAGCAGCTGCTCGCCGCCTCGGGGGGAGAACCCGACCCCGAAGGTCTGGGCGGCGTCGCGGTCGAAGCCGCGCTGGTCGAGGAACTGCCGGGCGGGCATCGCCTCGGGCGAGGCCAGCAGGTCGGCGTAGTACTCGCCGGCGAGCCTGTGCGCCTCGACCAGCCGGGGACGTTGCGGCCCCCCGCTGGGCCGCGCGGGCCCTCCCTCCTCATACCGCAGGGTGACGCCGGCCTTCTCCGCGAGGCGCTCGACGGTCTCGGTGAACCCGAGCCCGTCCATCTCCATCACGAACTTGATGACGTCGCCGCCGGCTCCGCACCCAAAGCAGTTGCCGGTGACGATGTTGTCGGCCAGGACGAAGGCGTGCCCGTCCTCGACCTCGGCGCAGAAGACCTCCTCGACCCGGTCGGTCTCCTCGACCGACTGCACCACCCACGGCGGCGGCGTGCCGCGTGCTGCATCGTTCCCCGGGGCGACGGCCAGGAGCAGGTCGCCTCGCACCAACTCCTTGGTGAACGCTTCACGGACCCGCACCCCGCGCTCGTCGACATGAGAGGCCCTCACGAACCAGCGGTGCTCGTCGGTCGCGAAGATCTCCTTGACCTGTCGATCGCGGGTCAGGGTGATCTTCAGCAGCGGCTGGACGCCGTAGGACTTGAACGGAGCCTCCACCCAGCGCGCATGCTTGTTGAGAATGCGATGCGTGCCACCGGCCAGCTCACGGATGGGCCGGATGCCGTCCCAGGTCAGCACCTCCGTCTCGCCGGCCAGGCAGTGGTACATGCCCCGCGAGGGCGTGACGTTGAAGCTCGGCGAGCGCTCGTCGTGGAAGGGGCACAGGCCCTTGAGGTTGCCGCCACCGGCGCTGCGCAGGGTGACGTACTGCGAGACGACGTCGTCGATGCGGGCGCGCTCGCGCACCTCGGCGATGTCCTCGTCCCTGATCCGGCCCGCCACGGCGGCGAGTCTATGCGCCGGGACCGACTGGCGGCGTGGGCGTGTGGGTAGCGTCCTGCTCGACGGACGGCGTGCCCGAGGAGGCGAGATGGCGGTGAGCGAGCGGCTCGACCGGCTCCAGCAGCGCGTCCCCGTGATCGGGTTCCCGCTGGCCTGCTTCTACAAGTTCTTCGACGACTTCGGCAACTACCTGGCCGCGCTGCTCACCTACTACGCCCTGGTGTCGATCTTCCCGCTGCTGCTGCTCGGCACCACGGCCCTCGGCATCGTCCTGGTGGGCCACCCCGACCTGCAGGCACAACTCCTCGACACCGCGCTGGCGCAGTTCCCGGTGATCGGCGACCAGCTCAAGGCGCCGCACGCCTTCAGCGGCGGGACGGTCGGCGTGGTCGTCGGCATCGTGGGTGCCGCCTACGGCGCCCTCGGGGCGGCGCAGGCCCTGCAGTACGCCGGCAACACGATCTGGCACGTGCCGCGCAACAGCCGGCCGAACCCGTTCCTGGCCCGAGGCCGGTCCGTCGTGCTCGTCCTCACCGCCGGCCTGGCACTGCTCATCGCCACGATCGGCCTCGCGGTGCTGCACGGCATGGTCCAGTCGGGCGGGTTGAGCAAGGCGCTGGTGTTCGTGGGCGGCCTGGTCATCTCGACGGTCGTGTTGATGGTCGCCTTCGAGCTCGCCCCCAACCGGCACCTCTCCATCGGCGAGCTGCTCCCCGGCGCCCTCGTGGCCGCGCTCGTGCTTCAGATCCTGCAGAACTTCAGCTACGTCTACGTCGGCCACGTCATCCAGCACGCAAGCGCGACGAACGCGGTCTTCGCCACCGTGCTGGGACTGCTCGCCTACATCTACCTCGTCGCGGTGACGGTGGTGTTCTGCATGGAGATCAACGTGGTCCGCGCCGAGCGACTGTGGCCGCGCGCCCTGCTCACGCCGTTCACCGACAACGTCGAGCTCACCCCGGCGGACGTGGAGGCCTACGCGGGTCAGGCCAAGGCGCAGCGAGCCAAGGGGTTCGAGGAGATCGAGGTGAGCTTCGACGGCGGCGAGGCCGAGCGGACTCAGTAGTCGCCGGACACCACGTTGGCCAGGGGCTCCCCCGCGGCATAGCGCTGCAGCTGCTCGCGCACCAGACGGTAGGCCCGCGGCCACATCGCGCTGCTGGTGCCGCCGACGTGCGGGGTGATCAGCACGCCGGGCGCGGACCAGAGCGGGTGGCCCTCGGGGAGCGGCTCGGGGTCGGTGACGTCCAGGGCCGCCCGCAGCCGTCCGGAGCGGAGCTCCGCCAGCAGCGCGTCCGTGTCGACGACGGTCCCGCGCGCGACGTTGACCAGCAGGGCACCGTCGCGCATCCGAGCGAGCATCGCGGCGTCGAACAGCCGGAGCGTCTCCCGCGTGCCCGGCATCACCAGGATCACGACGTCGGCCGCGGGCAGCAGGTCCGGCAGCTCCCCGACGCCGTGGACACCACCGCGTCCCGAGCGGGCGACGCGGGTGACCGTGCACTCGAAGGGCGTGAGCCGCTCCTCGATCGCCGCGCCGATCTGGCCGTAGCCCACGATCAGCACGTGCTTGTCGGCGAGGGAGTCGCCCCAGTGCGGCGCCCACCGGCGCTCGTCCTGGGCGCGGACGTGGCGCGGCACTGCCCGCAGGCTGGCCAGGGCCAGGGTCACGGCCAGCTCGGCCGTCGAGGTGTCGTGGATGCCTCGGCCGTTGCACAGCGTCACACCGGGCGGCACCAGCGGCCGGACGTGGTCGACGCCCGCGGTGAGCGTCTGCACGACCTCGAGCGAGGTCATCGGCGTCAGCAGGTCGGCGGGCAGCCGGCCCGCCTGATAGGCCGGCACGTAGAACCGGACCTCGCCCGCGGTGTCCGCGCCCTGGCCCCGCTCGGGCCGGACCACGTCGTAGCGCAGCCCCGCCGGCGGGTCCCCGAGCTCGGCCGGGTCGAAGGGCAGCCACACCAGCGGGTCGCTCACGTCGTACCTCCGCCTCGGAGTCGGACGTGCCAGGCCACCGCCGAGGCGTCGGTGAGCGAGGCGATCTGGTCGACGACCACGCGCGTGCGCGCGGCGTCGTCGGGAGCGGCCGCGTGGTCGGCGGCGAAGGTCGGGTCGAGGTGCTGGGGGCGTGCGGTGAGGACGGCGAAGAGCTCGGCGAGCAGCTCCTGCTCGCGCTCCATCACCTGCCGGCGGGCGGGTGCGCGCATCACGTAGTGGGCGGCGATGCCCTTGAGGACGTTCACCTGCCGCGCGGTCGCGTCGGAGACGACGAGGTCGCCATGGTGACGCACCAGGGGGCGGTCGCCGTGCACGGCACGGGTGGCGGCCTGCACGGCGCCGCAGAAGACCCCGATGAGGTCGCTGGTGTGGTTCTTCAGGTGGGCGAGCGCGCCGCGGCCGCCGTCGTACGGCGTGCCGGGCCAGGAGCCGAGGCGGCGCAGGTCGGCCAGGGCCGCGTCAAGGGCGGCGTCCTCGACCGCCGGGAGGTACCACTCCCGCACCGTCTGCCAGACCGCTGCGCGCTCGTCGGGCTCGTCGAGACGCGCGAGGTCGATCCGGCCGGCGACGACGCCGTCCTCCAGGTCGTGCACCGAGTACGCCACGTCGTCGGCGAAGTCCATGATCTGCGCCTCCACGCAGCGGCGGGTGCCGGCGATGCCCGTGCGCATCCAGTCGAACACCGGCTCCTCGTCGGCGTACACACCGAACTTGCCGCCCTGCGGCGGTCGGGTCCAGGGGTACTTGGTGCACGCGTCGAGCGTCGCGCGGGTCAGGTTCAGGCCGATCGACGTGCCGTCCGGGGCAGCCGACTTCGCCTCGAGCCGGGTGAGGATGCGCAGCGTCTGGGCGTTGCCCTCGAATCCTCCACAGTCGGCGGCCAGCGCGTCGAGGACCTCTTCGCCGTTGTGCCCGAACGGCGGGTGGCCGAGGTCGTGAGCCAGTGCGGCGGTCTCGGCCAGGTCCGGGTGGCAGCCCAGCGGGTGCGCGAGGTCGCGGGCGACCTGGGCGACCTCCAGGCTGTGCGTGAGCCGGTTGCGCACGAAGTCGTCGGTCTGCGGGCCGACCACCTGGGTCTTGGCTGCCAGCCGCCGCAGCGCCGCCGAATGCACCACCCGCGCACGGTCCCGCTCGAACGGCGTCCGCTCCGGCGCGTCGACCCGCTTCGGCGGCTCCGCCACCAGGCGCGCCCGGTCGTCCTCGTCGTAGAGCACGTCCCGGGTCACTCAGGAGAGGCTACTGGCCCCCGGGGACGGCCTCGTGGGGCGTTCGCGGTGCTTGATCCTCGGGCTGCCGGCCGGGGCGCGGCGAGATGCCGCCGAGGCATTCGGCACGCGTGGCATGTCGGCAGGGGCGATCGACTTGTCGTGCGTGCCGGATGCGGCCGTTTCCTCTCGTAGCCTGTGAAACCGCCTCGCCCAGCGCCGACTCGGCGGGGGAACACCGCCGACGCACGCGGGAGATCCCGAGTGCGGCTCACACCCGAGCGGTGTCCTTGCTCATCCGCCACGCGGCGCCGGCGATGAAGACGGCCAGCCATCCCAGCGCGTTCACGACCGCGAACCACGGCAGCTCGTGAGTGAGGGGGCTGCGGGCCACTTCGGCCACCCCGTACATGGGCGTCCAGTAGGCGACGTGACGGACGGCCTCGCTGTACTGGTCGAGCGGGATGAACACCCCGCCGAGGAACGACAGCACCGCCAGGCCCGGGCCGAGCACCTGCATGGCGTTCTCCCCGGGTACGACGTAGCCGACGAACACGCCGAGGGCCGCGAAGGTGAGCGTGCAGAACAGGGTCACGACCGCGCAGGCGGCCCAGACACCGCCCGGCATCGAGGCCCTGCCCTGCACCAGCCCCACGACGTTGACCGCGGCGATGGCGAGGGCACCCATGGCCAGCGCCACGACGGCCTTCATCACGATGTACGCCACCGGATGCAAGGGGGTGAGACGCAGCTGGCGCGACCAGCCCAGGGCGCGCTCCAGGGCGACCATGGAGCCGCCGGCGGCCGCGGTGAGGGCTGCGCCGTACAAGCCCATCGAGACGAGGATGTAGGCGCCGACGTTGCCTTCGCCGATGCGCTGCTGGGAGCCGCTCTGACCGCCGAAGCTGAGCAGCAGCGCGGCGGGGAGGATGAGGGTGAAGGCGATCGTGCGGCGGTTGCGGAGCATGCGACGCAGCTCGATGCCGAGCACGGTGAGGTTGAAGCCGCCCAGCGGCGGCACCCGCCGGGTCAGCGGGTCGAGGGCGGCGCTGGTCCTCGTCGCGCTGGTGGTCATCGGGTCCTCCCGGTCGAGGTGAGCGCGTGCTCGCGGCCCGGCGGCTCGTCTGTGTCGGCGTCTGCGGTGAGGCTGACGAAGGCGTCCTCGATGCTCTTCGCGGTCACCTCCAGGTCGTGAGCGCCGGTGTGCACCAGCAGGTGCCGCGCGACGACGTCGCTGTCCCTGGCGTGCACCACCACCGTGTCGCCGCGGCGCTCCACGCTGTCCACGCCCCCGAGCGCGGACAGCGTCGAGCACAGCGCGTCGTCGGCACCGGGCACGGTCGCGCGGACGGTACGCCCGGTGGCGAGCGCCTTGATCTCCGCCCCGGTGCCGTCGGCGACGATCCTGCCGTGGCTGACCAGGACGATCCGGTCGGCGTACTGATCGGCCTCCTCGAGGTAGTGCGTCGCGAACAGGACGGTCCGCCCGCGCGCCGCATCGGCGCGGATCGCCGTCCAGAACGCCCGGCGACCCTCGACGTCCATGCCCGTCGTCGGCTCGTCGAGCAGCATCAGCGCCGGGTCGGAGAGCAGCGCCATCGCGAACCGGAGCCGTTGCTGCTCGCCTCCGGAGCACCGGGCGACCTTGCGGTCCGCGATCCCGGTGATCCCCGCGTCGGCGAGGACGTCGTCGACCGGGCGGGTGTCGGCGAAGAGGCTGGCGGTGTAGCGGACCGTCTCTCGCACCGTGAGGTCCTTGAGCAGCCCTCCGGTCTGCATCACCGCCGCCACGAGTCCGCGCGCGACCGCGTGCCGGGGCGGCATGCCGAACACGGCGACGCTGCCGGTGGTGGGTCGGCTCAGCCCGAGCACCATGTCGATCGTCGTGGTCTTGCCGGCGCCGTTGGGGCCCAGGAAGGCCACCACCTCACCGGGAGCGATGGTGAGGTCGATGCCGCGCACCGCCCGGACGGAGCCGAAGGAACGGGTGACCCCCTCGAGGCGGATGGCCGGGACGAGCTGCATGGGGCAAGCATCGCAGCGCAGGGCCCGGTCTGCCCCCGGGATGCGGCATGACGTGGCCGTGACGAATGTCAGCGTGTCGACCCGTCATGATGGGCCCGCCGCCTTTCCCCGTCCTCAGGAGCGCGCCGCCGTGGATCTCACCCTCACCGAAGATCAGCGCGCGTTCCAGGAGGCCGCGCGGGCGTTCCTGGAGCGGGAGGTCGTGCCGCACCGCGCCGAGTGGGACCGCCAGGAGAGCGTCGACACCGCGATCATCCCGAAGATGGGCGACCTCGGCTTCTTCGGGCTGACGTTCCCCGAGGAGTACGGCGGGCTCGGCGGCGACTCCCTCACCTACTGCCTGTCGATGGAGGAGCTCGGACGCGCGGACTCCGCCGTACGCGGCATCGTCTCGGTGTCCTCGGGCCTGTTCGGCAAGGTCGTCCTCGCCCACGGCAGCGAGGAACAGAAACAGCGCTGGCTGCCGGGCATCACCTCCGGCCGGCTGCTCGGGTGCTTCGGGCTGACCGAGCCCGACACCGGCTCCGACGCCGGCAACCTCTCGACCCGGGCAGTGCGCGACGGGGGCGACTGGGTGGTCAACGGCTCGAAGATCTTCATCACCAACGGCACCTGGGCCGACGTCTGCCTGGTGATGGCCCGCACCGGCGGCGCCGGACCGCGCGGCGTCTCGGCGTTCCTGGTGCCGACCGACACCCCCGGCTTCGCACGACGCGAGATCCACGGCAAGCTCGGGCTGCGGGGCCAGGCGACCGCCGAGCTGTCGTTCTCCGACGTCCGCGTGTCGGGTGACGCACTCGTGGGCGAGGAGGGTCAGGGCTTCAAGATCGCGATGCAGTCCCTGGACAAGGGCCGCATCTCGGTCGCCGCCGGCTGTGTCGGCATCATCCAGGCCTGCCTCGAGGCCGTCGTCGCCTACGCCGGCGAGCGGCAGCAGTTCGGCCGGCCGATCGCGTCCTTCCAGCTGGTCCAGGAGATCATCGCCGAGATCTCGGTCGACGCCGACGCCGCGCGCCTGCTCACGTGGCGCGCCGCGGACCTGCTCGACCGCGGGGAGCCGTACGGCGTCGCGGCCTCGAAGGCCAAGTACTTCGCCTCGGAGATGGCGGTCAAGGCGTCCAACCTGGCGGTGCAGGCGTTCGGCGGCTACGGCTACATCGACGAGTACCCGGTCCAGAAGCTCCTGCGCGACGCCCGCGTCATGACGCTGTACGAAGGCACCAGCCAGATCCAGAAGCTGCTCATCGGGCGCGCCGAGACCGGCGTGAACGCATTCGTCTGACCCTTCTCAGGAGGAACGCATGGCCACCCAGACCCCTCTCGAGCTGTTCGACATCGACGCCCTGATCGACGAAGAGTCCCGGGCGATCCGCGACACCGTGCGTCGGTTCGTGGACGAGCGGATCCGTCCCGAGGTCGCCGAGTGGTTCGAGACCGGCGCCATCCCGGCGCGCGAGCTCGCCGAGGAGCTCGGCGGCCTTGGAGTGCTCGGCATGCACCTGGACGGTTACGGCTGTGCCGGAACGTCGGCGACCGCCTACGGGCTTGCCTGCATGGAGCTCGAGGCCGGTGACTCCGGCCTGCGGTCGTTGGTCTCGGTGCAGGGCTCGCTGGCCATGTTCGCGATCCATCGCTGGGGGTCGGAGGAGCAGAAGCAGGAGTGGCTGCCCCGGATGGCCGCGGGCGAGGCGATCGGCTGCTTCGGGCTGACCGAGCCCGATGCCGGCTCCGACCCCGCCTCGATGCGCACGCGCGCGCGCCGCGACGGGGAGGACTGGGTGCTCGACGGCACCAAGATGTGGATCACCAACGGCTCGGTGGCCGACGTGGCCGTGGTCTGGGCGCGCACCGACGAGGAGGGCTCTCCGGTGCGCGGATTCGTCGTACCGACGCAGTCGGCCGGGTTCTCGGCCCCGGCGATCAAGCGGAAGCTGTCGCTGCGCGCCTCGGTGACCAGTGAGCTCGTGCTCGAGGGCGTGCGGCTGCCGGCCTCGGCGATGCTGCCGGGGGCGCGCGGGCTGTCCGGGCCGCTGTCGTGCCTGAACGAGGCCCGCTACGGGATCGTGTTCGGCGCCCTGGGCGCGGCCCGGGACTGCCTCGAGACGGCGATCGCCTACGCCGGCGAGCGCGACCTGTTCGGCCGGCCGCTGGCCGGGTTCCAGCTCACCCAGGCGAAGCTCGCCGACATGACCCTCGAGCTCGGCAAAGGCATGCTGCTCGCGCTCCAGCTGGGTCGCCTGAAGGACGAGGGCACGCTGCGCCCCGAGCAGGTGAGCCTCGGCAAGCTCAACAACGTGCGAGAGGCGATCGCGATCGCTCGGGAGTGCCGCACGATCCTCGCCGCCGCCGGCATCACGCTGGAGTACCCCGTGCTCCGGCATGCCAACAACCTCGAGTCCGTGCTCACCTACGAGGGGACCTCCGAGGTCCACCAGCTCGTCATCGGCCAGGCCCTCACCGGCCTCCCCGCCTTCCGCTGACCCGTCGAGTTGCCCCTTGTGGCCCGTCGAGGTGATTCCCCAGGGCTGCCGAGTTGGTCCATTTGGCCCGGTGAGAAGTGAACGGGCCACAACCCGCAACTCAACCGGCCAGAACCCGCAACTCGACGGGCCAGGACCCGCAACTCAACGGGGGTCAGAAGCCGAGGCGGCGGAGCTGGCGGGGGTCGCGCTGCCAGTCCTTGGCGATCTTCACGCGGAGGTCGAGGTAGACGGGGGTGCCGAGGATGGCCGCGATCTGGTGGCGGGCGGCGGTGCCGACCTCGCGGAGGCGGGCGCCCTTGTGGCCGATCACGATGCCCTTCTGGGAGTCCCGCTCGACGAACAGGTTCGCGTGCACGCGCAGCAGCGGCCGCTCGGCGGGGCGGTCGGGGTCGAGCGCCATCTCCTCGACCACCACGGCGATCGAGTGCGGCAGCTCGTCACGGACTCCTTCGAGCGCGGCCTCGCGGATCAGCTCGGCGACCAGCGCCTCCTCCGGTGCGTCACTCAGCTCGCCGTCGGGGTAGAGCTGCGGACCCTCGGGGAGCCGGCCGACGAGCAGGTCGGCGAGCAGCTGCACCTGGTCTCCCGACTTCGCCGACACCGGCACGATCTCCGCCCACTCGGTGTGGGTGGCTGCGCCGAGCTCCTGGATGGCCAGCAGGTGGGCGCCCAGCTGCTCGGGGGTGACCAGGTCGGTCTTCGTGGCGACCGCGAGCTTCACGGTACGGCGGACCTTGGCGAGCTCGCTCACGATGAACCGGTCGCCGGGACCCGGCTTCTCGTTGGCCGGGAAGCACACCGCGACGATGTCGACCTCGGCCCACGTCGTCTTGACGAGGTCGTTGAGGCGCTCGCCGAGCAGGGTGCGGGGACGGTGCAGCCCAGGGGTGTCGACGAGGACGAGCTGTGCGTCGTCGCGGTGCACGATCCCGCGTACGACGGTCCGCGTGGTCTGCGGCTTTGAGGAGGTGATGACGACCTTCGAGCCCACCAGCGCGTTCGTCAGGGTGGACTTGCCGGCGTTCGGTCGGCCCACGAAGCAGGCGAACCCGCTGCGGAACGGCTCAGCCACGACGCGCCTCGTCGTAGGCGGCCCAGATCTCCTCGTCGGAGCGGCCCTCGGCCTTGCCGCGCGCGTAGATCGGCCCCGGGTCGACCGCCCGCGCCTGCCGGGCCCGCGCACCGCTCCAATAGCCCATGAGGTCGTGGTGCCGGCTGTCCCAGCCGAGCGCCCGGCGCACGTGCCGGCGGATCTCCCGCATCTGCGCGGACTCCCCGGCCATCCAGAAGTAGCCGGGCTCCGGTGGCCAGGAGCGACTCTCGACCAGCGCGGCCAGCGCGGAGCCCCCCGCGGCCGGCGGCGACACCCACTCGGCCTCGGTGTAGCCCTCCACCGGGCCGTCGGGGCTCTCCACCACGGCGAGCACCTGCCCAGAGAACCCCGCCCGGGACTCCCGGATCCGGGCGATCGCCGGCAGCGCCGTGAGGTCGCCGACGAGCGCCGCCCACCGGGCGTCGTCGGGCAGCGCGAAGGAGCCCTTGGGCGCGGTCAGGGTCACCTGGTCGCCGACGCAGTCGGTGCGCACCCACTCGGTGACCAGGCCCTCGTCGTGGACGACCACGTCGAGCACCAGCTCCGCGCCGTCCCAGGACCGCACGGTGTAGTAGCGGCTCTGGAACTGCCCCGGCACGACCAGCCCCACCCACTCGTCGGGGATGCCGGTCGACTCGAATCCGTCGACCTCCCCGAGCACCACCCGCACCAGATGCGGCGACAACGACGTCCGCGCGAGCACGCGGGCGGAGTGGGTCGTGGGTCGGCTGCTCACTCCGGCAAGGCTATCGGGCCGGTACGGCGTCCCGCGCGGCGACCGCGAGCCCGCCGGCCGCCGTCGTGGCCAGCGTGGCGATGTGCAGCCGGCGCTGCGCGCAGCCGTCGGCGGTCGTCTGACACGAGGGCTCCGCGGGATAGCCCACCCGTCCGGCGTCCCAGGCGTGGTAGGCCAGCCGCAGGGTCCCCTGGGCATCGAGGAACGGCATCCCGCCACCGGGCCCGGCCACCGCCCCACCGGTGGCCAGCAGCGGCGGCGCCGGGACCTGCCGGACCACCCGGTGCCGGCGGACCCGGTAGTGGCGGTGCTTGCGGTGCTTGTGACGGGGCTGGACCTTGTTCCGCACCCAGAACACCTTGGGCACGGTCGGGCGCCGGCAGGGTGCGGTGAGGCTCGCGCAGACGGCGTACCCCTCGGCGTAGCCGGTGCCCGCCCAGCTGCCGCCCGAGTAGAGCAGGTAGCGGCGCCCGGCGACCATGATCAGCCCCGGGTTCTCCACCACCCGACCCTCCCAGCTGGGGTAGGTGTGCGCGCGGAGCAGCAGGTGCGGCGCGCCGCCGGGCAACAGGTGCATCCCGTCGGGCGTCAGCTCCCGGATCCAGATGCGGGTAAGGCGCCCGATCGAGATGTCCTCGGTCTTGTAGAGCAGGTAGACGTGCCCGTCCTCGGTGTAGATCTGCGGGTCGATCGCACCCCGGTCGGCGGGGCACTTCAGCGGCGAGGTCGAGTCGTCGACAAACGGACCCGACGGCGAGTCGGCGACGGCCACCGAGATGCACATCTTCCGGCCGCCCACCGGCCCAGTGCTGCCCGCCACGGGCGTGGCGTACGTCGCGACGAAGCGACCCTCGAGGTAGGCGACCGAGGGCGCCCAGGTGAGGGCGACGCGATGGCCGGCGCGCATCCGCCAGTCCGCCCACGACGCCACGTCTGGCAGCGCGTCGGTGCTGCTGGTCGTCGGGTCGGGCGACGGCACCGTCCAGGTCGCCAGATCGGTGGAGGTGAGGACGGGCAGGTTCAAACCGGCGGTGCGGGTGCCGTAGGCGTAGTACGTGCCGTCCCAGAGCAGCACGCTCGGGTCGGGGAAGTCACCGCGGTAGCCCGCGCCGGCGACGAACGGATCGCTGCCCATCGGCATCCTCGCGGCCAACCGGTCCGCCCGGGACAGGTGGCCGCCGATGCCCGCCGTGGCCTGGGCAGGGCCCACGACCGCCGCCGGGAGGCCGACCACGAGCGCGACGAAACCGAGGACGAGCCGACCGAGACGCACCGGCACAGTCTGCCGGTCGGCGGCGACGGCCGTGGCCGATTCGCCGAGTCCGCGAGCGGTCAGTGGGTCCAGTCGTGCCGCAGCGGGTAGCCGCTGTCCCCCGACGCGTCGGTCTTCGAGGCGAGCACCTGGTGCAGCTGGATCTCGTTGGTGACGAAGCCCATCCGCGAGCCCGCCATGTAGAGACCCCAGACCCGCGCGGTGCCCTCGCCGACCTCGGCGACGCACTCGTCCCAGTGCTCGACGAGGTTGCGGTTCCAGCCCGCGAGCGTCTTGGCGTAGTGGACGCGCAGGTTCTCCTCGTGCTGCACCTCCAGGCCCACGTCCTGGATCTCGGTGATGATTCGGCCCGAGCCGGTGAGCTCGCCGTCGGGGAAGACGTAGCGGTCGATGAACGCGCCGGTCGTCGTCTTCTTGTTGTCCGAGCGCGTGATGCAGTGGTTGAGCAGGCGCCCGTGCGGGCGCAGCTTGTCGCGCAGGAAGGCGAAGTACGCCGGGTAGTTCGCGACGCCGATGTGCTCGGTGAGGCCGATCGAGCTCACCGCGTCGAAGCCGGTCTCCTCGACGTCGCGGTAGTCGAGGTGGCGGACCTCGGCCCGGTCGTCGAGGCCGTCGACCTTGATGCGGTGCTGGGCCCACTCGGCCTGCTCGGCCGACAGCGTCACACCGAGCGCGGTCACGCCGTAGTGCTCCACCGCGTGCCGCACCATGCCGCCCCACCCGCAGCCGACGTCGAGCAGGCGCATCCCGGGCCGAAGGCCCAGCTTGCGGCAGACCAGGTCGTACTTGGCGTACTGGGCCTCCTCGAGCGTCGCGTCCTCGGTGGGGAACAGCGCGCAGGTGTAGGTCATCGACGGGCCGAGCACCAGCTCGTAGAACCGGTTCGAGACGTCGTAGTGGTGGTGGATCACCTCGGCGTCGCGCTCCGGGGAGTGCATCAGCCCCTCGAAGAAGCGTCGCCAGCGCGGCAGATGCTCCTGCTCGGGCACGGGCGGCGGCTTGAGGCTGCTCAGCCCCACCGAGCGGATGAGAGCGAGAAGCTCGGTGGGCGAGGGCGTGCGGAACTTCAAGCCGGTCTTGTCGCCCTTGACGAGCATCAGCGCCTCGTAGGGGTCGCCGGGTGCTGCGCCGACGACCTCGAGGTCGCCCTGGACGTACGCGCGGGCGAGGCCGAGGTCGCCGGGCGCTGTGAGCAGGTAGGCCAGACCCCGCTCGTTGCGCAGGTTGAGCCCGAACGGCGCGTCCTCGGGACCCACGGCGCTGCCGTCATAGGCGCTGAACCGGAAGGGCAGCTCGCCGTTGAGCAGCGAGGCGAAGGCGTCGGCGAGCGACATCGTGGGGATCAGCAGGCTCATCGTCGTCGTACCGCCTTGTCGTAGAGGGTGGTGAGTCGTCCGTGGGGGTCGTAGCGCTTCTTGACCGCGGCGAGGTTGCCGCCGTCGTAGAGCGCGTCGAAGGTCTCGGGGTCGTAGAACGCCTCGGAGTACAGGGACTTGTGGCCGTCGAGCTCGTGCACATGCGCCTCGATCGCCCGGTTGGTCGGCGCCTGCGACGCGGCCTCGCCGACGTGCACGGTGCCCCAGAAGCCTGCGTTGACGTAGGTCTCACCCGGCCGCAGGGGGTACGTCGGCCACGCGCGCTGAGCCACCAGCGGGCAGAGCCACACCGGCCTCATGCCGACGGCGGTGTCGAACCAGTCGAGGAACTCCGGCAACCGCGCGACCGGGACCTCGATGTCCTGGATCACCCGCTCGCGCTGGGGGCGGCCGGCTCGCCGATCGAGCCGGTCGGCGATCCCGAAGCGGGTGTCCAGGCCGACCAGGCGGTGGTACACGTCGGAGCGCTTGAAGCGGCGCGGCCAGAGCCGGCGGACCACCGGGTGCTGGACGCCGAAGGCGCCCGAGCACCAGAACCAGTCGGTGTCCCAGCGCCACAGGTAGTCGTGCATCGTGAGCCGGTCGGTGGGGCGCTGCTGGAGCGAGCGATAGTAGATCTGCGCACCGGTGTAGTCGGAGGTGGGACCCGCCTCGTCGGTGAACCTGGCGAGAGTCAGGTAGTACTCGCCGGGCTTGAACGCCACGCCGTCCAGTCCGTCGACGGGCTGGCCGTCCCAGCTCCGATCGGCGGTGATGCGCGCGATCGCGTCGGCCATGACACGCGAGTCGTCGAAGGCCACGTGCCGCAGGGCGACGTACGCCGGGACGCGCTCGAGCTCGATCCGCAGCCGGGTGGCGTAGCCCAGCGAGCCGTAGGAGTTGGGGAAGGTGGCGAACAGGTCGGCGTGCTCACCCTCGGGGCGGCAGGTGACCACCTCCCCGGCCCCGGTGAAGACGTCCATCTCCAGCACCGACTCGTGCGGCAGGCCGTTGCGGAAGCTCGTCGACTCGATGCCGAGCCCGGTGACCGCACCCCCGAGGGTGATCGTGCGCAGCTGCGGGACCACCTTGGGGATGAGCCCGTGCGGCAGCGTCTCGGCGACGAGGTCCTCGTAGGTGCACATGCCCTGCACGTCCGCGGTCGCCGCCTCGGTGTCCAGCGAGATCACGCCGTCCAGGCCACTGACGTCCAGGCCGGGGGCGGTGCTGGCCACGCGCGGACGGAAGAGGTTCGAGGTGCGCTTGGCCAGCCGCACCGGCTGGCCGTGTCCGATGCGGGCGTAGGAGGCGCGGAGCCTGTCCACCGCGGCGTCGTGAGCGGTTCGTCCCCTGAGCGGCACGGCGTCCACCCTACCGAGGAGTTGCGGTCCGCAACGAATCGCGGTGCGGGGCGGATCAGGTGCTGAGCGTGCCCTCGATCCGCCCGGACGCCGAGCCGGTGTGCACCGGAACCCCGGGGCCGGCGAGGTCGCGCAGCGGCGCCACGTCCTCGGGGCCGAGCGGGCCTTCCCCGAGCACCACCGCGGCCTCGGCTCCGCGGGCGCCGCTGGCGACGGCCATCGCGACGCACACGCCGAGCGCCGAGACCCGCAGCGAGGGCAGGTCGACGGTCGCGGCGGCATACGTGCGGCCGTCCAGGTCACGCAGCGCCGCGCCCTCGGCAGCGCCGGTGCGGGCGCGCGTCGCTCGAGCGAGAGTGACCAGCTTGGTGTCCTCGGACTCGAGCTCGGGCATGGGCGCAGTCTAGGAGCCGCCCGGACCGCGTCCGTAACCTCACCGGGCGCCGGCCGTTGGTGTGACGTGCGCCACATCCTTGCTGCCCTGATCGTGGGTCTCGGTCTCGTCCTGCTCGCCCCGGCTGCGGCCCAGGCCCACGTCGAGCGCCCGTCGTACTGGCCGGACCCGAAGCCCGACTGCACCGTGCATCCCTGCGCGGGCGGGAAGGTGCCGACGATCCGCTCGTTGGGGTCCGCGCTGGACGACCGCCTGCCCGGGCGCACCCGGGTGGTGTGCCATCGCGATTCGATGAGCCGGCTCCGGGCCTCGGTGCGCGCGGCTCGGCAGCACGGCTACACCATCCGCCCGACCGACCGCCGCCGGCTCAGCGCCTCCTGGGCGCACCGGCTGCTGGTGATCAACAGCCAGCTGCTGCGGCGGTGCCAGTACCACCAGATCCAGACGGCGGTTACCGCCTCGGGCAACAACGACCGCGTCGTGGTGATGCCGGGTCTCTACCGCGAGCCCACCGCACGGTCGCAGCCCACGCACGACCCCGCCTGCAACCGCTATCGGATCACCTCCGACAGCGGCGACCCCGGCGCCCTCTCGCACGACTACCAGCTGCACTGCCCCAACGACGCCAACCTGATCGCGGTGATCGGCCGCGGCCCCGACACCGGCCCCGTGCCGAGCCCGCCGCGCACCGAGCGCCACGGCATCCCGAACGTCGGCCGGTGCATCCGCTGCAACGTCCAGCTCGAGGGCTCGGGCGTGAGCGCCGACGACGTGGTGGTCGAGGCCGGGGACGCGCACGCCGGGGACGGGGGGCCCTCCGCGGCCGGCCACAAGAAGGACGTCGGCATCTTCGTGGACCGGGCCGACGGCTTCGTCCTGCGCAACCTCACCGTGCGGCACGCGCGGGAGCACGACATCTACATTCTGGAGACCGACGGCTACGTGTTCGACCGGTTCAAGACGTTCTACGCCGGCGGGTACGGCGTGCTCACCTTCGTGGAGGACCACGGCCTGGTCCAGAACTGCGACGCGGCGGGCAACGGAGACTCCGGCCTCTACCCCGGCTCGGGCGCCGACACGACCGACCACCGCTATCGGCCGTTCTACCCGCACTACCGCTACAGCCAGGTGTTCCGCCGCTGCGACAGCCACCACAACACCGGCGGCTTCTCGGGCACCGACAGCCACGGCACCCTCGTCACCCAGAACAACTTCTACGACAACGCGCTCGGCTACACCACCGACGTCTTCACCGCACCCGGCCACCCCGGCTTCCCGCAGCACGGCAACGTGGTGGCGGACAACAACTTCTACGCCAACAACTTCAACCCCTACGCAGCGAGCAGCGACGTGTCGCCGTTCATCGCGGCCCCGGTCGGCACGGGTCTCTGGCTCGCCGGCGGGAACGCGAACACCGTGCGCGACAACCACTTCTATGACAACTGGCGCCGCGGCGCCATGCTGTTCGCGGTGCCCGACGCCACCGTGTGCGGGCCGCCGCCGGTCGGCTCCTCGACCCCCATCCCGGGCTGCGACCCCGCGAAGGTGTCGACCTCCTACGACAACCGGTTCCACGACAACGTGATGGGCGTCGGTCCCGAGGGTCGCGCCCGTCCGAACGGCGTGGACTTCTGGTGGGACGCGTTCCCCGGCACCACCGGCAACTGCTGGTGGCACAACACCGGCCCCGGCGGGGCACCGGCCACGACCTCCCCGGTGCTGCTGCCCTCGTGCGCCGACGGGACGAGTCCCGCGCTCAGCGTCGGCACCGGCGACCCCGTCAACGAGGGCGAGCTGGTCGGCTGCCTGGCCGGCTTCCAGGTCTCGGGCTACCCCGCCGGCAACTCCACCACCTGCAGCTGGGCGACCACTCCGGAGCGCCCCGGAGCCGGACCGGTGCCCCTTGCCTCGGTCCTGGCCCCGGCGTTGTTGAGCCGCCAGCAACAGGCGTTCACGGGCACGTGTGAGAGCGGCCTGTCTCCGCGGCTGTGCACGGCGTACGGGATGAAGGGCACCGCCACCGACGCGGCGACCCCGCTGCCCCGATCGGCCCGACAGGTGGCCCACACCCCCGGGGTGGTCGACGACCGACCGTTGAGTCAGTACACCTGCAGCTGGTGGCGGCGCGCCGACGCCGCGCACCGGCACGGCACCGTGCAACGGATCCGGCACTTCGCCACCGGCCGGGTCGAGTCGCCGTACGGCTACGGCGCCGGCATGAGCGACGCGCGGGCCGTGGCCCTGTTCGACGACCGGTGCAGCATGTTCCAGGCCGGCCCGTTCGCGCTGTACAAGATCTACGGCGCCGCCGCGCCGTTCGCCGCGCTCACCCCGTGACTCGGGCGGCGTCGTCGGGGCGCGCGGGGTCCTCGACGACGCCGGCGTCGGCCACGACCGGTGTGATCACGACGGTGCCGATGCGCTTGCGGCGGCCGGTGGTGCCCTCGGCCTCGAGGACCAGCCCACCCACGCGGACCACCGAGCCGGGGATCGGCACCTTCCCCAGGTGCTTGGCCATCAGGCCGCCCACCGAGTCGACGTCGTCGGCGTCGGCGTCGTCGATCTCGACCCCGGTGAGGTCCTCCAGGTCGTCGACCGGGAACCGCGAGGAGACCCGGACCGACCCGTCCGGCAGCGCCTCCGGAGAGACCTCCTCGGCGTCGAACTCGTCGGTGATCTCTCCGACGATCTCCTCCAGGACGTCCTCGATCGTCACCAGGCCCGCGGTGCCGCCGTACTCGTCGACGACGACGGCGATGTGACGCCGGGCCGCCTGCATCTCCCGGAGCAGGTCGTCGACCGGCTTGGAGTCCGGCACGTGCAGCACCGGCCGCATCACCGACTCGACCTGTTCGGTCGTCTGCGCGTCGGCACGGTCGAAGACGCGCTTGGAGATGTCCTTGAGGTAGGCGAAGCCGACGATGTCGTCGAGGTCCTCCCCCACCACCGGCACCCGGGAGTAGCCCGAGCGGAGGAACAGCGACATCGCCTGCCGCAGCGTGCGGTGCCGCTCGATGAACACCACGTCGGTGCGCGGCACCATCACCTCGCGCACAGTGGTGTCGCCGAGCTCGAAGACGGAGTGGATCATCGCCCGCTCGCCGGACTCGATGAGGCTGGACGCCTCGGCGAGGTCGACCATCTCGCGCAGCTCGGCCTCGGAGGAGAACGGACCGTCGGTGAAGCCGCGGCCCGGGGTGAGCGCGTTGCCGAGCAGGATGAGCAGCCTGGGGATCGGGCCCAGCACCTGGGTCAGCAGACGCAGTACGCCGGCCGAGGCCAGCGCGACCGCGTCGGCGTGCTGGCGGCCCAGGGTCCGCGGCGCCACCCCCAGCACGACGAAGCTGATCACGACCATGACCGCCACCGCGGCCACGATCGCTCCCGCGTTGCGGCCGTAGCTGCCGGTGATCATCAGCGTGGCCACCACGACCGCGGCGACCTCGCAGAGCGTGCGCAGGAACAACGCCGTGTTGAGGTACGGCGGCGGGTCCGCGAGGACCTCGAGCAGTCGGCGGGACCCCGCACGGCGCAGGTCGCGCAGCTCCTCGGCGCGGGCACGGGAGAACGACGCGAGCGCCGCCTCCGCGCCCGTGAGCATCCCGGCCACGACCACCAGGCCGAGGACGAGGATCAACAGTCCGGGGCTGTCGGCCCGCACGGGACTACCCCTTGCCGGGCCCGGCGCTGCGCCAACGCTCGAGCAGCTCGGCCTGCAGGTCGAACATCGCCTTGTGCTCGTCCGGCTCGGCGTGGTCGTAGCCGAGGAGGTGGAGGATGCCGTGCACGGTGAGCAGGTCGAGCTCCTCGGTCACCGAGTAGCCGGGGTGGCCGTTCGCCGCTCTCTCCTCGGCCTGCGTCGCCGCGACCGCGGGGCACAGCACCAGGTCGCCCAGCACCCCCTCCTCGGGCTCGTCGTTCACGGTGCCGGGTCGCAGCTCGTCCATGGGGAAGGCCAGCACGTCCGTGGGCCCCTCCTTCTCCATCCACTTGCCGTTCAGCTCGGCGATGGTGTCCTCGTCGACGGCGGTGATGCACAGCTCTGCGAGCGGGTGCACGCGCATCTCGTCGAGGACGAAGCGGGCGAGCCGCTGCGTGCGCCGCTCGTCGAGGGCGAGCCCGGACTCGTTGAGGACCTCGATGCTCATCGCGACCTCCCCCTCCGCACTCACCCGCGCGGCCGCGGTGGGTGGGCCGCGTCGTACTGGTCGTAGGCGGCGACGATCTCGGCCACCAGCCGGTGACGGACGACGTCGTGGGCCGTGAGCCGGTTGAACGAGACGTCCTTGATGCCGTCGAGGATGCCCTCCACGACCTTGAGACCGCTCTGCGTGCCGCCCGGGAGGTCGACCTGGGTCACGTCGCCGGTCACGACGATCCGGGAGCCGAAGCCGAGCCGGGTGAGGAACATCTTCATCTGCTCCGGCGTCGTGTTCTGCGCCTCGTCGAGGATGATGAAGGAGTCGTTGAGCGAGCGGCCGCGCAGGAACGCCAGCGGCGCCACCTCGATGGTGCCGGCAGCCAGCAGCTTCGGGATCGACTCGGGGTCGACCATGTCGTGCAGCGCGTCGTACAGGGGGCGCAGGTAGGGATCGATCTTCTCGCTCAGCGTGCCGGGCAGGAAGCCGAGCCGCTCCCCGGCCTCCACGGCGGGACGGGACAGGATGATCCGGTTGACCTTCTTGGCCTGGAGCGCCTGGACCGCCTTCGCCATCGCCAGGTAGGTCTTGCCGGTGCCGGCGGGACCGATGCCGAAGACGATGGTGTGCTTGTCGATCGCGTCGACGTAGCGCTTCTGGTTCAGCGTCTTGGGGCGGATCGTGCGGCCCCGGTTGGACAGGATGTTGAGCGAGAGCACGTCGGCGGGACGCTCGGCGGACTCCGCCTCCGAGCGAAGCATCTCGATCGCCCGCTCGACGGTCTCCGCGGTGAGGCCCTGACCGGTGCGGATGATCGTGACGAGCTCGTCGAGGAGCCGCTCGGCGAGCGCGACCTCGGCGGCGTCGCCGTTGAGCGTGATCCGGTTGCCGCGGACGTGCACATCGGCGTCGAAGGACCGCTCGAGGAGCGCGAGGTGCTCGTCGGAGGGACCGAGGAGCGACACCATGTTGATGCTGTTCGGGACCGTGACGGTCTGCCGGGTCGTGCTGCTGGACGGGACGGCTCCCGTGCTGGTTTCGGTCATGAGGCCCGGAGGGGCGGCCCTTCTGTCGGCGGCGGTACGCCGTCCATGCTACCCAGCGGTTCGACGGTCCACGCCGGGTTGCGCCGGCACCCCGGGCGGCGGGTGCGACGGGCGTCTCTGCTCGCTGCGGACGCGCGTGTCAACCAGGACGGGTCCCCGCGCGTGGACGTAGCGTGACCGTGACGTCCGCCACCGCACCGCCCCGGCGCCGCCGGAGCGGGACCGAGCAGGGGGTGCCCGCCGTGCCGAGAGCCGCCGACGCCCCCGCCCCGCTCGGGCCCGACACCGACACCGGCGCGGCTCTCACCGCGCTCTACGCCGCGCATCGCCTGGCGCTGCTGCGCGCGGCCGTCCTGCTCGTCGGTGATCGAGACACCGCCGAGGACCTGGTCCAGGACGCCTTCGCCGACATGTGCCGGCGCTGGCCACGTCTGCGCGACCAGGACCGGGCGGCGGCCTACCTCCGCACGGCCGTGGTCAACCGCTCCCGCTCCGCCCTGCGGCACCGGGGCGTCGTGGACCGGCACGGTCGGCGCCAGGGGCCGCCGGCCACGGCGGCCCCCGCCGACGTGGCCGCGTTGAGCGGTGAGACGCGGCGGGCTGTTCTCGACGCGCTCGGCACGCTCCCGCGGCGGCAACGCGAGGTGCTGGTGCTGCGTCACTACCTGGAGCTCTCCGAGGCCGAGATCGCCGACGCGCTCGGCATCCGGCCGGGCTCGGTGAAGACCCATGCGTCACGGGGCGCTGCGGCGCTCCGCACTCGACTGGGCACCCGACTGGCCGACCGGGAGGACCGATGACCGACGACGACATCCGTCGACTGCTGCACCACGCGGTCGAGGACGTGCAACCGCGCCGTGGCCGTGCCGAGGTGCTCTCCCGCCTCACCGAGGAGGAGTCCGAGGCGGGAGCCCGGCGTCGCTGGGGACCCGGGCTCGCCGTCGCCGCCGCCGTGATCGTGGTGGCCGGTGGACTGGGGTGGCTCCAGCACCACACCCCGCCGCCGCAGCCCGCGTCGGTGGCCGCAGGGCACGACCTGTCGCTCGCGGTGTACTGCGTCGGCGACACCGCCGTCGGCCCGCGTCTGTTCAGCGAGCAACGGGTCCTCCACGGCGTGACCTCCAGCGACGCGCAGGCGGCGGTCGACCAGGTGCTGCACGCCCCCGACGACCCCGACTACCGCTCGGGCTTCCCCGCGGGCACGACAGCGACGGTCGCCGTCGACGGCAACTGGGTCTCGGTCGACTTCGGCAGCGACGTCCGCAGCGCCGCTCCGGGAACCGCGTCCGGCACGGGGGTGGCGGCCGCCCAGGCGCTGGTGTGGACGCTCGACGGCGTGCTGCAACGGCCGGTGAGCGTCCGGCTCACCGAGCACGGACAGCCGATCCACACGCTGCTGGGCGACCCCGTCGACCTCCCGGTGCGCCAGGGCAGCGCCGACGACGTGCTGTCGCCGGTGTCGGTGACGTTGCCGCAGGACGCCCAGCTGACCTCGGGCACGACCATCCGCGGCCAGGCAGCCGCGTTCGAGGGCGGTGTGGTGTGGGACCTGCGTCAGAACGGCCGGTCCGTCGAGCACGGCTACACCACGGCGGGTCAATGCTGCACTCTGTCGCCGTACGCGTTCGTGCTCCAGGCCCCTCCGGGGACCTACGAGCTGCGGGTGAGCGACACCGACCCCTCCGGCGGCGAGGGGAACGGCGTCACCACCGACACCAAGGACATCACGATCCGCTGAGCCCGCTCACCGCCAGCGCGGTGTGCGGGACAGCAGGACGGCCGCGGCCGCGGCGCCGGCAGTCGAGGTGCGCAGCACGGTGGGCCCGAGCCGGACGGCGTGGACGTGCGGGCCGGCCGCGCGCAAGGCGTCGAGCTCCGTGGGAGCCAGGCCGCCCTCCGGGCCGACCACGAGCACCACCCGCTGCGCGCCCTCGAGGGGTACGTCGGGCAGCGGGACGCCCGCCTCCTCGTGGAGCACCAAGGCCAGGTCCGCATCGGCGATCACCGCGACGGCGCCGGCCAGGTCGACGGGGTCCGCGACCTCGGGGAACCAGTGCCGGCGAGACTGCTTGGCCGCGGCGACCGCGGTCGCCCGCCACCGGGCGAGGGGCTTGGCGGCACGCTCGCCCCGCCAGACCGCGACGGACCGTGCGGCGGCCCAGGGCACCACGCGGTCCACGCCCACCTCGGTGAGCAGCTCGACGGCCAGCTCTCCGCGCTCGCCCTTGGCGATCCCCTGGAGCACGGTCACCTCCGGACGTGGCCGCGGCTCGACGACCGCCTCGACGACCTGCGCGCGGAGTCCGGTCTTGCTGGTCTCCTCGATCCGGGCGGTCACCGCGGTGCCCGCGCCGTCGGTCAGCACCAGCTCCGCGCCGGCCCGCAGCCGGCGGACGACCACGGCGTGGCGGCCCTCGTCGCCGCCGAGGTCGACGGTCTGACCCACGCCCGGGAGCCCCCTCGCGGCGAGGTCCGGCGCCCAGAACACCGGGAGCGTCATCGGCTCACTTGAAGGCGTCCTTGAGCCGGTCGAAGACCGACCGGTGCCCCGGCTGGATGCGGCCCTCCGGCGACTCCTCGTGCCGCAGGGCGGCGAGCTCGCGCAGCAGGGCCTCCTGGCGCTCGTCGAGGCGGGACGGGGTCTCGACGTCGATGGTGACCACCACGTCGCCACGGGCGCCCGTGCGCAGGCTCGGCACGCCATGGCCGCGCAGCACGTGCTCGGTGCCGGATTGGGTGCCGGGTCGCACGTCGATGTCGGCCCAGTGCGAGGAGTCCTCCGCGACCTCGTCGGCCCCGTCGAGCAGGTCGGCCTCCAGCAGCGGCAGGCGCAGGGTCGTGCCCAGCGCGGCCGCGGTCATCGGCACGGTCGCCCGGCAGCGCAGGTCGTGCCCGTCGCGGACGAACACCGGGTGGGGCCGCACCTGGATCTCGACGTACAGGTCACCGGCGGGACCGCCGCCCGGACCGACCTCGCCCTCGCCGGTGAGCTGGACCCGGGTGCCGGTGTCGACGCCCGCGGGGATCTTCACCGTCAGGGTGCGGCGCGAGCGCACCCGGCCGTCGCCGGCGCACTCGCGGCACGGGTCCGGGATCAGCTCGCCGTACCCACGGCAGGCGGGGCAGGGCCGAAGCGTCCGGATCTCGCCGAGGAACGAGCGCTGGACCTGCTGGATCTCCCCGACGCCGTGGCAGGTCTCGCAGGTGACGGGACTCGTGCCCGGCGCGGCGCCGGTGCCCTCACAGGTGCCGCAGAGCACGGCGGTGTCGACCTTGAGCTCCTCGGTGGTGCCGAACGCGGCCTCGGCGAGGTCGACCTCGACACGCACCAGCGCGTCCTGTCCGCGGCGGGAGCGCGGGCGCGGACCGTGGTGTCCGCCGCCGGCGCCCGGCTGGCCGCCGAAGAAGGCGTCCATGATGTCGGTGAACGAGAAGCCGGCGCCCTGACCGAACCCGCCGCCGCCTCGGCCGAACGGGTCGCCGCCGAGGTCGTACATCCGGCGCTTCTCGGGGTCGGAGAGCACTTCGTAGGCGGCCGAGACCTCCTTGAACCGCTCCTGGGCGTCGGGCTCGGGGTTGACGTCGGGGTGCAGTTGCCGGGCCAGCCGGCGGTAGGCCTTCTTGATGGTGTCGGCGTCGGCGTCGCGGTCGACACCCAGTGCGGCGTACGGGTCGCTCATCGGCTCTCTTCGGCAGCTCGGATCAGTCGGTGGGGGGTCAGGACTCGTCCAGGATCGTGGAGACGTAACGGGCGACGGCCCGCACGGCGGCCATGGTCCCGGGGTAGTCCATCCGCGTCGGACCCACGACGCCGAGCGCCCCGAGCGCCTCGTCACCGGGACCGTAGCCGGAGGACACCACGGAGGTCGTGGCGAGCTCCTCGTAGGGACCCTCGCGACCGATCCGGACCGTGAGGGCACCGTTGGAGGTGGCCTCGCCGAGGAGCTTGAGCAGCACCACCTGCTCCTCGAGCGCCTCGAGCATCGGCTTGATGGCCGCCTCGAAGCCGTCGCCGAAGCGGGCGAGGTGCGAGGTCCCTCCGACGACGATCCGCTCGTCGGAGCGGTGGTTCGACATCGCCTCGACCAGCGCGGTGACGACGACCGCGACCGGCGTACGGACGGTGGGGGCGACGGCGTCGGTCAGGTCGCCCAGCGAGGTGACGGCATCGGTGATCCGCGCGCCGACCGCGGCCCGGTTGAGCCGCTGCCGCAGCTCCGCGAGGTCGTCCTCACCGAGGTCGGCCGACACCTCGACGAGCCGCTGCTCGACGCGACCGGTGGAGAGGATGAGAACCAGGAGCAGCCGGGACGGGGTGAGCGCGACGACCTCGATGTGGCGCACCGTCGAGGCGGACAGCACCGGGTACTGCACGATCGCCACCTGTTGGGTGAGCTGGGCGAGCAGCCGGACGCTGCGCTGGACGACATCGTCGAGGTCGTGCGCCTCCTCGAGGAAGCTCGCGATGGCGCGCCGTTCCGCGGCGCTCATCGGCTTGACGGTGCTGAGCCGGTCCACGAAGAGGCGGTAGCCTTTGTCGGTGGGGATGCGCCCGGCGCTGGTGTGGGGCTGAGCGATCAGCCCTTCGTCCTCCAGTGCCGCCATGTCGTTGCGCACCGTGGCCGGAGACACGCCGAGCTGGTGCCGCTCGACGAGCGCCCGGGACCCGACCGGCTCCTGGGTGGCGACGTAGTCCTCGACGATCGCGCGGAGCACCGCGAGCCGTCGGTCGTCCTGCGACATCGCTGCACCTCCTCGTCCGCATCGGAGCGCACTGGCACTCACTCCGCCCGAGTGCCAACACTACTACCCGTAACCAGCCGTTCTCGGGCGTCGTTGGCGGATCAGCCGCTCTCCTCGGAGGAACCATGCGCGTCCGTCCCGCCGCCACCGCCGTGCTCGCCCTGCTTCTCGGGCACGTCCTCGCCGCTCCGCCGTCCGAGGCGTTCGCGGAGAGCCGGCCGACCTACCCGGTGAGCTACGACTTCCTCCAGAACACCGTCACAGCCGGGACCGCCGCCAGCGCCCCGGGCGAGAACATCTGGTCATGCCGGCCCTCTGCGCGCCACCCGCGGCCGGTGGTGCTCGTCCACGGCACCGGGGGCAACGCCGCGACGAACTGGGTGACCTACGCCGCCCTGCTCGCCAATCAGGGGTACTGCGTCTTCGCGCTCACCTACGGCGTGGCACCCCAGACCGCGGCTTCGCCGGTCGCCATCGGCGGGATGGACGACATCAGGGACAGCGCCCGTCAACTGCAGGCCTTCGTCGCGAGGGTGCTGCGCACCACCGGCGCGCGGCAGGTGGACCTGATCGGGCACTCCCAAGGCACCCTGATGCCGAACTACTGGGTGCGGTTCCTCGGGGGGGCGCGCTTCGTCCACGACTACATCTCGCTCGCGCCGCTCTGGCACGGCGAAGGGGCCGGCGTCTTCGATCTGCAGAGCGCCGGGGGGCCCGGGGCGTCCAGCGACTCCGCCGTGCCGATCTGCACCGCCTGCGGGCAGATGTCGGCCGGCTCGGCCTTCATGACGACGATGCGCCGGGGTCGGATCGCGGCGCGCGGGGTGCACTACACCAACATCGTCACCCGCTACGACGACGTGGTGCTGCCATATACCAGCGGCATCCAGACCGGCTATCGCAACATGAGGAACGTCGTGCTGCAGGACGTCTGTGCGAACGACTTCTCCGACCACCTCGAGATCGCCTCGAGCCCCAACGCGGCCCAGCTCGTGCTCGACCTGCTCGACCCCGCCCGTGCCCGGCCCGTGGCGTGCCGGACCACGCTGCCGGTGAACGGCTTCGTGAGCTGAGCCGACCCCGACCACTACCGTCGGACCGGTGAGCGCTGCGTTCGTGGAGGTCGCCGACCGGGTCTGGGTGGCGCGCCAGGAGTGGTTCGACCTCAACATCGTCGTGGTGGCCGGTCGCGACGCCTCCGTGGTGTTGGACACCCATGCGTCGGGGTTGGCGGGAGCCGAGGTGGCGGAGGCGGTCGTGGCGCTCGGTGTGCCGCGGGTGATCGCCGCCGTCAACACCCACGAGCACTTCGACCACACTTTCGGCAACGCCGCCTTCCGCGAGGTCCTGGGCCCGATCGAGCTGATCGCGCACGAGGAGGCGGCTGCCCGGACGGTCCGCGCCGGGGAGCGGATCAAGGACGAGTACGCCGCGCAGCCTGGTGAGCCGCGCGGCGCGGAGGTGATCGCCACGCCGATTCTGCCCGCCGAGCGCACCTTCTCCTCGGCCCTGGCGCTCGACCTGGGCGACCGTCTGGTCGAGCTCGTCCACCCCGGACGGGGCCACACCGGGGGCGACCTCGTCGTGCGGGTGCCGGACGCGGATGTGCTGCTCGCCGGGGACCTCGTCGAGGAGTCGGCCCCGCCGGGCTACGGCGACGAATCCTGGCCCCTGGAATGGCCCGCCACGTTGGACTTCGTGCTGGAACTTGCCGGCCCGGACGCCACCGTGGTGCCGGGGCACGGCGCCGTCGTCGACCGGGCGTTCGTGGCCGAGCAGCGCGCCGACGTCGGGGTCGTGGCCGAGACGATCCGGCAGCTGGCCGGCGCCGGCGTCCCGCTCGAGGCCGCGCTGGCCGAAGGGACCTGGCCCTTCCCCGCCACCGGCCTCGCCGCCGCCGTACGCCGCGGCTACGCCCACCTTCCCCCCGGCACCCGGTCCCTCCCCCTGGCCCGTTGACTTGCGGGTTGTGGCCTGCCGAGTCGTCAACTCTGGCCCGCCGAGTCGTCAACCCTGGCCGGCGGCGCCGTACCTCCGGACTCGCGAGGCCAGAACTGCGGACTCGCGCGGCCACAGGGAGCAACTCGCGGGGCCACGACACGCAACTCGCGCGGCCAGAACGGGCAACTCGACGGGTAGCGTCCGGGCGGTGTCATCTTCCACGAGCTTCCCCGACCGGTACGGCGCCGACGTGCTCGCGCGGGACTGGAGGGCGCCCAAGCGGGGACGGGCGACGGAGATCTGCGCCGACCCGGGGCTGGTCGTCGAGGAGGTGACGACCGACTGGTGCGGCGAGATCGTCAAGGTCGAGCGCGATCTCGGCACGGTGACTCTGGAGGACCGGCGCGGCAAGCAGCGGACCTTCCCGCTCGGCCCCGGGTTCCTGCTCGAGGGGCTGCCGGTCGTGCTCGTCGCCCCCACACGCAGGGGGCCGGAGAAGCCGACGCGGACCGCGTCCGGCTCGGTCGTGGTGGAGAACGTCCAGGCGCGGGTGGCCCGAGCGAGCCGGATCTTCGTCGAGGGCCGCCACGACGCCGAGCTCGTCGAGAAGGTCTGGGGCGACGACCTGCGCATCGAGGGCGTCGTCGTGGAGTACCTCGAGGGCGTCGACGACCTCTCAGCCCACCTCCGCGACTTCGGCCCCGGCCCCGAGCGCCGCGTGGGGGTGCTCGTGGACCACCTCGTCGCCGGCTCCAAGGAGAGCCGCATCGCCGAGGCCGTACGCCGCTCACCGGTCGGCAAGCACGTCCTCATCGTCGGTCACCCGTTCATCGACATCTGGGAGGCCGTCAAGCCACAGCGCCTCGGGTTCGACGCCTGGCCCACCGTCCCCCGCCACCTGGACTGGAAGAAGGGCGTCTGCCAGCAGCTGGGCTGGCCGCACCGCGACCAGGCCGACATCGCCCGGGCGTGGAAGCACATCCTCGGCGGCGTGCGCGGATTCCAGGACCTCGACCCCGCGCTTCTCGGTAGGGTCGAGGAGCTGATCGACTTCGTGACGGGCTGAGAGCGCCCGGCACAGCCCAGGGGGAGACATGGCCGGCTACTACGGGCCGCGGCCGATGGCGCCGTCGGAGGAGCGGACCTGGGCCGGCGCGGCACACTGGGGCGCGCTGGTGGCCAGCGTGGTCGCCCTGGCCTTCCTCGGTCCACTGCTGGTGCTGCTGATCAAGGGCCGCGAGTCCGCCTTCGTGCGACGCAACGCCGTCGAGTCGCTGAACTTCCAGCTCAGCGTGCTGATCTACGGCATCGTCTCGGTGGTGCTGTGCCTGGTGCTCGTCGGCTTCCTGTTGCTCGCGGCGCTCGGGGTCGGCTGGCTGGTGCTCACGATCATCGGTGCCGTGCGCGCCAGCAGCGGCGAGGACTTCCGCTATCCGCTCACGCTGCGCATGGTGAGCTGACTCAGCCGAGCAGCGTCCGCACCACCGCGTCGGCCAGCAGCCGACCGCGCAGCGTCAGCACGAGCCGGCTGTCGAGAACGACCGCGAGTCCCTCGCCGACCGGTCCCTCGACCAGCGCCGGGTCGGGCAGGTCGGCCACGGGGATCCCTTCGCGCAGCCGTACCCGGAGCATCACGTCCTCGACTCGGCGGGTCGCCTCGTCGAGCTCCTCGCCGTCGAGCGCCGGGGAGCGGCCCGCGGCGAGCCGCTCGGCGTACGCGCGCGGGTGCTTGACGTTCCACCAGCGCCTGCCCGCGACGTGGGAGTGCGCGCCGGGGCCGGCTCCCCACCAGTCGTCGCTGCGCCAGTAGCCCAGGTTGTGTCGGCACTGCGCGGCGTCCTCGCGCGCCCAGTTCGACACCTCATACCAGCCCAGGCCGGCCCTCACGAGCGACTCCTCCGCCTGGAGGTACTTGTCGGCGAGGTCGTCCTCGTCGGGCGCCGGGAGCTCTCCGCGCCGGACGCGCCGGCCCAGGGCGGTGCCCTCCTCGACGATCAGCGAGTACGCCGACACGTGGTCGGGGTCGCTCCCGAGCGCCGCGTCGAGCGTCGCCTGCCAGTCGCTCTGGCTTTCCCCAGGCGTGCCGTAGATGAGGTCCAGGCTGACCTGCTCGAAGCCCGCTTCCCGGGCCCACGCCACCACCTGCGGCACCCGCTCGGGGTCGTGGGTGCGATCCAGGACCGCGAGGACGTGGGGTACGGCGGACTGCATGCCGAAGGAGATCCGGGTGAAACCGCCCTCCCGCAGTCGGGCCACGGATTCCGGGGTGACGCTGTCGGGGTTGGCCTCGGTGGTCACCTCCGCGCCGGGTGCGAGCCCCAGGCGGTCCTCGACGGCGCCGAGCACCCGGACGAGATCCGCGGCGGGCAGCTGGGTGGGCGTTCCGCCCCCGAAGAAGACCGTGTCGACGCGTCGCTCTCCCAGCTCGCGTGCCGCGCGCCAGATCTCCGTGACGACCTGACCGGCGTACGCGGCCTGTGAGGCGCCTCCGCCCAGCTCGGTGGCGGTGTAGGTGTTGAAGTCGCAGTAGCCGCACCGCACCGAGCAGAACGGGACGTGGACGTAGATGCCGAGAGCGGGCTCCCGGATGGCAGGAGCGGTCAGGAGTAGAAGCCGTTCAGCACGTCGGCGTAGTTGCCCTCGACGACGTTGCGCTTGACCTTCAGCGACGGGGTGAGCTCGCCGGACTCGACCGTCAGGTCGTGGTCGAGGATCTCGAACTTCTTGATCGTCTCCCAGCGGTTCAGCTGCTGGTTGAGCCGGTCGACGTGCTCCTGCACCATCGCGTGGCAGGCGTCGGTCGCGACGATGTCGGCGTAGGACTGGCCGCCCAGACCGTTCTCGGCGGCCCAGTCGGCAAGGGCGTCGGGGTCGAGGGTCACCAGTGCGACGCAGTAGTTGCGCTCGTTGCCGAACACCATGAACTGGCTGGCGTAGGGACACAACGCCTTGAACTTCGCCTCGATCGCGTTGGGCGCGATGTACTTGCCACCGGAGGTCTTGAAGAGCTCCTTGATCCGGCCGGTGATCGTCAAGAAGCCGTCCGCGTCGAGCGCGCCCTTGTCGCCGGTGCGCAGGAAGCCGTCCTCGGTGAACGCGGCAGCGGTGTCGTCGGGGCGGTTGTGGTAGCCGGCCATGACATGCGGTCCCTTGATCAGCACCTCGCCCGTGGACGGGTCGATGCGGACCTCCGAGCCCGGCATGGCGGGGCCGACGGTGCCGAGCCGGTTGTCGTCGGGATGGTTCACGAACGCGCCGGCGGAGGTCTCCGTGAGCCCGTAGCCCTCGAGGATCACGACACCGGCCGCGGCGAACCACTCGGCGATGTCCCGGTTGAGCGCGGCGGACCCGGAGATGAAGAACCGCACCCGCCCGCCGAAGCGGTCGCGCACCTTGCTGAACACCAGCCGGTCGAAGAGCTGGTGCTGCAGGCGCAGCACCAAGGGGATCGGGCGGCCGGCACGCTTGAGGTCCTCGACCTGGCGGCCGACGGCGAAGGCCTGGGTGAAGATGCGCTCCTTGAGACCGCCCTCCTGGGCGGTCATCGTCATCACGCGCGCGTGCGCCTTCTCGAAGATGCGCGGCGCCGCCCCCATGAACGTCGGCCGCACGATCGCGAGGTTGTCGATGATCCGGTCGATCCGGCCGTCGATCGCGGTGGCGAACCCGCACGCCAGCTGCGCGGAGAGGAGCACCTTGCCGAACGAGTGCGCCATGGGCAGCCACAGGAACTGAAGGTCGTCCTCGCCGAGGATGCCCTGGGACTCGATGACCGCGCCCTCGTAGGTCCACGACTGGTGGAGCAGCCGCACGCCCTTGGGCTTGCCGGTCGTGCCCGAGGTGTAGATCAGGGTGGCGAGCTGGTCGCCGGGGATGTCGTGGGCGATCTGCTCGATGACCCCGGGGTGGTCGGCCAGGTAGCCCTCCCCGAGCTTCGCGAGCTCGTCGAGGGAGATCACCCAGTCCCCGTCGGTCGCCGTACCAGGGAACACCACGACCTTCTGCAGCGCCGGGAGCTCGTCACGGTGCGCCCGCAGCTTCTCGACCTGGCTGTCGTCCTCGGCGAACACCACCCGGCACTCGGAGTCCGCGACGATGTAGGCGACGTCCTCGGCCATCGTCGAGGGGTACACCGTCGTCGTCGCACCCCCCGCGCACATCACGGCGAGATCGGCGAGGATCCACTCGTAGCGCGTGGAGGAGGCGATGCCCACCCGCTGCTCCCGCTCGAGCCCGAGCGCCAGCAGACCCCCTGCCAGCTTCTCGACCTCGGCGGCGACCTCGCGCCAGGTGACCGAGGTCCACGCGTCCCCCTCGGGGAACCGGAACGCCTCGTGGTCGGGCGAGCTCTCGACGCGCTGCAGGAACTGGAGAGCGACGTTGACCGGCCGGTTCTCGATGATGGCGGGATCGTGTTGGATCGTCGCGGTGGTCGACATGATGCGCACCTTAAGACACCTTCGCTACCGACGGGTCACTTCCCGGTCAGGAGGTGGACAGCGTCGCAACGTACGCCTCGGCCTTGGCCCGGGCCTGCGGCACCAGCCCCGGTACGTCGAGCAGCGCCGCCAGCAACGCCCGCTCGGTGGTCAGCGCCCGGAACATCGTCGTGACGGTCACCCCGTGTCCAGGCCGGTGCACCACCTCGATGGCGTCGCCGGCACGCAGCGCGCCCTCCTGCAGGACGCGCAGGTAGGCACCGGATCGGCCGTGCTCGGTGAACCGACGCAGCCAGCCGGTGGCGTCGTAGCCGTTGCGCGTCTGCCAGGTGGCGAAGTTCGCGCACGGGATCCGCACCGAGCACACCTCGAGCAGCGCCGAGCCGATCCGCCAGTGCTCCCCGACCTCGGCGTCGTCAACCCGGAGCCCCTGCACGGTGAGGTTCTCCCCGAACTGCCCGTCGCGCAGCGGACTCCCGAGCACGCCCTCCCAGTGGTCGAGCTCTTCGCGGTCTACCCCGAATAACGCCATTTCCACACCAACCTGGTGACGGGCGTCCGCGGCTGCGTCGCCCTCCAGCCCGAGGCGGCGGACCTGGACCGGTCCCGCGACGGAGCGCTTCTCGATCGCCGTGCGGCCGATCCCGGCCCACTCCCGGTCCTGCGGCATGCCGACACACACGGTGCGGACGAAGGGCGACGAGGGAAGTGCCACGGCGGCATTCAACCCCGCCGCGTCGACCGTGTCAGGTCGTTTCGCGGCCGGGCGCGGTGAGCTGCACCTCGCCGCCGGGCTCGACCCACCGGACCCGCTCGGCCGTCCCCCGCCGGCGGACCTGATCCCGGAAGGCGGCCAGCGGCGACCGGAACCGGCCGTAGTCGGAGTGGTGCACCGGCACATTGGTCGCCGCGCCGATCAACTCCAGCAGGTCGGCGCCCTGCACGTCGTCCATGGACACCATGAGGCCGCCGGGAAGCGTCGTCCCGCCCAGATGCAGCACGGCCGCGTCGATGTGAGGGAACCGCTCGGCGATCTCGCGGAGCTCCTCGACGCACAACGTGTCGCCACTGAGGTAGAGCCGGAACGGCTCGGGGTCCCCCGTGCGCAGCTCCAGAAGCGTGCCCATGACGGGCGGGACGAGAAGCCTCGCCAGGCCGGTGCCGTGCCGCCCCGGCACGGCGGTGACATCCAGGGTCGCCTCGCCGGCCCGGAGCGTCTGCGTGCTCCACGTCGACATCCCCACGGCCTGCCCGAAGCCCTGCCGGTCCAGGGCGCGCGCGGACGCCGGCGTGGTCAGCACCGGCAGGTCCTTGGCAAATCGACGCCGGGCCACGCGGTCCCAGTGGTCGCCGTGCAGATGGGAGAGCACCACCGCGTCGAGGGGCGGCAGGTCCACGACCTGGAGAGCGGGGTCGGTGAGCCGTCGGGTGAAGACGCCCTTGCCGAGGTAGGCGAACTGCCCGCGGTGCAGGAAGTTCGGGTCGGTCAGGACGGTGAACGGCCCCAGCCGCAGCAGGGTGGTCGCGTTGCCGATGAACTGCAGGGAGGCGTCCATCGGTACGGCGTACCCAGGCGTGTCAGTCCTGGACGGCTTTGACAATGGCCACGCAGGTGGTGATCCAGTCGGTGCCCCGATCGCTGCCACCGGTGGCTGGGTCGTCGAGCGCGCTTGCCATCATCCGCACGATCACCCAGTCCCGTGCCCGGTCCTCGTCGAGGCCGGCGGCGTCGACGACGGCGTGGAAGCGCCGGCGGATGCCGTTGCGGACGTCGCCCTGGAGCTCGTCGTAGCGGTTCCACAGCAGCGGCGCGGGCTCGTAGTGCGGGTCCCCCGACAGTGGTCTGGGATCGATGGCGCGCCAGCCGCCGTCCTCGGCAGCCAGCACGGTGCCGTAGTGCAGGTTCGTGTGCAGGAGGGTGCCGTCGGTGGCGGGGTCGGAGGCGAGGTCGCCGATCAGCGACACCGCCTGCTCGACCAGCCGGTGCGGCACCGGCGCGTTCCGCGGCAGCGCGCGGAGGCGGTCGCCGACGTCGGCGACGTAC
>JBQCCW010000363.1:0-15441 GCA_051961835.1 Marmoricola sp. | reverse complement strand
GCGCGAGCTGGGGGTGGACCCGGCCGACTTCCGGCTCTGGGTGTGCCTGCACGAGGAGACCCACCGCGTGCAGTTCACCGCCGTGCCGTGGATGCGCGACCATCTGCAGGCCGAGATGGCGCGGATCCTCGACACCGTGCGAACCGATCCAGCCGAGCTGCTCGGCCAGCTCGCCGGCAAGGTGGGCGATCTGGCTCGGGGCAACGCCGACGCCCAGAGCCTGCTCGACCTGTTCGCCTCTCCCGAGCAGCGGGCCGTCATCGACCGGGTGACCGGCGTGATGAGCCTGTTGGAGGGGCACGCCGACGTGGTGATGGACGGCGTGGGTCCCGAGGTGATCCCCACCGTGGCGTTGATACGGGAGCGGTTCACCGAGCGTCGCAAGGGCATGGGGACGCTCGACCGGCTGCTGCGACGGCTGCTGGGCCTGGACCAGAAGATGGCGCAGTACCGCGACGGCGCGGCGTTCGTCCGCTCGGTCGTCGACAAGGTCGGCATGGACGGCTTCAACGCGGTCTGGGCCGAGCCGGCGAACCTGCCCACCAAGGCGGAGATCCTCGACCCGTCGAGCTGGCTGCGCCGCGTGCACGGATGACATGAGCGGTCCGCACCCCGCCGTCGCCGCCGTCCGGCGGGCGGTCCGGGCGGTCCTCCCCGACGTGGGGACCGTCCTGGTCGCGTGCTCCGGCGGTGCGGACTCCCTCGCCCTGCTCGCCGCGACCGTCTTCGAGGGCCGCGGCCCCGCCCTGCGCGTGATCGGCGCCGTCGTCGACCACGGGCTCCAGGACGGCTCGGCAGCCCACACCGACCACGTCGTCGCGCAGATGGCGGAGATCGGCGTCGACGAGACCGCCTCCGTGCGGGTCACCGTCGATCCCGGACCGGCCGGCATCGAGGCCGGCGCGCGCGAGGCTCGGTACGCCGCGCTGGGCCGGCTCGCCGCTCACCTCGGGGCCGGCACGGTGCTGCTCGGCCACACCCTCGACGACCAGGCCGAGACCGTGCTGCTCGGGCTGACCCGGGGGTCGGGCAGTCGCTCGCTGCAGGGCATGCGGCGTGCCTACGTCGAGGACGGCGTCGCCTTCGTGCGGCCGCTTCTCGACGTGACGCGCGCCCAGACGGAGGCGGCGTGCGCCGCCGAGGGCGTCGTCTTCTGGGAGGACCCGCACAACAGCGACCCTCGGTTCCTGCGGAGCCGGGTGCGCCACCACGTGCTGCCGGTGCTGGAGCGCGAGTTGGGCCCCGGGGTCGCGCCGGCGCTCGCCCGCACGGCCGACTCCCTGCGCGAGGACGTGGCCGCCCTCGACGACCTCGCCGCCGAGCAGGCGGTGGCGCTGCAAGCTGCCGGGGGGTGGGATGCCGGGGGCATCGCGGCGCTGCCGGACGCGCTCGCGCTGCGCGTCGTACGCATCGCCGCGCTCGCCGCCGGGGCGCTGGCCTCCGACCTGACCCGCGAGCACGTCCTCGCCGTCCGGCGCCTCCTCGACGTCCCCGGTCGCGAGATCCAGCTCCCGGGCCACCTCAGTGCCTACTGCTCGGCCGGCCTCCTTCGCTTCGAGCGCCGCGCCGCCATGTAACGCGGGGTTATTGCTTGCGCCCCGGTCTTGTGGTCGGCGTGTCGGTACCCGAACACCGCGTTACATGAGCCGAGACGCCGAGGGGCTCATGTAACGCGGCGATAACCCCGCGTTACATGCGGGGGGCCGGGAGCGGCAGGGAAGCGCCAGGGGAGCGGCAGGGGGCGGCCGGCGGAGAGGGGACCGCGAGGGCGACGGGGCGGCCCCGAGACTCAGAGGGCCGCGGCGAGGAGGCGGAGGGTGTCCTCTCGGGCGGGGGCGGCGTCGGGCGCGGTGCCGGTGAGCGCACCCGCGACCGGGTGCACCATCACCTCGTCCACGTCGTACGTCGCCGCGAGCTCGCGCACCGCCTTCGCGGCCTCCTCGGGCGTGCCGATCACCCAGCGGCGCGCCATCGCCTCCAGCAGTCCCCGGTGCGCCTCCGCCACCGGGTCGGCCTCGGCCTCCTCGACGAGCCGCTGAGGCTGCAGCGCACCGCCGGTGCGCAGCGCGACCATCGCCTGCAGCTGGGGCAGGGCGAGCCGGTGCGCCTCCTCCGCCGTGGGCGCCACGCACACGTTGAGGGTGAGGAACGTGCGCGGTTCCGGGTTCTCGGTGGTGGGCCGGTAGCCCTGCCGGTAGAGCGCGAGCGCCTCGGCGGTCCCGTCCCCGGAGAAGTGGTGGGCGAAGACGTAGGGCAGACCGCGGTCCGCGGCCAGCCGCGCCGAGTAGTCCGAGGAGCCGAGCAACCACACCTCCGGCGTCCCGGCCGCCTGAGGCGTCGCCCGCAGGGGATAGGTGCGGCCCTGCACCTGCAGGCCGACGCCGTCGGGACTCATCATCGCGACCACGTTGTCGACGTACTCGGGGAAGCGGGCCACCGCGTCGTCGCCGACACCGCCACCGCCGTGCCGCAGCGCCCAGCTGGTGACCGGGTCGCTTCCGGGCGCCCGGCCGATCCCGAGGTCGATGCGTCCGGGGTAGGCGGCCTCGAGCAGGGCGAACTGCTCGGCGACGACGAGCGGGGCGTGGTTGGGCAGCATGACGCCGCCGGAACCCACCCGGATCCGCTCGGTGGCGCCGGCGACCATCGCGATCAGCACCGGCGGATTGGTCGCCGCGACCGCCGGCATGTTGTGGTGCTCGGCCAACCAGTAGCGGTGATAGCCGTGCTCGTCGGCGACACCGGCCAACCGGCGGGTCGCGGCGAGCGCATCGGTGGTGGACTGGCCGCTGCGGACGGGGACGAGGTCGAGGACGGAGAGCCGCATGGAGGGTCCAACGCCCGGGAGGGAGCCCTTCTTCCCCGCCAACTAGGGTGGGCCGCATGGACGCAGCCGACATCGAGGGCGACCTGGTCGACGTCCTCTTCACCGAGCAGCAGATCCGCGACCGGCTGGGGGAGCTGGCCGTGCAGATCGAGCAGGACTACGCGGGCCGCGACCTCCTCATCGTCGGGATCCTGCGCGGCGCCGTGATGGTGATGGCCGACCTCGCGCGCAGCTTCTCGCGCCACATCGAGATGGACTGGATGGCGGTCTCGTCCTACGGGTCGGGCACGAAGTCGTCCGGCGTCGTGCGGATCCTCAAGGACCTCGACACCGACATCAGCGGCCGCGACGTGCTCATCGTGGACGAGATCATCGACACCGGCCTGACGCTCTCCTGGCTCACCTCGAACCTCGCCTCCCGCGGTCCGGCCTCGGTCGAGATCTGCACCCTGCTGCGCAAGCCCGAGGCCCTGCAGATGCCGGTCGAGGCGAAGTACGTCGGCTGGGACATCCCCAACGAGTTCGTGGTCGGCTACGGCCTGGACTACCGGGAGCGCTACCGCAACCTCCGCGACATCGGCACGCTCTCGCCGGCCGTCTGGTCCTGAAGGCTGCGGGCGGGATCATCCCCGGCCGGCGCCGGGTCGGCGGACGTCGACGAGGTGGGCGAAAACCACCTCGTTGCCGACGTGGTGGTGGATCGCGGCGTCGAAGTCGCTGCAGGTGATGATCCGCAGCGTCGGCTCGCCCAGCTGCGACCCGTAGACGAGGTTCGTGGGGAACCTGCTCTTGAGGAAGTCGCGGACCGCGTTCACCCGGAACGTCACCACGCTGCCGTCCTTGCGCGTCACGACGACCGTGTCCCCGGGCTTGATGTCGCCCAGTCGGAAGAACACCGACGGCCCCTCCACGCTGTCGACGTGCCCCTCGATGATCGACGGACCGGGCTGGCCCGGGGTCGGGGAGTTCTCGAACCAGGCGGCCTGGTCGAGGTGCGGGCCGGGCTGGGGGACCGCCAGGGTCCCGTCGGGGGCCAGCCCGATCGGATTGACCACCGTGTCGACGCCGATGGCAGGGATTCGCACGCGCACCGGCCGGGAGGGACCGAGCGGGCCGGGCGACGCGTGCGACGCGGGGGAGGCGGCTGCCGGGCCTGCGCCGGAGGCGCTCGAGGTGGACGGCGTGGGCACGGCGATCCGTCCCGCCCGATGCGGGGCCGGGGCGCTCTCCTGGTGGGCCAGTGCCCAGACCACGAGAGCGACCCCGACCACCGCGGCCGCCAGGGCGGCGAGCAGCAGCCCCCGGCGGCCCGGGGGACGCGTCATGAGGTGTGCCATGAGACCCCCCAGGGGACCTGCGGGGGATCGACGGCGTGCGGTGTCACCAGGGCCTCCTGACGCGTCCGGTCCGCGGGCCGGCTCAGGCGGCGACGGTGCGGCGCCGGCGCACGGCGTACACGCCGATGCCGGCGGCGGCGGCGAGGCTGGCGCCACCCATCGCGAGCAGGCCGCTGTCCTCCACGCCGGCGGTGGAGCCGGAGCCGGTGGCGACGCCGCCGGTCGGCATCGCCCGCAGCGTGCCGCACAGCGCCGGCGAGGTCGCGGCCAGCGGAAGGCTGGGCACCAGGTCGCTCTTCTCGCCCTGGGCCTTCTTGCTCAGCGTCGCCGGGTCCAGACCGTGCACGACGACGACGCCGGTGCCGTTCTGCAGCGCCGACAGGGTCTTGGCGTCGAGCTGGATGGTCCGGTTGTAGTCGGTGCTGCTGCCGCTCGGCGCGATCTTGATGTTCGTGCCGGCGGCCGGCGAGGTGTCGCCCTTGGTGGACAGCGTGGTGCCGATGCCGCCGTACGCCGAGGCGCCCTCGGTCGTGCTCACCACGCCGTCGCCGTTCTTGTCGGCCGCCATCGTCGGGCAGGTGCCCGCGGCGCCGATGTGGATGTGCTGCACGTGCGGGTAGGCGCCCCCACCGAAGGTCGAGGCGAGGCCGCTCCACGTGACGTGGATGTCGGCGCTCGAACCGTGCAGCTGGATCGTCGCCATACCGGAGCCGCCGGAGTGGTTCAGCGGGTTCAAGGTGGCCGAGTACGACGAGCCGGCGGCGAACGCCGCCGGGCTCAGAGCGAGCGGCACGGCCGCCACGGCGAGCGGCACCAGAGCGCGAACTGCCTTGTTCATCAGGTTCCTCTTCCTTCAAGGGGGGAGTTCCGCGGGCGGTTCGAGCGAGGCCCGGAACTCGCGGTCGTATGGCCTTCGTCACCGCCGCGAGCACGGATTGGTCGTCTCCGGCAACGTTCTTTGCGATCCGTTCGGTCGAGCGGCTCCGAACAACGGACCACCACCCTCTGAGGACGGAGCAGCGATGACAGCCGCGGAACCCCGGGCCCGCACCACGGGCACATGGCGACACTCGGCCCTGCCGCTCCTCGGCGCGGGGCTGGCCCTCTGCCTCGCAGGGTGCGGGGGCGCCACCGGTGACGCCCCCGCGGCGGTCGGTCACGGCGGCACCCACGTGATGCCCGACGGGACGCGGATGAGCGACGCGGAGATGGCGGTGAGGGGCGGCATCACCACCACGGGCCCCAGCCCGACGGCCGGCGGCCTGGACGGAGGTCGTTCAACCGAGGACCAGCCGGCTCCCGGACGTGTCACCCACTTCGCCTCGGGCCCGTCCGCCCCGGCGGCGATGATCTGCAGCAGGGAGACGGCCGACGCGGTACGGCGGACCTTCGCGCTGCCCGCCGACGCCGCTGCCGAGGACGGCTGGCGGTCGCCGACCTACATCTGCGACTACGCGCTGCCCCACGGGACGCTGCGGCTGAGCGTGCGTGACCTGCGGGCCGGCACGGGCGCCACGGCGTGGTTCGACCGGGTCCAGCGGCGCACCGCCGGCGCCCACCGGATCACCGGGCTGCAGTCGCTGGGGCTGCCGGCCTTCGAGGCGAGAGGCGGGCGGGTCGGCTTCCTCAAGGACGGGCGCACCCTCCTCGTCGACGCCTCCGGCGTTCCCGCCCGCGACCTGCCGCCGGGCTTCAGCCGCACCGGCGTGGCCTACGGCGTCGCCGCCGCGGTCATCGCCTGCTGGAGCGAGTGACGCCGCTGCAGCCCGGCCCGGTGTGGCGCCCCTCTCATCTGCACGGGAGAATGGCGGCGGCGGGAACCACCAGCCGCCGCTGACGCGTTCTCCGTGCGCGTTGACGGTCGCGTGTACCGTCACAGACTCAGCAGCGCTCGACCGTGGCAGGAGGAGGGGGTCCGCCCCCGACGCACCGACGTGAAAAGAATTCTCCGGGGACCCTGGATCTGGGCCGTCGTCGCCCTCATCGGGGTGCTGCTGGCCCTGCAGTACCTGGTGCCCAACGGCGGCTACACCCAGGTCACCACCGCGACGATGGTCAAGCACATCGACGACGGCTCCATCAAGGACATCACCTTCGTCGACGGCGACCAGGAGATGCGCGCCACCCTCGACAACGGCAAGAAGGAGATCGCGACCTGGGTCGACGGCCAGCAGGTCGGCCTGGTCAACAAGGTCCAGAAGGCCGTCGACGCCGGCACCATCGAGAAGTACGACGGCAAGGTCTCCAAGCCCAGCCTGATCGGCTCGATCCTCGGCACGCTGCTCCCCTTCGTGTTCATCGTGCTGCTGTTCATGTTCTTGATGAACCAGGTGCAGGGCGGCGGCGGGCGCGTGATGCAGTTCGCCAAGTCCAAGGCCAAGTTGATCAGCAAGGACATGCCGAAGACGACGTTCGCCGACGTGGCGGGCTGCGAGGAGGCGATCGAGGAGCTCGGCGAGATCAAGGAGTTCCTCCAGGAGCCGGCGAAGTTCCAGGCGGTCGGCGCCAAGATCCCCAAGGGCGTGCTGCTCTACGGCAACCCCGGCACCGGCAAGACGCTGCTCGCGCGCGCCGTCGCGGGCGAGGCCGGCGTGCCGTTCTACTCGATCTCCGGATCCGACTTCGTGGAGATGTTCGTCGGCGTCGGCGCCTCGCGCGTCCGGGACCTGTTCGAGCAGGCCAAGGAGAACGCCCCGGCCATCGTCTTCATCGACGAGAACGACGCCGTCGGCCGACACCGCGGCGCCGGCATGGGCGGCGGCCACGACGAGCGCGAGCAGACGCTCAACCAGCTGCTCGTCGAGATGGACGGCTTCGACGTGCGCGGCGGCGTCATCCTCATCGCCGCCACGAACCGTCCCGACATCCTCGACCCAGCGCTGCTGCGACCGGGCCGCTTCGACCGGCAGATCTCGGTCGACCCGCCGGACCTCGCCGGGCGCCTGCAGATCCTCAAGGTGCACGCGCGCGGCAAGCCGATGGCGACCGACGTCGACCTCGCCTCCGTCGCCCGTCGTACGCCGGGCTTCACCGGCGCCGACCTGGCCAACGTGCTCAACGAGGCCGCGCTGCTCACCGCGCGCAGCAACCTCAAGATGATCACCAACGACAGCCTCGACGAGGCGATCGACCGGGTGATCGCGGGTCCGCAGAAGCGCACGCGCCTGATGAGCGAGAAGGAGAAGCTCATCACCGCCTACCACGAGGGCGGCCACGCGCTCGTCGCCGCGGCGCTGCCGGGGACCGACCCCGTCCACAAGGTGACGATCCTTCCTCGGGGCCGGGCGCTCGGCTACACGATGGTGCTCCCCGACGAGGACAAGTACTCCCAGACCCGCTCGGAGATGCTCGACAAGCTCGCGTACATGCTGGGCGGCCGGGCCGCGGAGGAGATGGTCTTCCACGACCCCACCACCGGCGCCGGCAACGACATCGAGAAGGCGACGAACCTCGCCCGCGCGATGGTCACCCAGTACGGCATGACCGAGCGGCTCGGCGCCATCCAGCTCGGGGAGAACAACTCCGAGCCGTTCCTGGGTCGCGACCTCGGCCACACTCGGAACTACTCCGAGGAGGTCGCCGCCGTCGTCGACGAGGAGACCAAGGCGTTCCTCGCCAACGCGCACCAGGAGGCCTTCGACATCCTCGAGGAGAACCGCGACGTGCTCGACGCGCTGGTCCTCGCGCTGATCGAGCACGAGACGCTCGACAAGGCCGAGATCGCCCAGATCTTCGAGCCGCTGCGCCGACGGCCCGAGCGGCCCGCGTGGACGGGCTCCCCGACCCGGGTGCCCTCCTCGATCCCGCCGATCGACATCCCGCAGGAGATCCGCGACCGGGCGGCGAACGGCACGCGACCCGAGGCGAGCCAGGGAGCGGTGATCCTCACCCCGCCGGGGGGCGGCGGCGACGTCCACGGCGACGCCGGTCTCAACCCCACGGGAGGGGTGGGGGAGCCGCCTCGTGAGTAAGCCGGTCGCGGACACCGTCGAGCGGTCGACCCGACCCGACGCGATCACCCACTCCGGCGGCGCGGTGGGAGCGTTCGACCACGACCGAGCCGCTGCCGCCGTGCGCGAGCTGCTGATCGCGATCGGCGAGGATCCCGAGCGCGAGGGCCTGCGCGAGACGCCCGACCGCGTCGCCCGGGCGTACGCCGAGCTGACCCTCGGACTTCGCCAGCAGCCCGAGGACGTGCTCACCACGACCTTCGACCTCGGACACGACGAGATGGTGCTCGTGCGCGACATCGAGCTGTGGTCGATGTGCGAGCACCACCTGGTGCCGTTCACCGGCGCCGCCCACGTCGGCTACATCCCGAGCGAGAACGGCAAGATCACCGGGCTGTCCAAGCTGGCCCGCCTGGTCGACGTCTACGCCAAGCGGCCGCAGGTCCAAGAGCGCCTCACCACCCAGATCGCTGACGCGCTGGTGGAGATCCTCGAAGCGCGCGGCGTGATCGTGGTCATCGAGGCCGAGCACCTGTGCATGACGATGCGCGGTGTCCGCAAAGCCGGCGCCCGCACGATCACCTCCGCCGTGCGCGGCATCATGCACAGTCCCGCGACCCGCGCCGAGGCGATGGCGCTCATCAACGCGCGCTGAGCCGCTGCGATGCGGATCGCGACGCTTCCCCCTCGCCACGTCTCCGGCCTTGCCGAGCTGGACCGGCCGCTGGTGATGGGCGTCGTCAACGTCACGCCCGACTCCTTCTCCGACGGCGGCCGCTACCTCTGCGAGGACGCCGCGGTCGCGCACGGGCTGCAGCTGCTCGAGGAGGGCGCGGACCTGCTCGACATCGGCGGCGAGTCCACCCGGCCGGGCGCCACCCGGCCGCTGGTCGCCGAGGAGCTGGGGCGGGTCGTCCCGGTGATCCAGCGGCTCGTCGACGCCGGTGCCCGCGTCTCGGTCGACACCATGCGCAGCGAGGTCGCCGCAGCCGCCCTGGAGGCCGGTGCCGTGCTCGTCAACGACGTCTCCGGGGGGCTGGCGGACCCCGAGATCCTCTCGGTCGTGGCCGCCGCCGGGGCGGCATACGTCGCCATGCACGGGCGCGGCCACGCCGACGTCATGCGTGACCGCGCCTCCTACCACGACGTGGTGGCCGAGGTCCGGGCCGAGCTCGAGGAGCGCGTCGACGCAGCCCTCGCCGCCGGCATCTCCCGGGAGCGGCTGGCCGTGGACCCGGGCCTCGGATTCGCCAAGACCGCCGACCACAACTGGACGCTGCTGCACCGCCTGGACGCGCTCGACCTCGGGCTGCCGGTCCTGGTCGGCTCGTCCCGGAAGTCCTTCCTCGGGTCGCTGCTCGCCGCCGAGGACGGCACCCCGCGGCCGGTGCTGGACCGGGAGGCGGCCAACACCGCGCTCACCACCATCGCCGCGCTCGAGGGCGTGTGGGCAGTGCGGGTGCACGAGGTGCGGGCCAGCGTCGACGCCGTCCGGGTGGTGGCCCGATGGCGGCGCGCGGGTAGGGTCGGGTCCGACCATGACTGATCAGCTGGCAGTGCGCGGGATCGAGGTCCACGCGCACCACGGAGTGTTCGAGTTCGAGCGACGCGAGGGCCAGACCTTCCTGCTCGACCTCGTGCTCGGCGTGGACACCGCGCCGGCCGCGGCCGCCGACGACCTGACCCGGACCGTCGACTACGGCGCGCTGGTGGCCGAGGTGAAGCACGCAGCTGAGCACGACCCGGTCGACCTGATCGAGACCCTGGCCCAGCGCATCGCCGAGGTGTGCTTGAGCCGTGAGCAGGTCGCCTGGGCCGAAGTCACCGTGCACAAGCCGCACGCGCCGATTGAGGCGACCTTCGAAGACGTCGCACTCACGATCACCCGGAGCCGTCCATGACCGAGTCCCCGAACCCGAACATCGTCGACACCGACACGCTCACCGGCGAGATGCACCCGATCCGTCGAGCCGTTCTCGCGATCGGCTCCAACCTGGGCGACCGGCGCGCCAACCTGCAGGGCGCCGTCGACTCCCTCGTCGACACCCCCGAGGTGTGGGTGACCGCGGTGTCCCCGGTCTACGAGACGGCGCCGGTCGACTCCCCGGCGGAGGCGAAGGACTACCTCAACGCGGTGGTGCTGCTCGACACCACGCTGTCCGCGGCCACGCTGCTGGACCGGGCGCTCGCGATCGAGGCGGCGTACGGCCGCGAGCGCATCGACGGTGACGGCGGGCGCAACGCACCGCGAACGCTCGACGTGGACCTCGTCGTGGTGGGCGACCGCCGTGCCGACGACGACCGGCTCGTGCTGCCCCACCCTCGCGCGGCGGAGCGCGCGTTCGTCCTCGTGCCGTGGCACGACGTCGAGCCCGATGCGACCATCCCGGGCGCCGGCGCGATCGCGGAGCTGCTGGAGAAGACCGACCGCGACGGTGTCACCCGCCGCGACGACGTCGAGCTGCTGCTGCAGTGAGCGCGGCGGAGTCGACCCGGCGCCGGACCGCAGTCGGCTCCGGGGTCGGCTCCGGGGTCGCAGCGCCGGCGCCGAGGCCCCGATGAGCGACCGGGACCCCGAGCAGCCCCGCGGCACCGTGCGCCCGACCGGTCCGGCAGGCCCGTCGGTGTTCGCCGGCATCGGGCTGATCGGCGGCTGGCTGGTCCGCCCGCTGAGCATCCAGGGCGGCGCGGCCGAGCCGCGCGTCACCAGGCTCGGCATCGGCCTGGTCTGGTTCCTCGCCGCCGCGGTCGGGGGCGCCGCCTGGTCCACCTGGCGCGCGCGGACGTCGGGACCACGGCTGGAGCCCCACCGGGCAGTCAACCGGCTGGTGCTGGGCAAGGCCTGCGCGCTCGTCGGGGCCGCTCTCGCCGGCGGCTACGCCGGTTTCGCGCTGGCCCACCTCGGCGTGGCGGACGCTGGTGCCGCGACGACGCAGCTGTGGCACGCCGTCGTGGCGGCCCGGGGCGGCGGGGGGATGCTCGTCGCCGCGCTCCTGCTCGAGCAGGCCTGCCGGGTGCGCGACGAGGAGTGATCCACCGGTGCGGCGCGGCTCCCCCGTCGGCGCGCCGCCCCGCCCTAGGCTGCGCCCATGGCCGCCTCCCCCGCCCGTCGCCGTCAGCGCAGTGTCCGCGTCACGGTCGCCGTGTCGCTCCTGGTCGTCGCCACGATCGCCGTGGTGGCGGCGCTCGCGACCCGGTCCCTGACGGTGGTCAGCGTGGCGGCGGTGCTCACCCTGCTGCTCGGCTGGGCCTCACTGCGGATCCTGTGGACCGAGGTGCTGCAGTCGCGTCGGGACAGCGCCGTCGAGCGGGCCGCGACCGCCCAGGCCTACCGCGCCCTGTTCAGCGAGCGCGCCGCCGAGCATGCCGAGTTCACCACCGCGATGACCGACCGGATGGCTCGCTCGGAGGACCTCCAGCGCGAGCTCCAGGGGCTCCTCGTCGCCGAGCAGCGTCGGGCTGCGGCGGCGGAGAGCCGCCTCGGGACGACGACCCGCGGACTGGACGAGGCCCGCGCGCGGATCGAGGAGCTGGAGGCCGAGCTCGCCCGCCGTGCCGCCGAGGAGGCGGCTGCGGCCGACGCGCTGGCGAGCTGGGAGGCCGACGGCGGCCAGACCGACCCGCTGGGCGCCGACCTCGCCGCCTTCGAGGAGAGGGTCTCCGCCTCCGTCGCGGCACGCGGCGTGGAGTCCGCCCACACCGCCTGACGCGCTCACCCCTCGGCCGTCTCCCGAGCCGCGCCGACGCTGGCGCGCAGCATCGCATGCACGCCGTTCGGAGTGAGCACCCCGAGGAACCGCGCACCGTCGCGCACTCCCACCAGCGGCTTGTCCTGCCGCATCATCAGCGCCATCGCCTCCTCCAGCGTCGCCTCGGCGCCGACCGTGCCCCCCAGGTCGGCGGCCGCGACACCCTCGAGCGGCTCGAGGAGCCCGGCGTCGATCCCCGTCACCGCGAGTCGCCGGATGCCCCGCGACGCGCCGACGAAGTCCGCCACGAAGTCGTCGGCAGGCGCGCCGAGCACCTCCGAGGGCGCTGCGTACTGCGCGAGCCGGCCGCCCGCGGCGAAGACCGCGACCCGGTCGCCCATCCGGACCGCCTCGTCGATGTCGTGGGTCACCAGCACGACGGTCTTGCCCAGATCGTGCTGGAGGCGCAGGAACTCGTCCTGCAGGCGCACCCGGACCACGGGGTCGACGGCTCCGAAGGGCTCGTCCATGAGCAGCACCGGCGGGTCCGCCGCCAGCGCGCGGGCGACGCCGACGCGTTGCCGTTGGCCCCCGGAGAGCTGGTGGGGGTACTTCGCGCCGAACTCTGCCGGCGGCAGCCCGACCATCTGCAGCAGCTCCGAGGCGCGGACGCGCGCGGTCCGGTCGCTCTCACCGAAGAGCTTGGGCACGGTCATGGCGTTCGCGAGGACCGTCTGGTGCGGGAACAGCCCGACCTGCTGGATCACGTAGCCGATGCTGCGCCGCAGCTTCACCGGGTCGACCCGGGTGACGTCCTGGCCGTCGACGGTGATCGTGCCGCTCGTCGGCTCGATGAGCCGGTTGATCATCTTCAACGTCGTGGACTTCCCGCATCCCGACGGCCCGACCAGACAGACGATGGACCCCCGCGGCACGTCGAGATCCAGCGCGTCGACCGCGACCGTGCCGTCGTCGTACGTCTTCGACACGCCGGACAGCCGGATCATCGGCGCTTCGGTAGCGTCCATGCCGTGACCTTACTGGCGGCCGGTGCCCTCGCCGAGGCGTCGACGTCCTGCTACAGCCGCCTGGTCAACGACTGGTTCTGCCCGGCGTACCTGCGCGACTACCGGCCGGAGCTCGTGCACGCCACCGTGGAGCACCTGCTGATCACCGTGGTGTCGGTGGCGGCGGGGTTCGTCGTCGCGCTCCCGCTCGCGCTGCTCGCGCGGCGGATCCCGCGCCTGGAGTCGACGATCATGGCGGCCACGACGGGGATCTACACCATCCCCTCGCTGGCGCTGTTCCCGCTGATCGTCCCCCTCACCGGCCTGAGCCCGACGACGGTCGTGGTGGGTCTCGCGCTGTACTCGCTGACGATCCTGGTGCGCAACACGCTCGAGGGCTTCCGGGGTGTGCCCGAGGAGGTGCGGGAGTCGGCACGCGGCATGGGCTTCTCCGGGCCGCGCATGCTGCTTCGCGTGGAGCTGCCGCTGGCCCTGCCGGTGATCATGGCGGGGTTGCGGATCGCCACGGTCTCCACCGTCGCTCTGACCACGGTCGGCGCGATCGTCGCCTACGGCGGCCTGGGGAACCTGCTCGCGGACGGCGTCAGCTCGAACTTCAAGGCCGAGATCCTCGCGGCGTCGGTGATCTGCGTGCTGCTCGCCTTCGCCCTCGACGCGGTGGTGCTGCTCGCCCAACGGCTGCTGACGCCCTGGACCCGCGGGAGTCGCTGATGCTCGCCGACGCGTGGCGCTACCTGCTGGACGGGTCGAACTGGGAGGGCGCCCAGGGGATCACCACCCTGCTGCTGCAGCAGCTGCTGCTCACCGTGACCGCCCTCGTCGTGGCCGCCGGGATCGGCCTCCCGGTCGCGCTGTGGCTGGGCCACCTCGGTCGCGGCGGGGTGCTGGCGATCAACGTGTCGAACATCGGTCGTGCCGTCCCCACCTTCGCCGTCCTGGTGCTGCTCAGCGTCGGGCCGGCCGGCACGTCGGTGCTCGGGCCGTACGGTCGCGCCGGGCTGGCCACGCTGGTGGCGCTGGTGCTGTTCGCGCTGCCGCCGATCATCACCAACGCGTACGTCGCCGTCCGCGAGGTCGACGCCGACGTGGTCGAGGCGGCCCGCGGCATGGGAATGAGCGGTGCCCAGGTCTTCGGACGCGTGGAGCTGCCTCTCGCCGCACCGCTGGTGACGGCCGGCCTCCGCCTGGCGCTGGTGCAGGTCTGGGCGACCGCCACGATCGCGGCGCTCGTGGCCGGCCCGGGACTCGGCCGGATCATCACCGACGGCTTCTACCACTCCGACTACGGCGAGGGCTTCGCCGGCGCGATCGTCGTCGCCGTGGTCGCGCTGCTGCTCGAGCTGCTCGCCGCGGCGGTCCAGCGCACCGCGGACCCGGTCGGTCGGGGCCGGCGGCGCAGCGCGCGGACCACCCAGGCCCTCGACGCCGGCAGCGCCGTCGCGGGTTGAAGCGGTGGCGCCTGCCTGACAGGCTGGGCGCGTCGGCGCGACCGAGCCCGACCGGACACGCGTGGGCCACCAGCCACGGGACACAGAAGGTAGGACTCATGAAGCACGCCATCAACCGCGCCAAGAAGCACGCCCGCCTGCTCCTCAGCGCCGCAGCCGCCGGGGCCCTGCTCACCGCCACCGCGTGCGGCGGGCCGTCGTCGTCCTCGAGCAACGGCGCGAGCAGCTCCCCGAGCGGCTCCTCCAGCGCCTCGGCGGACAAGGGCTCGGTGACGATCTCGGGACAGCAGTTCACCGAGGAGGAGATCGTCGCCGACATGTACGAGCAGCTGCTCGACCACGCCGGCTACGACGCCAGCGTCAAGCTCGTCGGCACGCGTGACGTCTACATGGCCAAGGGACAGTTCCCCGGGTCGGTGGACGTGGTGCCGGAGTACCTCGGCGGCATCGCGGACTACCTCAACACCCAGGCGAACGGCGCGAACGCCAAGCCGGTGTCGTCCTCCGATGTGCAGGGCACGCTGACCGCGGCCCGCAAGCTCGCCGACGCCAAGGGCATCACCCTGCTCGACCCGTCGCAGGCGACCGACGCGAACGCGTTCTTCACCACGACCACCTACGCGCAGGCTCACCACCTCACCGGCCTGTCCTCGCTCGGCAAGAGCGGTCAGTCGGTCGTGCTCGCCGCGGCGCCGGACTGCAAGGGCCGCACGGACTGCGCCGGCGGCCTGGAGAAGGCCTACGGCATCACGATCACCAAGGTGCTCCCGCTCGGCTACGCCAGCGACCAGACCTACCAGTCGGTGCTCAAGGGGGAGTCCCAGCTCGGCGAGACGAGCACCACCGACGGTTCGCTCAAGGCCCAGGGCCTCCAGCTGCTCCCCGACGACAAGCACATCCAGCCGGCGCAGAACCTGCTGCCGGCCGTGAGCTCGGCGTTCCTCGCCAAGCACCCCGACGTGAAGTCGACGCTCGAGAGCCTGATGAAGGTGCTCACCACCCAGGACCTCACCGAGCTCAACGGCCAGGTCGGCAACGAGCGGAAGAAGCCGGAGGACGTCGCGAGGTCCTACCTGCAGAGCAAGGGCCTGCTGGGCTAGCTCGGGCCGGGGCCGCGGTCTTCCGGCGCGAACACCGCGTCCACCAGCCGCGCCGCCGCACG
>JBQCCW010000362.1:0-3614 GCA_051961835.1 Marmoricola sp. | reverse complement strand
CAGCGTCGCGACGCGGAGGTCGATGCGGCGCCCCTGGTGGTTGATCGAGAGCCGGCCGTCCTGCGGCACCCGGCGCTCGGCGATGTTCATGTCCGCCATGATCTTCAGGCGGGACACGACGCCGTTCTGGATGTTCTTGGGGGAGTGGTGGGCGTCCTTGAGCACGCCGTCGATGCGGTAGCGCACGCGGAGGTCGCGCTCGGTGGGCTCGATGTGGATGTCGGACGCGCGGTCGGAGATCGCCTGGCTGATCAGCAGGTTCACGAACCGGACGACCGGCGCCTCGTCGGAGACCTCGGTGAACCCCGAGAGGTCGGCGACCTCCTCGTCGGCGGTGAGGTCCTGGGTCAGGTCCTCGAGCTCGCCCTCGGCGCGGTAGACCTGGTTGATCTTGAGGTCGATGTCGCCGCGGTTGGCGATGGCGAAGCGGACCCGCCGGTTCGCCATCCGGCTGAGGTCGTCCTTGAGCTCGATGTTGCCGGCCTGGCGCACGGCGACCGCGACCACCAGCTCGCCGTGCTCGATCCGCAGCGGCAGCACGCTGGAGCGCCGTACGAAGTCGGCCGGCAGCAGCGCGGCCGCGTTCATGTCGACGGTGTACTCGGTCAGGTCGACGTACTCCAGCCCCACGCTCGCCGCGGCCGTCCGCACCACGTCGTTGCGGTGCACGGTGCCGGTGTCCAGGAGGATCTCGAGGACGCTGCGGGAGTCGCCGGCGGCCGTCCGCTCGGCGTCATCGAGCTGCGCCGGCGTGACCAGACCGGACGCGACGAGCGCGTTCACGGTCTGGCGGTCGGACTGAGGCTTCACTGGTCACTCCTCGGGGATCACTGCTAGCGCGGCGAGAGGGTTCTCGCGGTAGCGCAGGATGAGCTCCCGAGTGGCCTCGTCGATGCGGTCGTGGAGGGCGCGCCGGTACGTCGTGATCTGGTGCTCGGCCTTGCGCAGCCGCTCCAGCGCGTCCGCGACCTGGCCGGCGTCGTGCGGGTCGACCTCCGTCACCCACATCTCGCGGAGCACCGGCAGGTCGGGCAGCGGGTCGGCCGCCCGGAAGCGCACCAGCGCGTGGCGGCTGCGCCCCGAGCCGGTGTCGCCGAGCACGCGGACGAGGTCCTCGATGCTCAGCGGGTTGCCGCTGCCGGACTCCGCCTCGAGCACGTCGATGCGGGCGTGCACGAGGCGCCGCCAGTAGGAGACCTTGTCCTCCTCGGCCTCGAACTCGCCGCGGTAGGTCCGCAGCTGCTCCAGGTCGAGCCCGGCGAGCTCCTCGGAGGGCACCGTGGAGACCACCGAACGTCGACGGGCGTCGGACTCCGGGCTCATCGCATCACACCGCCTCGTCCACCAGGGCCGGGTCCACACCGGCGCGCTTCAGCATGACCGACATGTCGTGGGTGTTGGAGCTGAACATCTTCGCGTCGCGGATCGAGACCGTGCCCTCGAGCGCGAGGCGCACCAGGTGCTGGTCGAAGGTCTGCGTGCCGTCGTAGGACCCGGCGGCGATGATGTCCTCGATCGTGTCGGTCTTGTCGGGGTCGGCCACCGCCTCGGCGAGCCGCGGGTTGTTGACCGCGATCTCCATCGCGACCGCGCGGCCGTCGCCGTCGGCCTTCGGCACGAGCCGCTGGCAGACGATGCCGCGCAGCGACGTGGCCAGGCCGAGCCGGACCTGCTTCTGCTCGTGCGGCGGGACGAAGTCGATGATGCGGTTGACCGTCTCCTTCGCGTCCGTGGTGTGCAGCGTCGACATCACGAAGTGGCCGGTCTCGGCGGCGGAGAGGCCCGCCTTCACGGTCTCGGCGTCGCGCATCTCGCCGATCAGGATCACGTCGGGATCCTGCCGCATCGCCGCGCGCATCGCGACCGACCAGTCGGCGGTGTCGGTGCCGAGCTCGCGCTGGGTCACGCTGGCCATCTTGTCCTGGTGCACCACCTCGATCGGGTCCTCGATGGTGAGGATGTGCACCGGGCGGGCCTGGTTGATCGCGTCGACCATCGCCGACAGGGTCGTGGTCTTGCCGGAGCCGGTCGGGCCCGTGACCAGCACCAGGCCGCGGGGCTCGAGCGCCAGCCGGCGGATGACGTCGGGCAGGCCGAGCTGCTCCAGCGTCATCGGCTCGAGGCGGACCAGCCGGAGCACGCAGCCGGCCGCGCCGCGGGAGCGGAACGCGTTGACGCGGAAGCGGCCGATGCCGGGGACGGAGAGGGCGTAGTCGGCCTCGTTGGAGGAGAGGAAGTGCGCGCGGACGTCGTCGGACATCGTCTCGAGGATCAGCGACTCGGCGCCCTGCGGGGTGATCGGGTCCACGTCGAGCGGGACGAGCGTGCCGGAGATGCGGATCTTCGGCGGCGCGCCCACCTTGATGTGCAGGTCCGAACCGTTGTTGACCACGACGGCCTGCAGGAACGGTGCGATCTGGAGCGTCAAGGCTGGTGCCTCCCGGTTGGCAGTCGACCTCGTGCCGACCAGGACTGTGTGTACCACGAGGCGCCCAGCCACGGCGCGGAACGCCGCGACCCCGCCGCCGGGTGGGACCACCGGTCTACCGTCCTGCGAAATCCCTGCCAGGAAGGTCAAGTCGCGGACCGGGGCTGCCGATGACTCCATCGAATCTTCTGGTAATCGTCACACCTAGCCCCGTGAGGACGCGATGGCACGCACCCTGGTCGGACTCGACATCGGCAGCACCGGTGTCCGCGCGGCCGAGCTCGTCCCCGGCCGGCGCCGCTCGTCGCTGCGCCGCTTCGCCTCCGTCCCCCTGGGCCCGGGCGTCGTCCGGGCCGGCGCCGTGGTCGACAGCGAGGCGCTCACCGCCGCGCTGCGCGCGCTGTGGTCGGTCGGCTAGTTCGGCACCAAGGAGGTCCGGCTGGGCATCGCGAACTCCGGCGTGATGGTCCGCCAGATCCTCCTCGACGGGATGCCGCCGGCGGACTTCCGCCAGGCGCTGCGCTACCAGGTGCAGGACTCGCTGCCGATGCCCGTCGACGACGCCAACCTCGACTACCACCTGCTCGAGGAGCTCGACCACGCCGCCGAGGGCGAGGACCCGCGCCGGATGCTGCGGATCCTGCTCGTCGCCGCCGCCCGCGAGGTCGTCGACCCGTTCGTCGAGGCCGTGCGCCACGCCGGCCTCCGGACGTCCGGGGTGGACCTCCTCCCGTTCGCGCTGGTCCGGGCCCGCACGCCCGGCGGCCCGGTCGCCCTCGGCGAGACCGAGGCGATCGTCGACATCGGCGCCGACGTCGTGTCCGTCGTCGTGCACACCGGCGGCGTGCCGCGGTTCGTCCGCATCGTCCCCGGCCTCGGGGGCGGCTCGATCACCCAGGCCGTCCAGGACGCCTACCAGTGGACCTGGGAGGACGCCGAGCGCACCAAGGTCTACCTCGGCCTGCCCGGCTACGCCACGCTCGACGACTCGCAGCGCGAGGCCACGACGGGGCCGGTCGACGGGTTCGACCACCCGGCCCAGAAGGTCGTGGTCGACGCCGCGACCGCCCTGGTGGGCGAGATCGCCACCACGCTCGACTTCTTCCGCGCCTCCGCCGCCGAGTCGGCCGAGACCGACCCGACGGCGACCGAGGTCGGCCGGGTCGTGCTGTCCGGATCCGGAGCC
>JBQCCW010000361.1:0-3686 GCA_051961835.1 Marmoricola sp. | reverse complement strand
CCTGCGCGACAACATGGCCAACTCCCTCGAGGAGTGCGTCCAGCGCGGCCACCACTTCGCGATCGTCGACGAGGTGGACTCCATCCTCATCGACGAGGCCCGCACGCCCCTGATCATCTCCGGCCCCACCGAGGACGACGTCCGGTGGTACACCGAGTTCGCCAAGGTCGCGCGGCGCCTGGTCAAGGACGAGGACTACGAGGTCGACGAGAAGAAGCGCACGATCTCGATCCTCGAGCCGGGCATCACCAAGGTCGAGGACTACCTCGGCATCGAGAACCTCTACGAGTCGGCGAACACGCCTCTGATCTCGTTCCTCAACAACTCCATCAAGGCCAAGGAGCTGTTCCGCAACGACAAGGAGTACGTCGTCCTGGACGGCGAGGTCCTCATCGTCGACGAGCACACCGGGCGCATCCTCTCCGGTCGCCGGTACAACGACGGGTTGCACCAGGCGATCGAGGCCAAGGAGGGCGTGGAGGTCAAGGAGGAGTACCAGACCCTCGCCACGATCACCCTCCAGAACTACTTCCGTCTCTACGACAAGCTCTCGGGCATGACCGGTACGGCGATGACCGAGGCGGCTGAGTTCGACAAGATCTACAAGCTCGGCGTCGTCCCGATCCCGACCAACAAGCCGATGGCTCGCATCGACCAGCCCGACCTCGTCTACCGGACCGAGGAGGCGAAGTTCCACGCTGTCGTGGAGGACCTCGCCGAGCGCCACGCCAAGGGCCAGCCGGTCCTCGTGGGCACCACCTCGGTGGAGAAGTCCGAGCTGCTGTCCGGGCTGCTGCGCCAGCGCGGCGTCCCGCACACCGTCCTCAACGCCAAGCAGCACGCCGACGAGGCGAAGGTCGTCGCGATGGCGGGTCACAAGGGGGCCGTCACCGTCGCGACCAACATGGCCGGTCGAGGCACCGACATCATGCTCGGCGGCTCGGTCGAGTTCCTTGCCGACCAGGAGCTGCGCAAGCGCGGCCTGGACCCCGTGGAGAACGCCGAGGAGTACGACGCGGCGTGGCCGGCGACCGTCGAGCGCATCAAGGAGCAGGTCGCCGCCGAGCACGACGAGGTCAAGGCGTTGGGCGGCCTGTACGTCCTCGGCACCGAGCGGCACGAGTCCCGACGGATCGACAACCAGCTGCGGGGTCGTTCCGGACGTCAGGGCGACCCGGGCGAGTCCCGGTTCTACCTCTCGCTGCAGGACGACCTGATGCGGCTCTTCAAGTCCGAGTGGGTCGAGCGGGTGCTGCTGGCGCTGCGCGTTCCCGACGACGTGCCGATCGAGCAGAAGTCGGTGACGCGGTCGATCCAGTCCGCGCAGAGCCAGGTCGAGGCGCAGAACTTCGAGTCCCGCAAGAACGTTCTGAAGTACGACGACGTGATGAGCCGCCAGCGCGAGGTCATCTACGCCGAGCGTCGCGACGTGCTCGAGGGTCGCGATCTCCACGACCACGTGCACCAGATGATCGAGGACCTCGTCGCGGCGTACGTGCTGGCGGCCACCGAGGGCTTCCCGGAGGAGTGGGACCTCGAGGCGCTCTGGGATGCCCTCCGCACCCTCTTCCCGATCTCGTTGCGTCACGAGCAGCTCGAGGCGGAGGCGGGCGGCCGTGACGGCATGGACCGCGACACCCTGGTGGCCGACATCCAGGCCGATGCGCACAAGGCCTACGAGGCCCGCGAGGCCGAGATCGGCAGCGAGGTGATGCGCGAGCTGGAGCGACGGGTGCTGCTCTCCGTGCTCGACCGCAAGTGGCGCGAGCACCTCTACGAGATGGACTATCTCCGTGAGGGCATCGGACTGCGCGGTTACGCCCAGCGCGACCCGCTGGTGGAGTACCAGCGCGAGGGCTTCGACATGTTCAACGTCATGAAGGACGCCATCCGGGAGGAGACGATCAGCTTCCTCTTCCACCTCGAGGTGCAGAGCGAGGACGCGGCGGTCGCCGGCGGCGAGGCCGACGGTGAGCATCCGCACGTGCACCCGGTGGGTCTGATGGAGCCGCGGCAGCCGCAGCACCTCGCGTACACCGCGCCGAGTGACGACGCCAGCGGCGCGGCGGAGGTGCGCGGCGGTGTGCCTGAAGCCGACGACCCCTATGCCGGCGTAGCGCGCAACGCCAAGTGCCCCTGCGGCTCGGGCAAGAAGTTCAAGCAGTGCCACGGCTCGGCGGAGGGCCCCACGGGGCTCACCGCTCGCGCCAACGGCTGAGGGGTGCCTGCGGGTCAGCCGAGCTCGAGCGCCACACAGGTCCAGCGCTGGTGGTGCTCGAGCCGGGCTGCGATCGCCCGGGACCGCTGGCCATGGCGCACGTGGATGCTCAGCTCCGCGGCCTCCGGCGAGGGGCAGAACAGGTGCACGCTGCGGACCTGCGCCCGCAGCCGCCGCAACCGTTCGTCTGAGCCGGTGGTCCCAGCCAGGGCGCGGGAGCGGCGGACGAGGTCGTCGTAGACCTCGACGCTGGTCCAGCGGAGCAGCTGCTGCGGTCCTCGGTCGCCTCCGAGCACCTCGACCAGCACCGCGCTGAAGCGGCTGGCGAACGCGTCGAGCTCGGCCCGCAGACCCGGCACTGCTCGCAGGCCGGCCGCGCCAGGGACGGGCGGTCGCGTTGCCGGCTCCGGACCTCCGAAGTCGAGGGCGAGCGTGCCCTGCACGGGAGCGAGAGGCACCCGCGCGGCACGTGGTGGCGTGATCCGGGTCAGCCGCACCACGCCGCTGCCGCGGTCGAGGGGGCCTCTCATCACGGTGTCGGTCATCGGGCGCTCCTCGGTCCGGGCACCCGGAGCTGCTCGCCGGGATGCAGGAGGTTCGGATCCGGGCCGATCACCGACCGGTTGGCCGCGTAGGTCCGGCGCACCAGCCGGGCCAGCGTGGCGTCGTCGGAGCCCGGGAGTCGCTGTCGGGCCAGCGACCACAGGGAGTCCCCGGCCGCGACGCGTACCCACTGCGCCGGGGCCGGGCGAGCCGCGGCGCGCGAGGTCCTCACCGTGTCGACGGGACGGTCCAGGGCAGGGGGACGCCAGCCCTCGGCGTGCGCGGGCGACGCGACGGTGGCGACGGACGCTGCCCCGAGCGCGAGCAGGAGCGGCGTGCGCCACCGACGCGGACAGGACGCCGCCAGGAGGCGGCGCCCCGCCACGGCGGTGGGAGGCCGGGAGGACAGCAGCAGGGCCGTCGCGACGACCGCTGTCCAACCGGCGACGCCGGTGAGCACACAGGCGGCGCCGTAGCAGAGCAGCGCGTCGAAGTCGGCCGCCGCGGGGACGTGCCCGAGGCGCGGCACCGTCGTCCGGGCGACGAGACCGGCGCCGAGGAGCAGCAGGGCGGCTCGCCCCGCCGGGCCCACGGACCCTCGCACCATTTCTCCCCCGATCCTTGCGTTTGCATGTGTTTGCATCAGTCAAAGTCGGTTCGGTCCCGACGTCAAGCGTTCGTCCACAGGGAACGAGGCGTACGGTCGGGGCGTGGACTCCGAACGGGCCGATGACGCGCGGGGCGGCCTCGAGGGCATCGAGGCGGTCCTCGCCGACCTCGAGCAGCAGGCACACGGCTTGCACCTGCGGGAGCGCGAGGAGGACGTCGCCGCCCTCGCGGCGGTCGAGCAGGGTCGTGTCACCGTGGAGGAGGGGGTGCACGGCTCGCTGGGTCGCCAGGTGCGGGTGCGGATCGCCGGAGGCGA
>JBQCCW010000360.1:0-7970 GCA_051961835.1 Marmoricola sp. | reverse complement strand
CCACGTCGGTCGGCACGACGAGCGCCTCGGCCCCCGCCCGGGCCCCCCGCGCCCGGCACGCCGACGCGGTCTCGTGCAGCGCGGATGCCGAGCGCGACGCCAGCACGACGGAGTCCCCTCGTCCAGCCAGGGCCAGCGCGGTCGCACGTCCGATGCCGCTGGACGCACCGCTGACGAGGACGACGCTCACGGCCTGAGCACCACCTTGACGCAGTTGTCCTCCTTCTTCTGGAAGACCTCGGACATCCGGGGCGCCTCCTCGAGCGGCACCAGATGGGTGGCCAGGTCCTCGGTGCCCAGCGGGTCCGCGGGGTCGAGGACGTGCGGCATGATCTCGTCGGCCCACCGGCGGACGTGGCACTGGCCCATCCGCACCTGCGCCCCGCGGTCGAAGAGCTCCATCATCGGCATCGGGTCGAGTTCGCCGCCGTAGACGCCGCTCACCGACACCGTGCCACCGCGGCGCACCGCCTTGCAAGCGGTGTGCAGCGCGGCAAGCCGGTCGACGGCCGCCTTGTCCGTGAGCGGCTTGGCCAGCGCGTCCGGGAGCAGGCCGACCGCGGTGTGCGCGGCCTTGCCCAGCGGCGAGCCGTGGGCCTCCATCCCGACGGCATCGATCACCGCGTCCGGACCCCGTCCACCGGTGAGCTCGATGAGCGCCTCGGCCACGTCTCCCACGTCGGCGGGATCCACCACCTCGGCGCCGTACGACGCGGCGAGCACCCGGCGCTCGGGCACCGGGTCCACGCCGATGACCCGCTGCACGCCGAGCACCCGCGCCGCCCTCACGGCGAACTGTCCGACGGGTCCGAGCCCGAGCACGGCGAGGGTGCCTCCCGGCTCGGGATCGGCGTACTTCACCGCCTGCCAGGCCGTCGGAAGGATGTCGGAGAGGTAGAGCCAGCGGGTGTCGGGGTGCTCGGCGGGCACCGGGATCGGCCCGAACTGCGCCTGGGGGACCCGGAGGTACTCGGCCTGACCGCCCGGGACGGAGCCGTAGAGGGAGGTGTAGCCGAAGAGCCGTGCGCCCTTGCCTTGCTCTCGGACCTGCGTCGTCTCGCACTGCGCGAACAGCCCACGGTCGCACATGAAGCAGGACCCGCAGGAGATGTTGAAGGGGACGACCACCCGGTCGCCGGGCCGGATGTGGGTGACGTCGCTGCCGACCTCCTCGACCACGCCCATCGCCTCGTGGCCGAGCACGTCGCCCGGGGAGAGGAACGGGCCGAGGACGTCGTACAGGTGGAGGTCGGAGCCGCAGATGGCCGTCGAGGTCACCTTGATCACGGCGTCGGTGGGCTCCTCGATGCGTGGGTCGGGGACCGTCTCCACGCGGACATCCCGCTTGCCCTGCCAGGTCAGTGCCTTCACGACTTCTCCTCCGCCGGTGGTGGGTGGCGCCAGACCCCGTGCGTACCCCGTCGGCGCGGGTCCACCTGGGTGGGGGCCGCATCGGCGGCGAGGAGATGCCGAGCGCAACCAATTCGGCCCCGCGCCGCCCGGATCCGGCTACGCTGGACGCGCCGCAGAGCTCGGAGCTGTGGGAGGGACCGGGCGACGCCATCGAGGTGCGCGCCCCCGAGCGGAAGCGTGCGATGACGGAGATGCGGAAGCGTACGGAGGGCTGGCTTCGTGAGCTCCCGTCCCCACCGCCGATGGAGGTCGCGGACGTGCCGCATGCTGCACAGACGACCGGGGCCTCCTCGGGTGTGGAGCCGATCGTCGTGACGCACGCCTCGACGGACCTGCGCGTGCGGATGGTGCTGGAGGTGCTCGGCGGCCGCTCGGTCGACGACGTCGCGCACGAGTGGCAGGTCGAGCCTCAGCTGCTGCACCGGTGGCTGCGCGACTTCCTGGTGGCCGGCGCGAGCCAGATCACCAATCGACCCGAGCCCGACGAGGCCGCACGGCGTGATCGGTTCATGGCCGCCTGGGCCCACGAGCTGCGTACGCCGGTCAGCGTGGCCCGTGGATGGCTCGCACTGCTCGAGGACGGCGACGTGCCGCCGGAGGAGCTGGACGTCGCGGTCGCGCGGATGAGCGAGGCGATGAGCCGGCTCAGCGAGCAGATTTTCGACGTGGAGCTGAGCTCGTCGGCCTCGTTGGGCCGGTTGCGCGTGACCCCCGAGACCGTCGCGGTGGAGACACTGTGCGTCGGGCTCCCCGGTTTCGAGCGCGTGCGTCAGGGAGGAGCCGGCGCGACCGTCGACGGCGACCCGCGCTTGCTCACCCGGGTGCTCCGCGACCTCTGGGCAATCGCTCACCGGGAGCCGGAGCCTACGGGCGTCGCCCTCGACGTGGTCGTCGACGGACCGTGGACCGACCTCCGGGTCGTCCGCGAGGGGGAGCCGATCAGCGCGATGGTGATGAAGGCGCTGTTCGACCCGTTCGGCGCCAATCACGACGCGACCGGCGTGACGACCGGACTGTTCCTCACGCGCGCGCTCGTCGTGGCGCACGGCGGCTATCTCGGCGCGGAGGGCGACGAGGCGAGCACGGTGCTCTACGCCCGGCTGCCCCGCACATCAGACGACGCCGGGCCGGAGGGGCCCGACGTGAACCATGAGGGAGATCACCGATGAAGTACGTACTCGCCTGCGGCGACGCCGTTCCGGGATGCTCGGCGCGATTCGAGGAGGACGACCGGGAGACGGTGCTGGCGAAGGTCAGCCGGCACGCTCGTGAGGACCACGGCGTCCCCGAGGTGACCCCCGAGATGCTCGAGGCGATGAGCGCCAACATCGTCACCGTCTGACCCGTCCGTTCGAGTCTCGGGAGCTCGACGATCACCCGCTGGAGGGAAGCGCGATGATCATCCCGACCTCGTTCCGACGTGCTGTACGCCGGTTCGGCGTGGCGGCGGCCGCAGCCGCCGTCACGCTGCCGGCGACACTCGTCGCCGGCGCCGCCCCGGCTCACGCCGACCTGCTGCCGTACGTCCCCTGGTCGTCCTACCTCCCGGGGTGGACCGACAGCTACGTGCCCAGCAGCGACAACGACTGCGTCGCCGGACGGAGCATCTGCCTGAGCGCCACGCTCAAGGAGGAGGCCCGGATCGCCGACCAGACGGCGCAGAGCTGTGACCACAACGCGATCTTCGCCCGCGCCTACGTGCGGATGACGCAGCTCTACGGATACACCCGCGCCATCCCCGGCTACTACCAGGACGTGCCGTACTTCAATCACGTCGACGCGGTGTTCGCCAAGTACTACACCGACGCTTACTACAACTGGCAGTCGGGCAACCGTAGCGCGGTCCCCCAGGCATGGCTGCTCGCATTCGACGCCGCGAAGGCAAGGCGGACCACGGGGAGCGGCGACCTGCTGCTCGGCATGAACGCCCACATCAACCGGGACCTCCCGTTCGTGATGGCGGCCGTCGGCCTCGTCGTTCCGGACGGGTCCTCGCGCAAGCCGGACTACGACGCGGTGGAAGCGTGGCTCTACGACGCCACTGCGCCGTTGATCGCGGAGTTCGCCCAGCGGTTCGACCCGACCGTCGACGACACCTCCGACCCCTGGGGCATCAGCCAGTGGACGCTGTTCCAGATGGTGTCCGCCTGGCGGGAGAACGCCTGGCGCAACGCCGAGGCGCTGGTCTCCGCACCGACGCCCGCGGCGCGTGCGCTGGTGGCACAGAACATCGAGACGCAGGCGAACACGATCGCTCAGGGCCTGCTGACCACGCAGTCCTACGTGCCCCTGCTCAACTCGAGCGCGCCGCGCGATGCGTGGTGTGCGATCCACCACGGCGACGCGCCGCCGCAGGACTATGCCTTCGGGCCGGCCGACCCCTACGGGACCCGCTACTGAACGGCTGAGTGGAACCGGCGCAGGCGGAGGCTGTTCCCGACGACGAACACCGACGAGAACGCCATCGCCGCGCCGGCGAGCATCGGGTTGAGCAGTCCGGCCGCCGCCAGAGGCAGGGCCGCGACGTTGTAGCCGAACGCCCAGAAGAGATTGCCCTTGATCGTGGCGAGGGTGCGCCGCGACAGCCGGATGGCGTCGGCGGCGACCCGCAGGTCGCCACGCACGAGCGTGAGGTCGGAGGCCTCGATGGCGACGTCGGTGCCCGTGCCCATCGCCAGGCCGAGGTCGGCTTGAGCGAGCGCGGCCGCGTCGTTCACGCCGTCGCCCACCATGGCCACCACCCGGCCGTCCCCCTGGAGCCGCTTCACGACCTCGACCTTGTCGGCCGGCAGCACCTCGGCGATGACGTCGGTCGCGTCGATGCCCACTTCCGCCGCCACGGCGTGCGCGACGGCGGCGTTGTCCCCGGTCACCAGCATCGGACGCAACCCGAGCGCACGCAGCCGCGCCACCGCATCGGCCGAGGTGTCCTTCACCTGGTCGCCGACCACGAGGACGCCGCGCGCCGCGCCGTCCCAGCCGACCGCGATCGCGGTGCGGCCCGTCGACTGCGCGCGGGCGACCGCACGCTGGAGGTCGTCGGGCAGCGGCTGGTGGGACGGACCGAGCAGTTGGGGACGACCCACGAGGACGGCGTGACCCTCGACGGCGCCCCGGACACCGAGGCCCTCGACGTTGGCGAAGTCCTCAGGGACAGGCAAGGGGATCCCGGCGGCGCGAGCCGCCGCGGTGACCGCACGGGCAATGGGGTGCTCCGAGCCGTCCTCCAGCGCACCCGCCAGCCGGAGCACCTCCGCGGGGTCTTCCCCGCCTGCCGCGGTGACCCCCGCGAGCGTCATGTGCCCGCTCGTGACGGTGCCGGTCTTGTCGAGCACGATGGTGTCGACGGTCCGCGTCTGCTCGAGCGCTTCGGGTCCCTTGATGAGGATGCCCAGCTGCGCGCCGCGCCCGGTACCCACCATCAGCGCCGTCGGGGTGGCGAGGCCCAGGGCGCAGGGGCACGCGATGATGAGGACGGACACGGCGGCCGTGAAGGCTGCGGTGGCGCTCCCGCCGGCGAGCAGCCAGACGACGAGGGTCGCGGCGGCGAGGACGAGCACCGCCGGCACGAAGATCCCGGAGATGCGGTCGGCGAGGCGTTGAGCGGCGGCCTTGCCGTTCTGGGCATCCTCCACGAGGCGCGCCATCTGAGCGAGCTGGGTGTCCGCGCCCACCCGCGTCGCGCGGACGACGAGCCGCCCGCCGGCGTTCACCGTCGCGCCGGTCACCGGGTCCCCGACGGTGACCTCCATCGGCACCGACTCGCCGGTCAGGAGCGAGGCGTCGATCGCCGAGCCGCCCTCGGTGACCACGCCGTCCGCAGCGAGCTTCTCACCGGGGCGGACGACGAAGAGGTCGCCGACGCCGAGCTCTTGGACGGGGACGCGCCGCTCGACCGGGCCCTGAGGACCGTCGCGGAGGACGGCGACGTCCTTCGCCCCCATGTCGAGCAGCGCCCGCAGGGCGGCGCCCGCCTGGCGCTTGGACCGGGCCTCCACGAAGCGGCCGGCAAGGATCAGCGTGGTGACCCCGGCAGCGGCCTCGAGGTAGATGGCGCCGGAGCCGCTCATCCGTCGGACCGTGAGCTCGAAGGTGTCGTGCATACCCGGCTCGCCGGCCGTGCCGAAGAACAACGCGTAGAGCGACCAGCCGAACGCCGCGAGGGTGCCCATCGACACCAGCGTGTCCATCGTCGAGGTGCGGTGGCGCAGGTTCGTCCAGGCCGCCTTGTGGAACGGCCACGCTCCCCACACCACGACAGGTGCGGCGAGGGCGAGGGACAGCCACTGCCAGTTCGTGAACTGCCAGGCGGGCACCATCGCGAGCGCCACGACAGGCACGGACAGGGCGGCCGAGACGAGCAACCGCTGCCGGAGCGCAGCCAGGGCGGTCTCGTGCCCGTCGACCGGCTCCGCCGCGTCCTGGCCCGCGGACCTCTGCGGCAGCGTGGCGCCGTACCCCGCAGCAGAGACGGTGGCCAGGAGGTCGTCCGGAGCGACGAGCGCAGGGTCGTAGGCGACCTGCGCCTTCTCGGTCGCGTAGTTGACGGTGGCGACCACGCCGTCGAGCTTGTTGAGCTTGCGCTCGATCCGGTTCGCACAGGAGGCGCAGGTCATCCCGGACACGAGAAGCTCGAGGCGTGCCTCCTCGGCTGAGCGCTCCACTGCGGTCATCGATCCTTCAGCCTCTCGGGAGATCACGCCAGTTCGTATCCGGCCTCCTCGACGGCGGCCCGCACAGCGGCGTCGTCGAGCGGCACGGCACTGGTGAGGGTGACCCTCGACGTCCCCCCGGCGACGAGGTCGACGCCGACCTCGCGCACGCCGGGCAGCTCCTGGAGCTCCTCGGTGACCGAGGCGACGCAGTGACCGCAGGTCATGCCCTGCACGCCGTAGGTCTGCGTCGAGCCGGCGGAGCCGGTCGCGTTCACGTCTGTCATCGATGTCTCCTCGTGGGACGGGATGGTTTCGGGCAGGTCAGGACCGCACGAGGCGGCTGATCGCCTGCGAGGCCTCGGCCAGCTTCGCCTCGCGGTCGGCGCCGGTCGCGTGACCGACGCAGTGACCGAGGTGGTCGTCGAGGAGCAGCAGCGCGACCGACTGCAGGGCCTTGGTCGTAGCACTGACCTGCGTCAGCACGTCGATGCAGTAGGTCTCGTGCTCGACCTGCCGCTGCAGCCCTCGCACCTGGCCCTCGATACGCCGGAGGCGGGCCAACAGCGCGTCCTTGTCGCTGATGTAGCCCGGGGTCGCGGGAGCGTCACTCGCGCTCATCGGAGATCCTCGGATGTCTGCACGGCGCCCAATATACCCCCCAGGGGTACCAATGCAAGTGCTCAGGCGGAGCGGACCTCCACCCGCCCGCCCTGGACCCGCACGTCCCACCGCGGCTGGGCGACGCTGGCCGGCCCGCGCCGAACCGATCCGTCGGACAGCTGGAACTCGCTCCCGTGCCACGGGCACTGCAGGCAGCCCTCGGCGGTCACCGTGCCCTCGTCGAGGGGGCCCCCGGCGTGCGTGCACGTCGCAGACAGCGCTCGGATCGCACCGCGGTGCCGGACGAGCACCACAGGGACCTCGCCTGCCTCCACTCTGAGGGGCCGGCCCTCGACGACGTCACCGTCGGCCGCCACGTCCGTCCAGTCCCCCACGGCGCTCTGGAACGCGGTGTGGTTGACCCCGACTCCCCGGGAGTACGACAGGTGTCCGCCGAGGTAGGCGCCGAATCCGGCGACACCCATCGCCATGCCGCTGAGCACCATGCCGGTGCCTCGACGATCCCGGCGCCGCGCGAGCCACGACGTGGTCTGGAGCACCGTCGCGACCGAGTTGCTGGCCGCGTGGACCAGGCCGATCCGCCGGTCGCCGCCGAGTGTGTCGGACCAGTCCGAGGCTCCCGACGCAGCGGTGGGTACGGCGGCGAGCAGGCCGAGTCCGACCAGCTTGCGTGCCGCTCCTGCCGCGTCGGCTCCGCCCATGACGTCGAGGAAGGCGGCCATGGACCACGCTCCGATGGGGACGTCGGTGAGCATCGGGTGGAGCTGGTGGCCCAGCCACGTCCCCGACAGCGCGTTCTTCACCGCCGTCGGCGAGGTCAGCCGGTTGACGGCCCCCGACAGCGCCTTCGACGGCCCGTCCAACGCCTGCTGTCCTTCGATCTGCTCGACCAGGTTCTCCACCGCGCGCTCCTTGCCTGTCGGTCCCGACCAGGGCGACGTCCGCCCCGCGGGCTTCACCGCACAGTGCCCCGGCGGGGCCCACGAGATGCCTCCGCATGCCTCCGCGCGGCTCCGGCTCAGGTGGCGGCGCCCTCTCCGCCCCGCGGCAGCGGGTCGATGCGGGCGGTCACAGGACCACCACGCTGCGCAGCACCGGCTCGTGGTCCGGGCCGCCGTGCATCTTCTCGAACGCCGCCTCGACCTCCTCCAGCCCGATCTCCTCGGTCACGAACGCATCCAGATCCAGGCGACCCTGCCGATACAGATCCACCAACATCGGGAAGTCCCGACTCGGCAGACAATCGCCGTACCAGCTCGACTTCAACGCCCCACCCCGACC
>JBQCCW010000359.1:0-3393 GCA_051961835.1 Marmoricola sp. | reverse complement strand
GGCCGCCGACCGGCTGGCCAAGCTCGAGCGCGCCCCGGTCATGGTCGGCGACAAGAAGATCGCCTGGCCCAGCCAGCTCGCCATCGGCAGCGACGGCATGGGCAACAGCCTCGACCACATCCGCCACATCATGGGTGAGTCGATGGAGGCCCTGATCCACCACTTCAAGCTGGTCACCGAGGGCTTCCGGGTCCCGCCCGGCCAGGTCTACGTGCCGGTCGAGTCGCCGCGCGGCGAGCTCGGCGCCCACGTGGGGTCCGCGGGCGGGACCCGTCCCTACCGGGTGCACTTCCGCGATCCGTCGTTCACCAACCTCCAGGCGACCAGCGTGATGAGCGAGGGCGGCATGGTGGCCGATGTGATCGTCGCGATCGCCAGCATCGACCCGGTGATGGGTGGGGTCGACCGATGATCACCCCACGACGTTCTCTGCTCCTCCGCTTCGCTCCCCCGCAGACAACGCCGCGGGGACCCCGAAGCACCACCCCACGACGTTCTCTGCTCCTCCGCTTCGCTCCCCCGCAGACAACGCCGCGGGGACCCCGAAAGGTCTGTGGCTGATGTTCTCTGAAGCGACGCTGGCCGAGCTGCGGGAGATCGCGGCGCGGTATCCGGAGGCCCGGTCCGGGCTGCTGCCGATGCTGCACCTCGTGCAGTCGGTGGAGGGCCGCGTCACCGCCGAGGGCATCGAGGTGTGCGCCGAGATCCTCGGCCTGAGCACCGCCGAGGTGAGCGGCGTCGCGACGTTCTACACGATGTACAAGCGCAAGCCGGTGGGGGAGCACCTCGTCGGCGTCTGCACGAACACCCTGTGCGCGATCATGGGCGGCGACCTGATCTTCGAGCGGCTCAAGGACCATCTCGACGTCGGCAACGACGAGACGAGCGCCGACGGGAAGGTCACCCTCGAGCATGTCGAGTGCAACGCGGCGTGCGACTACGCGCCCGTGGTGATGGTCGACTGGGAGTTCGTCGACAACCAGACCCCGGAGTCCGCGGTGCGGCTGGTCGACGACCTGCGCAGCGGCGCCGAGGTGCGCGCCACCCGCGGTGCGCGGATCACCGGCTGGCGCGAGACCGAGCGCGTCCTCGCCGGCTTCCCCGACGGCCGCGCCGACGAGGGACCCTCGGCAGGTCCGGCGTCGCTGGCAGGCCTGGAGATCGCCCGCGAGCACGACTGGACCGCACCCTCGGTGGAGGAGGCACAGTGAGCGACACGTTGACCCCCGTGCTCACCGACAACTGGGACGCCGACCGGTCCTGGACGCTCGCGTCGTACGCCGAGCGCGGCGGCTACCGCGCCCTCGACGTCGCGCTCGGGATGAGCCCCGACGACGTCATCGCCGCCGTCAAGGACTCCAACCTCCGCGGCCGCGGCGGCGCCGGGTTCCCGACCGGGATGAAGTGGTCGTTCATTCCTCAGGACAATCCACGTCCGAAGTACCTGGTGGTCAACGCCGACGAGTCCGAGCCCGGCACCTGCAAGGACGTGCCGCTGATGATGGCCAGCCCGCACACCCTGCTCGAGGGCGTCATCATCAGCTCCTACGCCATCCGGGCGCACCGGGCGTTCATCTACGTCCGCGGCGAGGTCGTGCACGTGGTGCGCCGCCTGCAGCAGGCGGTCCAGGAGGCCTACGACGCCGGACATCTCGGCGCCGACATCCACGGCTCGGGATACGACCTCGAGGTGGTCGTGCACGCGGGCGCCGGTGCCTACATCTGCGGGGAGGAGACGGCCCTGCTCGACTCCCTCGAGGGCCGCCGCGGCCAGCCGCGGCTGCGGCCGCCCTTCCCGGCGGTCGCCGGGCTCTACGCCAGCCCGACGGTGATCAACAACGTCGAGAGCATCTCCTCGGTCCCGAGCATCATCGGGAACGGTGCCGGCTGGTTCGCCTCGATGGGCACCGAGAAGTCCAAGGGATTCGGCATCTTCTCGCTCTCCGGCCACGTGCAGCGACCCGGCCAGTACGAAGCCCCGCTCGGCATCACCCTGCGTGAGCTGCTCGACCTGGCGGGGGGCGTCAGGGAAGGGCACGAGCTGAAGTTCTGGACTCCGGGCGGATCCAGCACCCCGATCCTCACCGCGGCGCACCTCGACGTGCCGCTCGACTTCGAGGGGGTCGCCGGGGTCGGCTCGATGCTCGGCACCCGGGCTTTGCAGATCTTCGACGAGACCACGTGCGTCGTGCGCGCGGTGCTGCGCTGGACGGAGTTCTACAAGCACGAGTCCTGCGGCAAGTGCACGCCCTGCCGGGAGGGCACCTGGTGGCTGGTGCAGGTCCTCGCGCGGCTCGAGCGCGGCGACGGCACCGTCGACGATCTCGCGCTGCTCCTCGACCAGTGCGACAACATCCTGGGTCGCGCCTTCTGCGCCCTCGGTGACGGCGCCACCAGTCCGATCACCTCCTCGATCGAGCACTTCCGCGACGAGTACGTCGCCCACCTCACCCACGGTGGCTGCCCGTTCGACCCGATGGCGTCGACCCTCTTCCAGCCCTCGGAGGCCCTGTCATGACCACGGCACCGGAGCGAGCCGGCGACCAGACTCCCACGGTGGTGAACCTCGTGACCGTCACCATCGACGGCATCGAGGTGAGCGTCCCCGAGGGCACGCTGGTGATCCGCGCCGCCGAGCAGATCGGCGTGCAGATCCCGCGGTTCTGCGACCACCCCCTGCTCGACCCGGTCGGTGCCAGCCGGCAGTGCCTGGTCGACGTCCCCGATGCGGGCAACGGGCGGCCGATGCCCAAGCCCCAGGCGTCCTGCACGCTCCCCGTGGCGCCCGGCATGGTGGTCAACACCCAGGCGACCTCGCCGGTGGCCGCCAAGGCCCAGCAGGGGATCCTCGAGTTCCTGCTGATCAACCACCCGCTCGACTGCCCCGTCTGCGACAAGGGCGGGGAGTGCCCCCTCCAGAACCAGGCCCTGAGCAACGGTCCCGGCGAGAGCCGGTTCATCGACGCCAAACGGCTCTACCCCAAGCCGATCCACATCTCCGCGCAGGTGCTGCTCGACCGCGAGCGGTGTGTGCTCTGCGCGCGCTGCACCCGCTTCTCCGAGCAGGTTGCCGGCGATCCCTTCATCGCCCTGGTCGAGCGCGGTGCCCTCCAGCAGGTCGGCATCTACGAGAAGCAGCCCTTCGACTCCTACTTCTCCGGCAACACCATCCAGATCTGCCCGGTGGGTGCCCTCACCTCGGTGGACTACCGGTTCCGCGCGCGCCCCTTCGACCTGGTGTCGACCCCGGGAGTCGGCGAGCACGACGCCTGCGGCGCGGCGATCCGCGTCGACCACCGACGCGGCAAGGTGATGCGCCGGCTCTCCGGTGAGGACCCGGAGGTCAACGAGGAGTGGATCAGCGACAAGGACCGCTTCGCCTTCCGGTACGCC
>JBQCCW010000358.1:0-7474 GCA_051961835.1 Marmoricola sp. | reverse complement strand
GGTGCGGATGCCCCGCTCGCAGAGCACGACGTCCAGGTTCCCCCGCTGCGCGACGTACTCCGCGGCCATCAGCCACTCCTCGATCGTCGCGGTCATCCCGCGCTTGAGCAGCACCGGCCGCCCCGACTCGCCGACCGCCTGGAGCAGCCCGAAGTTCGCCATGTTCCGGGTGCCGATCTGCAGCATGTCGGCGTGCTCGGCCACGACGCCCACGTCACGGGCATCGACGACCTCGGTGACGATCGGCAGTCCGGTGACCTCCCGGACGTCGGAGAGGATCTCCAGACCACGCACGCCGAGCCCCTGGAAGGCGTACGGCGAGGTCCGCGGCTTGAACGCACCGCCGCGGAGCAGCGTGGCGCCGGCCGCCTTCGCCATCTCGGCTGCCTCCAGCGTCTGCTGCGGCGTCTCGACGGCGCACGGACCCGCGATGAACGTGAACGTGTCGGGGCCGATCGGCACCTGCCGGTGCCGGCCCACCCAGACGGTGGATCGGGCCACGTGATGCTGCCGGCTGACCAGCTTGAAGGGGTCGGAGATCCGGTGCACGTCCGCCACCCCGGGCAGGGTGCGCAGGTTGAGGTGGTGGAACGACTCGATGTCGCCGATCAGTCCGATGATCGTGCGCACGAGCCCTCGGCTGACGAACGCCTGGCCGCCGACGCTCTCGACCCGCTCGGTGACGTGCGCGATCTGCTCCTCGGTGGCGTCGGGCGCCATGACCACGACCATGGTTCGTCCTCTCCTCGATCCCCGCCGACGTCAGGGAACGACGAGAGCCCCCGGGCGTCGCCAGGGGCTGGTGGTTGTTGCGGACAGGCCTACCGGACCCTCCGCGCCCCGGGCGCGGCGGTAAACCGATAGGTCCACGTCGTCATGACCGCCACGGTAGTGCGTGCCTCGCGCCCGGCCGCTCGCGGTCCGCGATGTGACCCGCCCCGGTCCCCTACCCGAAGGCGCAGTCCGTCGGGCTGCTGGGACTGGCCGTACAGGTCCCGACATGGCCCACCACGGTGGCGCTGAACGCGAACAGTCCGATCACCAGCAGGATCACCAGCGTCCACACGACGGTCGCCACGATGCCGAGCACGAACCCGGCCGTCGCGATGCCGCGGCCGCCCAAGCGCCCCTGGGAGGCGTCGATCGCCCGCACCGCCAGGCGCCCCAGCACGATCGCCGGGACCGAGGCGAACGGGCCGCACAGGAACAGGCCGACGACGCCGAGGACGAGCGCGGCCACGGCACGCCCCTCCGTCGGCGGCGGCGCGTACGGCGGCGGCGGGTACGGCGGCGGCGGGTACGGCGGCGGCGGTGTGGTCACATGCCCTCCTGGGGTCTGGTGCGAAGTGTGACGCGGTCACACCGCGATGTGGGTGACCTCGACCTCGACCTTGCGGCGGGGCAGCACCTCGACGATCAGCATGGCGGCAACGACCATCGAACCGCCGACGAGCATCCGCCAGGTCAGCGACTCGCTGCCCAGCAGCACGGCGAAGAACGCGGCGAACACCGGCTCCATGCTCATCACGATGGCGCTGCGGGTGGGGGCGAGGTGCGCCTGCGCCCAGGTCTGGCCGAGCATCGCCAGGGCGGCCGCGAAGACGGCCATGTAGAGCAGCGAGAGCCAGTCGCCGGTGCGGTGCGGGAGGGCGATGCCGCCCGGCAGGGCGGCCACCGTGCAGATCAGCGCGACCACGACGACCTGGACGATGGACATGCCGAGCGCGTCCGCGGGGCGCGACCAGGCGCCCAGGCCGACGATGTGCAGGGCGTAGATCATCGCCGCCACCAGCGTGAGCGCCTCGCCGTACCCCGCGCTGATCCCCGACAAGGTGAGGACGGCCAGCCCGCCGACCGCCAGCAGGACCGCGAGCCAGGTGGCCGGCACGATGCGGATGCGCAGGATCGCCGCGGCGAACAGCGGGGTGCATACGACGTACATCCCGGTGATGAATCCCGAGACGCTTGCCGGGGTGTGCGCCAGCCCGGTGGTCTGCAGGATCTGCGCGCCGCCGTAGAGCACTCCGAGCACCACCGCGCGCTGGCGCCGGTCCGCGGACAGGCGGAGCACCGCTCGGGGGGCGAGCAGCAGCAGGACCACCGCCGCGATCGCGAACCGGACGGCGAGGAAGTCCACGACGGGGACCCGGGTGAGGAGGTCGTGGATCAAGAAGAACGTCGAGCCCCAGCAGGCCGCCATGGCGAGCAGGGTGAGCGAGGCGAGGAGGCTGGTGCGGGTCTCGCTCATCCGGCGGCGACCTCGGCAGCGCGCAGGCTCTGCAGCAGCGGCAGGCAGGGGCCGTCGGGCTCGCCGGCTGCGGGCGTCTCGAGGATCAGCGGGACGCCGGCGGTGCTGCGGTGACGCATCAGCTCGGCGAAGGCACCGGTGCCGATGTGGCCACGGCCGATCTGCTCGTGACGGTCCCGCAACGAGCCGCGCGGGTCCTTGGAGTCGTTGGCGTGGATCAGCCGGAGACGTCCCGGACCGGCGACCTCCTCGAGGAGGTCGAGCGTGGCGGTGGTGCCGCCGACCTCGTCGAGCGGCGCCCCGGCGGCGAACACGTGGCAGGTGTCGAGGCAGACGCCGACCCGCGGGTGGTGCTCGAGCACCTCCAGGTAGGGACCGAGGTCCTCGACCCCGGCGCAGAGCGAGCGCCCCTGGCCGGCGGTGGGCTCGAGCAGCAGCCACGGCGCACGGCCGCCCAGCTCGGCGTCGATCGAGGCGAGGACGCCGAGCAGGCCCGCACCGACCTGCCGCAGGGCCTCCGCCGAGCCGCCGTCGTCGACGCAGGAGCCGGTGTGCACCACGACGCCCTCCGCGCCCATCCGGGCGGCGCGACGCAGGTTGTGGGCGACGACCTCCACGGAGCGCTCGAAGGTGGCCGCGGTCGGGGAGCCGAGGTTGACGAGGTACGGCGTGTGGACCCAGGCGCGCATCCCGGCGGCCGCACAGGCCGTGGCGAAGCGCTCGTCCTCGGCGGGCGTGCCGGGCGACAGGGCCCATCCCCGGGGGTTGCCCACGAACACCTGCAGCGCGTCGGCGCCCAGGGAGCGTGCGGTCGCGAGGGCTCCGTCGGTGAGTCCTCGGCCGACCTTGACGTGCGTGCCGACGGGGTTGCGTGTCGCCGGGCTGCTCACCGGCACAGCCTAGGAAGGGCGCCCGCGTCGTGCGCCGCCGGGCCCCCGCCTCCTCAGGGAGCCAGACCGCGGTGGATCCGGGCGCGGATCGCCCGCACGGAGCGCACGTAGCGCACGGTGTCGTCGTACCAGCCGTGGGACCGCACCGCGCCGAGCCCCTGGTAGTACGCCGCGATCGCGTTCTGGTCGCCGTGGGTGGCGCCGCGCAGCACGCGGATCAGCTCCACGCCGCCGTGGATGTTGTCGCGGACGTGTCGCAGGTGCAGCGGTCGGCCGACGATGTCGCTCATCCACCGGCCGGTGGCGGGGAGCAGCTGCATCACGCCGAGGGCGCCGGAGGACGACACCAGCGGTTGCTGCCACCCGCTCTCCTGCCAGGCGATCGCGAGGGCGAGGTCGGCGGGCACGTGGTGGCGGCGGGCGCTGCCGACGATCAGCGCGCGCACCTCGGCGCGGGAGAGCTCGAAGCCCCGCCACCCCGCGCGGCGCAGGCGCTCGTGGCGCGTCTGGGCGGCGGAGCGATGTTGGTGGCGCGCGTGGTGGCGGGTGTGCTGGGTGCGCTGGTGCGTCCGGTGATGGGGCCGGTGCGCCCGGTCGACCACGGGGATACGGATCACCTGCCCGACGTACAGCTGTCCTCGGCGGCCGAGGTGGTTGAGGTGGATCAGCTCACGCGTCCAGGCGTGGAAGCGCACCGCCAGCCCGGTCGCGGTCTCGCCCCGGCGGACCACGTGGGTGACCAGGTGGCGACCGGGGTGGCCCGGCCACGGGGTCGCGGAGGCGGCGGCGGAGGCCGGAGCGGCGCTGAGGATCGAGCCGGTCACCGTGCCCAGGGCGGCGACCGTGGCCAGGACGACGCCGGTGGACAGCGTGCGCACCAGGGCCCGGGCGCGCGGCGGTGGGGCGTGCGGAGCGAGCACCGAGAGCTCCTCCCTGCCGGGAAACGGTCCGGGGGGACGATACCGGAGTGACCGGTGGGGCGGAAGTGCCGGCCGGTCAGACGAGTTGGAGGGTGATCGTCGTGCCCTTCGGGACCTGGGTCCCGGGCGCCGGGTCCATGCCGGCGACGCGATCGAACCCGATGTAGAGCGCGGAGTCCTCCCGTCGCACCTTCAGCCCGAGCGCCTGGAGCTCCGCCTTGGCCTGGTCGTAGGACTCGCGGCGCACGTCGGGCACCGAGACGAGCTCGGGCCCGCGGGACACCACCAGCGTGATCGTGTCGCCGCGGTGTCCGGTGCCCTGATCGGGGGACTGGGTGATCACGTGGCCCTTGGGCACCGAGTCGGAGTACTCCGACCCGGCCTGGGTGACGTCGAAGCCGAGCTTCTCCAGCCGCGCGCGGGCGGCGGCGGCGGGCTTGCCGGTGAGGTCGGGGATCCGGATCGGGCGGGGGCCCTTGCTGACCTCGAGGTCCACGGCGGTGTTCCGGCGCTGCAGGGTGTCCGCCGGCGGGTCGCTGCGGATCACCTCGCCGAGCGGGACGGTCTCGCTGTAGCGGGACAGCGCCCGGCCGAAGGCGAGGTGGGCGTCGTCGAGCGCCGCCCGGGCCTGGTCCAGCGACATGCCGGCGAGCCGGGGCACCCGGTGGCGCTCGGGACCGCGGCTGAGCACCACCGACACGAGCCCGTGCTTGAGGATGCGCTCCCCGGCGCCGGGGTCGCTGCGGACCACCGCACCCTTCGCCACGTCCTCGGAGTACGCCGTCCCGCTGACCCGCATCCGGAGCCCGGCGTGGGTGATCCGTGCCTGTGCCTGGTCCCGGGGCAGGTTCACGACGCCCGGTGTGACCGTGTAGCGGGCGATGCCGAGGTACCACCCGCCCAGCGCGACCAGCGCGATGAGGACCACCAGCCCGACGAGGAGCAGCGGCCCCCGGCGCCGCTGCCGGCGGGAGGGGGGCGGCAGGGGTTGCATCGCGAGCTCGGTCGACCGCGGTGGCCGGTAGCCCGGCCCCTCGGCGCCCTCGGCGGCTCCAGCGTGGGCGGCACGCCAGGCCGTCGCTGCGCCGGTCGCCGACGGGTCGATGATCGCTGCGGGCAGCACCTCGGTGCCCTCCTGGCCGGGGTCGGGCCGCCAGGAGTCGAAATCGGGAAGCTCGTCGGTGGGCTCGTGCTGGGGAAGCGCCAGGTCCGCGGTCAGCTCCTCGTCGGAGCGCACGCCCTGGTCGAGCGCCTGCCGGACCCGGCGTACCTGGTGGAGCAGCACGCCGGCGTCGGCCGGACGCAACGACGGATCTCGGGCGGTGGCGCGCTCGACCAGGGCATCGACGTAGTCGGGGATGTCCGGCACACGGCGCGACGGAGCCGGGACGTCCTCGTGCACGTGCTTGTAGGCGACCTGGATCGGCGACTCGGCCTGGTGCGGCTTCTGTCCGGTCAGCAGCTCGTACAGGATCACCCCGGCGGCATAGACGTCGGCGCGCGGATCGGCCCGACCGTCGACGACGAGCTCGGGAGCCAGGTAGGACACCGTGCCGATCAGCACGCCGCTGGTCGCGGTGTGCTGGGTCTCGGCGTTGACCGCTCGCGCCAGGCCGAAGTCCGCGACCTTGACGGTCTGCTGGCCGTTGTCCTCGCCGAGCAGCACGTTCTCCGGCTTGACGTCGCGGTGGATCATCCCGGCCCGGTGCGCGGCGGCGAGCGACTGCAGCACCGGGTCGAGCAGGGCGAGGGCTCGCCGCGGGGGCAGGGGCGCCTCCCGCCGGATCAGCTCGCGCAGAGTCATCCCCGGGACGTACTCCATCACCAGGAACAGCGTCCCGTGGTCGTCGCCCTGGTCGAAGACCGCCACGGCGTGCGGGTGCGCGAGCTTGGCCGCCGAGCGTGCCTCGCGCTCGAAGCGCGCCACGAAGTCCGGGTCCTCCCCGAGCCCGGGGTGCATCACCTTGACCGCGACCACGCGGTCCAAGCGCAGGTCGACGGCCTCGTGGACGACCGCCATCCCGCCGCGAGCGACCCGGGCCCCGACCCGGTACCGGCCGTCGAGGACGCGCCCGATCAGCGGGTCGGCGTGCTCCACGAATCGTCCTTCCCGACGGCTGGTTCGCGGCGGAGTCTAGTTGCTGGCGTGTCCGGAGCCGGGCGCGAACCGCCCGCGAGCGGCTGCGATCGCGCCCGACGCCGCCTGGCACCATGGGCCCGTGAGCGAGACAGCGGAGCAGCAGCCGGACGGTCCGTCGCTGGCCGACCTGGTGGGGGAGTGGCTCGACTGGGCCGCCGCGGGCGAGGCGCTGGGTGTCAGCGCCAGCCGCGTGGGGCATCTGATCAAGGAGCACCAGCTGGCCGCGGTCGTGCCGCGCCCGAAGGAGGGCTCGCGGGTGCCCGCGGCGCTCCTCGCCGACGGTCAGATCGTGAAGGGCGTCGCCGGCGTGCTCACCGTGCTCCACGACGGCGGGTACGACGACGCCGAGGCCCTGCGCTGGCTGTTCACTCCCGACGACACCCTGCCCGGTCGCCCGATCGACGCGCTCCGCGAGAACCGGGGGAGCGAGGTCAAGCGCCGGGCCCAGGCGATGGCCTTCTGAGGGCCCCGCAAGTCGTTCTCTGAGTTACGCCGGCTAGCGAAGGACGACCGGCCGCCGGCGGTGCTCGAACCCTGGACGCGGCGACCGAAGTCGAGCCCGTCGAAGCTGACGGAGGGGCTCAAGGAGCAGGCGATCGGCGTTCGCGCCTCGCTGAAGGCATCGCCCCTGACCGGTGACCGCAAGTGCGTCATCTTCCAGCTGGTCGACCACCACTCGCGCTGCCCCGTCGCGTCCCATGACGCGATCGGCGAGACCGTGATGGACCAATCCGGGTGGCCGAGCGGCCACTCGGCGCCACACTGTCCGAGCTCAAAGCCCGGGTCGACGTCTTCGACCACGAAGGCCGACCCGCCGCATCCCCAATAACCGCGCCTGGCTCGAGCGGATCTGCCTCCCGACACCCGCGTCACGAGCGGCTCGTGGCGTCACCTACGCGGGCAACAGCCGACCGCGCCGATCCCGCCCCGAGAACGAGCGTTCGTCACCGAAGTCCGGGGATATCGACTGTCACCGATGTCCTGAGGCATCACAATCCATAGCCCATTATCTCTTGCGCTCGAACGTGTGTTCGGGTATCATGTCTCTATGACGGCTCTCCTCGACACTGCACCGGTTCCGCCGGGTGGCGTGGAGGACTGCTCGCCCACGGAGCTGGCGGACGCGATCGCGGCCGCTCGGGCTGCGGAGGTCGCGGCGGGGATCGAGGTGCTGAAGCTGGCGGTGGCGTGGGCCGACGCCCACCCCGCGCTGGATGACGAGGGCCGCCCGGTCCCGGTCCCGCTGGTGCCCGGGCACCTGTTGGCGGCCCACTTC
>JBQCCW010000357.1:0-5073 GCA_051961835.1 Marmoricola sp. | reverse complement strand
GCGCCGTGTCGGGCGCCGTGTCGGGCGCCGTGTCGGGCGCCGTGTCGGGCGCCGTGTCGGGCGCCGTGTCGGGCGCAGGCGGGGCGGCCGCCTTCTTCGCGGCCGCCTTCTTGCGGGGCCGGGTCGCCTTCTTCACCGGCGCCGCTTCGTCCGTCGTACCGCCCGGGGTCTCCTGCTGGTCCTGCTCGCTCATGGTGAGCTCCTCGTCACCGCCGGCGGCGACGATGCGCGCGCCGGTCGGGGTCGCGGCCGCGGGCCCCGTGGCGCGGGGCGTCCGCGGCGAAAGCCTACGGTGGCGACGACACCCACGCGGCACCACGGTGGTGACACGTCGTGCGGGCTCCCCGTCGCCACGACCGCGGTCAGCGTCTCGTTCCCGCTGAGGGCGCTGTCACCACCCTCAGCCGGCCGCGTCGCGGTCGGGTGACAACGGATCTCCCACCGAGCCGTCTGCACCCAGGGGGCCTTGGGCCGTCCGCTGCTGGAGGGCGGTGGACGGGATCCTCGTCCCAGTGGTGCGCAGGCCGGCGAGAACGTCGTCGGGTCTCACGGACGGGGTTCCGTGCCGCAGGACCACCTGGAGTATCGCACACTCCGCGCCGTGGGCCGGGCAGGCGAGCGCCTCGAGGCGCACCAGCGCGCCGCGGACGTCGAAGCCCCGCAGGCCCTTCTTCGTCATCCGCTCCACCGTCACGGTGTCCTCGGCGAGCAGGCGCGCCACGCCCTCGCCGAGCTCTCCGGGGTCGACTCCGGGCAGCTCGATGCGCCACACGGACGCCTGGAGACGGTCGGCCAGGGCACCGCCGGCGCTGGGGACGACCTCGAGCACGTCCAGGCCGTCGGGCAGCGCCTCGTCGAGCGCGGCCTTCACCGCCACCGGGTCGACCTCGCGTGCCAGCCCCAGCTCGAGGAACTCGGCCTCGCTGGAGGCTCCGGTCGGGGAGGCACCGGCGTAGGAGATCCGGGGATGCGGATTGAAGCCCGAGGAGTACGCCATCGGCAGCCGCGCCCGGAACACCGCCCGCTCGAAGGCGCGGCTGAAGTCGCGGTGGCTGGTGAAGCGGAGCCGCCCGCGCTTGGCATACCGCACCCGCAGCCGCTGCACCGGCGGTGCCTGCTGCTCGGGCTGGTTGCGGGCGGAGGGCCGGGGAGGCTCGGACACGGCTCGAAGGGTACGGCGTGCGACGCCGCGGCTCACTCGAGGCCGCGGACCAGCGGGGACTGGTAGACCGAGCGCACCACGTCACCGGCCAGCCACCGGGTGAGGGCCTCGGCCCGCTCCTGGAGGGCGGGGACCGCCTCGGCCGGCAGCGCCTCGGCGGGAACGCCCACGACGGTCCCGTCGGGGGCCTGGGTCCACCCGCCGACGATCCGGCCGTCCCACCAGGCGGTGGGTCCGCCGTTGCCGTTCCGGTCGAAGATCGCCGCGGCGTGCGGGCCGAGCAGGAAGCCACGGTCCTTCCAGCCCATCGTCGTGGGGTCGAGCGCCGGCAGCAGCGCCGCCCACGGCTCGGTCGGGGCGACCGGATCGACGTCCTCCGCCAGCACGTACGCCGGCCCGGCCGCGGTCAGCACCTGCACGGCACCCACGTCGACGAGGGCACGACGGACAGCCGCCTTGGTGGCGCCCAGCCACCACACCATGTCCGCCTCGGTTCCCGGACCGAACGCAGCCAGCCAGCACCGCACCAGGGCGGCGTACCCCTCCGACTCCGGGAGCGGCCGTGACCTCTCTGCGAGCCAGTCCTCGCTGCGCACCCAGCGGTGCCGCGCGGTCTTCCAGGTGCCGTCGTTGGGTCCGCGCAGCAGCCGGCCCTGCGCGCCGAGCACCGTGATCACCTGCCGGGCGACGGCCACCTCGGCCTCCCATGCCGAGCCTGCTCCGCGCACCAGGCGCAGGTCGAGCGCGGGCAGCAGCTCACGCACCTGCGCGGTGGCCAGGGTGCCGTGCCGGCCGACCAGGGCCAGCGCCGCCTCCAGGTGCTCCTCGGCCCAGGCCTCGCCGTCGGCGACGCCGACCTTCTCTACGTCCGCCACCAGCCGCCGGCGCTGCTGGCCGGCCACCCGGGCGGCGGCGCTCCCCCACACGGCCCTCAGCAGCTCCCGGGGGAACGCGAACACCGTGCGGCGCATCGCCAGCTGCCGGATCAGGGTGCGGTCCTCGAACAGCGCCGCGTCGACCGAGGAGCGCGTCGCGCCGCTCCGCGCCCAGGCCGCAAGGTGCACCGAGGCCGGCTCGGTCGCGTGCAGGCAGACCACCGCCCGGGCCGCCTCGAGGGGACCCGCCGCAGGGGCCGCCAGCGCGTGTCGGGTGCCGAGCCGCGCTCGGCGCTCCTCGTCGGTGATCGTCCGCACAGCGCCATCCCACCGCATCGGGGCCGTGTGCGCACGCGTGCTTGGATCGGCGGGTGAGCACGCCCGGCAGCCGCCCCACGATCGACGTGACGACCCCGCCGGCGGCCGCCGGCGGCACGGGCGCTGCTCACGACTCCCGCCTCCAACGCTGGCTGGTGGTCCTCGGCATCGTGACGCTCGCGTTCAACCTGCGTCCGGCCGCGGTGAGCGTCGGCCCGGTCCTGGAGGAGATCACCGCCGGGCTGCACCTCGACGGTGCCGAGGCCGGCATCCTCACGACGCTGCCGGTGCTGTGCTTCGCGAGCGTCGGCGCGGCCGCGCCCCGCCTCGCACGCCGCGTCGGGGTGCACCGACTCACCCTGCTCGGCCTCGTCGTCGTGACGCTCGCCCTGTGGACCCGCACCCGGGTCGACCAGGGCTGGTTGTTCCTGGTGTTGTCGTTCCTGGCGCTGACCGGCGCTGCCGCAGCCAACGTGCTCCTGCCGTCGCTGGTCAAGCTCCACTTCCCCGACCGCATCGGCCTGGTGACCGCCGTGTACACGACGGCGATGGCGGTCGGCCTGACGAGCGCGTCGGTGCTCACCGTGCCGTTCGCGCACACCGCCGGCCACGTCGACTGGCGGCGGGGGCTCCTCGTCTGGGCCCTCACGGCGGTGGTGGCCGTCGTCCCGTGGCTGGCGCTGATCGGCCACGACCTGCGCGAGCGGCCCCGCGGCACGACGTACGGGATCGGTGCGGTGGGCCGCACGCGGCTGGGGTGGCTGATGGCCGTCTTCTTCGGGTTGCAGTCGCTGCAGGCGTACTCCATCTTCGGCTGGTTCGCGCTGATCTACCGCGACGCCGGCTTCAGCGCGGCGACAGCAGGGTCGCTGCTCGGGGTGATCACGGCCGTCAGCATCCCGCTGTCGCTTGTCATCCCGTCGGTGACGCCGCGCGTGCGCGACCAGCGCTGGCTGCTCAGCGCGATCATGGTGTTCTATCCGCTGGGCTACCTCGGGCTGTTGCTCGCCCCGACCGCCGCGCCGTGGTTCTGGGCGGTGAGCATCGGCATCGGCGGCTGCACGTTCCCCTATGCGCTGACCCTCATCGGCCTGCGTTCACGCACGCCGGGGGGCACCGCTGCCCTGTCCGGCTTCACCCAGTCGGTGGGCTACCTGATCGCGGCGGTCGGCCCGTTCGGCGTCGGTGTCCTCCACGACGCGACGGATGGCTGGACCGTCCCGCTGGCCGTCCTCCTCGCGCTCCTCGTGCCCCAGTGGATCACCGGCCTGCTGGTCTCCCGCCCCCGCTTCGTCGAGGACGAGCTCGCCCGGACACGAGTCGAGTGGCCGCTCAGACCACGCTGAGCGGCAGCAGCTGCCGGCCGGTCGGGCCGATCTGGATGTCGGTGCCCATCTCGGGGCAGACACCGCAGTCGTAGCAGGGCGTCCAGCGGCAGTCCTCGACGTCGACCGAGTCGGCGTCGAGGGCGTCCTCCCAGTCCTGCCAGAGCCAGTCCTTGTCGAGACCCGAGTCCAGATGGTCCCAGGGGAGCACCTCGTCATAGGTCCGCTCGCGGGTGGTGAACCAGTCGACGTCGACGTCCGTACCGGCGAGGCCCTGCTCGGCGGCCTCCATCCAGCGCTCGTAGGAGAAGTGCTCGCTCCAGCCGTCGAAGCGACCGCCCGCACGCCACGCGGCCTCGATGATCCGACCGACCCGCCGGTCGCCCCGGGAGAGGAGTCCCTCGACGATGCCGGGCTTGCCGTCGTGGTAGCGGAAGCCGATCGCGCGGCCGTAGCGCCTGTCCGCCCGCACCACCTCGCGGAGCTTGCGCAGCCGCTCGTCGGTGGTGTCGGCATCGAGCTGTGCAGCCCACTGGAACGGCGTGTGGGGCTTGGGCACGAACCCGCCGATCGAGACCGTGCAGCGGATGTCGTTGCGGCCGGAGACCTCGCGGCCCTTGGCGATGACCTGCTTGGCCAGCTCGGCGATCTCGAGCACGTCCTCGTCGGTCTCGGTCGGCAGGCCGCACATGAAGTAGAGCTTCACCTGGCGCCAGCCGTGGGAGTACGCCGCCGCGACGGTGCGGATCAGGTCCTCGGCGGTCACCATCTTGTTGATCACCTTGCGCATCCGCTCCGAGCCGCCCTCGGGCGCGAACGTCAGGCCCGAGCGCCGGCCGTTCCGGGAGAACTCGTTGGCCAGCGTGATGTTGAAGGCGTCCACGCGGGTGCTGGGCAGCGACAGCGACACATTCGCGTCCTCGTACCGGTCCGCGAGGCCCTTGGCGACCTCGGCGATCTCGGTGTGGTCGGCGCTGGAGAGCGAGAGCAGGCCGACCTCGTCGAACCCGGTGGCGCGCACGCCGTTCTCCACCATGTCGCCGATCGTCGTGATCGAGCGCTCCCGGACGGGCCGGGTGATCATGCCGGCCTGGCAGAACCGGCAGCCCCGGGTGCAGCCCCGGAAGATCTCCACGCTGAAGCGCTCGTGCACCGTCTCGGCCAGCGGCACCAGCGGGCGGCGCGGGTAGGGCCAGGCGTCGAGATCCATCAACGTGTGCTTGCGGACGCGGTCGGGCACGCCCGCACGGTTCGGGACGACGGACCGCAGCGCACCGTCGTCGCCGTAGCGCACGTCGTAGAAGCGCGGGACGTAGACGCCGCCGCTGACCGCCAGCCGTCGGAGCAGCTCGTCGCGACCTCCCGGCCGGCCCTCGCCCATCCACTCCCGCGC
>JBQCCW010000356.1:0-2238 GCA_051961835.1 Marmoricola sp. | reverse complement strand
GCGCGGTAGTGACGGCCGACGACGAGGTTGGCGCCCTCGCCCTGGCCGATCTCGTCGCGGATGATCGCGGCGACCAGGTCGGCGTACGCGTCGTCGTCGATGTCGAACCCGCCCCGGTCGGCCAGCTCGATGCCGGTGTCGGCGATCGCTTCGACGACCTCCTCGACGGTGAACTCCAGCTCGGTCTCGACGTCCACGACCACCAGCGGGGTGCCGTCGTCGTGGGCCTCGAAGCCGCGCTCGCGGACCTGGCGGAACGGGACGGCGACGAGGCGGTCGGCGATGTGGCCGCCCTCGGGGACGCCGGTCTCCAGCGGGATGTCGAGCAGCGACTCGACCACGCGACGTCGTCCGCCGACCAGACCGACGGTCTGGCGATCACCGACGCGCGTGGACCGGCGGATGATCGCCCAGGCCTCGTGCTCGGTGAGCGCGGCGATGGCGTCCCGGGCGGTGGGCTGGTCGGGGGCGGTCATGGCGCCCGAATCTCTGCCCCGGGTCGCGCCGCGGCGCGGGGCGTGCCCAGCATCCGGTTCGTCGGGCGTAGGAGCGTGGTCTCGACAGGCTCGACCGACGGCGGGGCTCGGGCGACGGCGGGGATCGGGGTGCGCGAGCCGTCAGGCCCAGGTGGCCTGCAGCTCGGCCTCCTCCTCCAGGCGCTCGCTGACGTCGCGGATCGCGGGGTCGTGCAACACCGGCACGATCGTGTCGTCGCGCAGGGACCAGCGGCGCGGGGGCGGCGCGACGGTGGTGATCATCGGCCGCTGCATCGCCGGAGTCCGCGGCCGCGCGGTGAGCGTGACGCCGGCGTACTCGAGGATGCCGCGCAGCGCCGCGGTGCGCAGGTGGCGGTCGCCGGTCAGGTGCGCGTAGGACACGCGCAGGCAGTCGGAGCTGTAGAGCGACTCGAGGATGGCGCGGTGCGACGACGCCCACTGCTGGGCGCACACCGACGCGAGGTCGTCGTCGAGGTGCTGCTGCCAGCCCGGGAAGAGGTCGAAGTTCCAGAGCCGGCGCCCCCACGCGGTGTGGGAGTAGCCCTCGATGCGCAACGGGTCACCCTCCAGGGCGTGGGTGAAGAACCCGCTGTCGAGCCAGCCGTCGATCAGGGCGTTCACGGCCGAGGCGGGGTCGCGGAAGAGGTGGACGAAGCGGACCTCGCTGTCGGGGAACAGCTCCTGCACCAGGTCGACACGGAAGGCGTCGATCGGCGCGTGGACCAGGCGCGGCTTGCCCGTGCCCGCGCCGGGCCGGACCGCGGTGCGGCTCGGCACGGCGTACGGCGGGGATTCGAGGAACGGCCCGGCGTGCGGGGGCTGCCCGGTGCTGGGGAGACGACGCCACCGGGGTACGTCGTAGTGGGCGGGGTCCACGTCGAAGCCGACCGCGGCGAGCCGTCGTACGACGTCGAAGACGATCGTCTCCGCCGTCTGGCCGGGCCGCGCGGCGCAGACGCAGCGGCGGGCGACGTCGAGGTCCAGATGGGCGGGCGGGGTGCGGGTCGGCCACTGCACGACCAGGCGTCGGGCCAGGCGTACGGCGTACTCGTCACCGGCGAGGTCGTGCGCGGCGTCCGGGACGGTGCAGTCGCGCAGGAGGTCCTGGAGGACGGCCGGGAGCCCGCGGGCGGAGGTCACGTCGGCGTCGCACGTGTGCTCGCCGGCCGGGGTGCCGAGGCCGTGCAGCTGGTACAGGTGGGTGTGAGCGCCGTCGAGCGACTGGAACGCGCCGGTGCGACGCAGGAGCTGGAACAGCAGGCCGCCGCCGTCGCGCGAGCCCGACACGATGGCGAGGACGCGGCGCGGGGCGACGAGGGTCGGGGTGCGGATGCCGGCAGCCGCATCGATGGCGGCCCGGGCGTCACGCGCCTTGGACGGGCGCATCGGTCGCAGGACGAGGGTGCCCCTCTCGGGCCTCTCGGCCTGCTCGGGCCGCTGGGTCCTCGCGATCCTGACGTCCTCGCTGATGCTCACGACTACTCCTCGCTCGGCGACGACGGTGACGAGGCCGGCGCCGAACTGGTCCCCCGAGACAGTGGCCCCCGAGACGCTTCCCCGAGACCTTGGGCGGGGAGCGTAGGAAGTGTCGGCGGGCCGGGACAGTCATCTCCGCGACACACATCCTTGACTCGCCGCTAACCCCGGGCCCGCCAGTTGTCAGCAACCGCCCGCCGAGGTGTCGGCAACGGCCGCGCGAAGTATCAGGAACGGCCGCACGAGGTGTCGGCAACGGCCCACC
>JBQCCW010000355.1:0-11854 GCA_051961835.1 Marmoricola sp. | reverse complement strand
GGCGTGCGGGGTGTGCCATACCGATCTGCATTACCGGGAGGGTGGGATCAACGACGAGTTCCCGTTCTTGTTGGGTCATGAGGCGGCCGGTGTGGTGGAGGCGGTGGGTCCTGGCGTGACGAGTGTGGCTGCGGGTGACTTCGTGGTGTTGAACTGGCGTGCGGTGTGTGGGGAGTGTCGGGCGTGCCGGCGGGGGGAGCCGCAGTACTGCTTCGCCACCCACAACGCGACGCAGAAGATGACGTTGGCCGAGGGTTCGGACGCGGGGGCGGTGTTGACGCCGGCGTTGGGGATCGGGGCGTTCGCGGAGAAGACGTTGGTGGCGGCGGGTCAGTGCACGAAGGTGGATCCCGAGGCTCGGCCGGCGGCGGTGGGTCTCCTGGGGTGTGGGGTGATGGCCGGGTTGGGTGCGGCGATCAACACCGGTGGGGTGACGCGGGGGAGGTCGGTGGCGGTGATCGGGTGCGGTGGCGTCGGCGTCGCGGCGGTCGCGGGTGCGGCGCTGGCCGGTGCCAGTCCGATCGTGGCGGTCGACATCGATGCCCGGAAGCTGGCGGCGGCCAAGCGGATGGGGGCGACGCACACGGTGAACTCGGCCGAGGTCGACCCGGTCGAGGAGATCAAGCGGATCTGCGCGGAGACGTACGAGGGCGCGGAGGGTGCGGATGTGGTGATCGAGGCGGTGGGGCGGCCGGAGACGTGGAAGCAGGCGTTCTACGCCCGTGATCTGGCCGGGACGGTGGTGTTGGTGGGGGTGCCGACGCCGGAGATGAGGGTGCCGGAGCTGCCGTTGATCGACGTGTTCGGTCGGGGTGGGGCGTTGAAGTCGAGCTGGTACGGCGATTGTCTGCCGAGTCGGGACTTTCCGATGTTGGTGGATCTGTATCGGCAGGGTCGCCTGGATCTGGATGCGTTCGTGACCGAGGAGATCGGCCTGGAGGAGGTCGAGGCGGCGTTCGAGAAGATGCACGGCGGCCCGGACCACGAGCCGGTGCTGCGCAGCGTGGTGGTCCTGTGACCGCCCGCATCGACCACGCGGTCGTCAGCGGGACGTTCACCCTCGACGGCGAGACCTTCGACGTCGACAACAACGTCTGGGTCATCGGCGACGACCGCGAGTGCGTGGTGATCGACGCGCCCCACGACGTCGACGCGATCCTCGAGGTCGTGGGCGACCGGAAGGTCCGGGGGATCCTGTGCACCCACGCCCACGACGACCACGTGCGGGTGGCGCCGGAGCTGCGCGAGCGGGTCAACGGCGGACAGGGGGCCCCGATCCTGCTGCACCCCGACGACCGGCCGCTGTGGGAGCTCACCCACCCCGACATGCTCTGGGACGTCGACCTGACCGACGGCCAGCGGCTCGAGGTCGCCGGCACGCCGCTCGTCGTGCTCCACACGCCGGGCCACGCACCCGGAGGAGTGTGCTTCTCCGCGCCGGAGCTCGGCTGCGTCTTCACCGGCGACACCCTCTTCCAGGGAGGGCCGGGCGCGACGGGACGCTCGTACAGCGACCGGCCGACGCTCGAGGAGTCGATCACGACGAAGCTCTTCGCCCTGCCCGACGACACAGTCGTGCACACCGGCCACGGAGCCGACACGACGATCGGGGCGGAGCGAGCGGCGCTGGGCTGACCCCGGGCTGACCGGCTGGGCTGACCCGCTGGGCTGACCGGCGCTGGGCTCTCGCCGACCGGGCATGGAAAGACCCCGTGGCGTCTCGGGTCACCACGGGGTCTTGACCGAGATCATGCCGTTGCGGACGGCCGAAATCCAGCGATCGCCGGCCCTTCGCTCGTGCCGGTCTAGTCCGGCGGGGAGCGGTACGGTGGCACGGAGGTGCTCACCTGCGCCTCGACACCAGCGCGCCGGTGTGATCCACCGGCGGTGACCAGAGCGAGGCAGCCGTGAGCCAGCAGCAAGCCGACCGTCACGTGGTCGTGATCGGGGCCGGGATGTCCGGCCTCAGCACCGCGTGGTTCCTGCAGGAGCACGGGCAGCGCGTGACCGTCCTGGACCGGGTCGGCGTCGCAGGCGGCTCGTCCTGGGGCAACGCCGGCTGGATCTCCCCCGCCCTCACGCTGCCGCTCAACGAACCCGGCATCCTCGCCGTCGGTGCGCGGGCCGTCCTCACGCCCTCGTCGCCGGTCTACGTCCCGCCGACGGCCAGCCCCCGGTTGCTGTCGTTCCTGGCCCGCTTCGCCGCGCACTGCACTCCGGCGCGGTGGCGGCACGCGATGAACCTCTACATCGAGGCGAACGCCCGGGCGGTCGACGCGTACGGCGTCCTCGTGGACGGCGGCGTCTCCGGGACCCTCGCCGAGGCCGACCCGTTCCTCGCCGGCTTCTCCTCGAGCGGCGACCGCGACGCCCTGCTCGAGGAGATGGACGTGGTCCGCTCGCTCGGCGGCGAGGTCGCCACCGAGGAGCTCGACGCCGCCGCAGTCCACGCCCTCGAGCCGGCGCTGGGCGCCGCGGTCACCTCCGGGGTGACGATCAAGGGTCAGCGCTACATCGACCCCGGCGCGTTCGTCCACACGCTGGCCGACTCGGTCCGGGCGCGAGGCGGCGAGATCCGCGAGGGGATCGAGGTCCGCGACGTCGAGCAGCGGGCGACCGGCGGCGTGCGGATCCGGCTGGCCACGGGCGAGGAGGTCGACGCCGACACCGCCGTGCTCGCGTCGGGCGCCTGGATCGGCCGGACGGCCCGTCGCTTCGGCGTCCGCACGCTCGTCCAGGCCGGCCGCGGCTACAGCTTCAGCGTGCAGCCCGAGCAGGCCCCGCGGAACCCCGTCTACTTCCCCGCTCAGCGCGTGGCCTGCACGCCGCTGCCCGGGGGCCGGCTCCGCGTCGCCGGGATGATGGAGTTCCGGAGCCCGGACGCCCCGCTCGACCCGCGCCGTATCCAGGCGATCGTCTCCGCCGCGCAGCCGATGCTCACCGGCGTGGACTGGGACCGGCGCGAGGACGAGTGGGTCGGCTCCCGGCCGTGCACCCCGGACGGGCTGCCGCTGGTCGGGGCGACGCGGGCGCCCGACGTCTACATCGACGGCGGCCACGGCATGTGGGGCATCGCGCTGGGTCCGTTGTGCGGGCGGCTGCTGGCAGACCTGATCGTCACCGGAGAGCGCTCACCGATCCTTGCCGGGTTCGACCCGCTGCGCTGACCCGCGCTCACCCCCGGGCCCACCCCCGGGCCCAGCCCCGGGCCTGGGGCGCCGGTCAGAGGCATCCCCGGGCGGTGTAGCGGATCGAGGCCGCATCCTTCGCGGTGATCGCCAGACCGTAGGCATCGACCGTCTGCAGATAGCGCAGGACGTAGGGGCACCGGAACAACCGGTTGATCGGCAGCCAGTCGCCGGGCCCCGCATCCCCCTTGGCCTGGTTGGCCGGTCCCCAGGACGCGAGCAGCTCCCGCGCGGTGTCGTTGGCGAACTCCTCGCGGCGCTGTTGCGACCAGCGCCACGCCCCCATGTCCCAGGCGTAGGCGAGCGGCACGAGGTGGTCGATCTCGATGCCGGAGCGTGCGGTGGCCACGTCGACCGTGCGGCCGGTGTACGGGTCGTGGAAGGTCCCGCCGACGGCCTTGCAGCCGTGCGTGCCGGGCGCGACGACGGGGTGCACCACCTGCTCGCGGAGCACGTCGTTGCGGGTGTCGCAGCCGTTGTGACCGTCGGGCGCGGTGGTGTCGTCGGACCACGGCGTGCCGAAGACGCAGCCCTCCCCACGGCCGCAGCCTCGCTCGTACCCGCCGGGGAACGGTCGGTGCGGCACCACGCGCGTGTGCCGTAGCACGGCGAGCACCTGCGCCCGGGTGGCGCTCCCGCTCGCTGTCCCGGTCGCTGTCCCGGTCGGTGGGCCCGCCGTGGGTGAGCCGCCGCGGCCCCACGCGACCCATGCGGCCAGGGCGAGGAGGAGCAGCGTCGCGCTGCCCGCCGTACGTCGGGACACGGGCGAACCCTAGGGGCGGCCGTCGACACCTATCCTCGGGCGGCATGGCGCTGCTGAGCTTCGAGGAGTACGGCGAGGGCATCGGCGAGGCGTGGACGGTGCTGCGTGAGCACGCCCACCGCGCCGGCCCCGACGCACCCGTGCCGACCTGCCCCGGCTGGACGGTGCGCGACCTGGTGGCGCACCAAGGGATGGTGCACCGGTGGGTCGGCGCCGTGCTGCGCGGCGAGAGGATCGACGCCGGCGCGGTCGAGGAGGAGGGATGGCGGGCGGTCGACCAGCTCGACTGGCTGGACGTCGGCGTGAAGGACCTGCTGCAGGCGTTCGTCGACACTGCAGCGGATGCCGAGCTCTGGTTTCTGCTGCCGCGCGAGGACGGCTCGGCCCGGGACGCGTGGGCCCGACGACAGTGCCACGAGACGACCGTCCACGCCCTCGACGCCATGACGGCCTCGCTCGGCCGCCCGCCGCTCGCGCGGGAGACCTGGCTCCGGCCGCCGCGGGCCTCCGACGGGGTGGACGAGCTGCTCACCGGCTTCCTGCGCCGGCCGAAGGCGGGGCTGCGCACTCCCGAGCCCACCAGCGTCCTCGTCGAGAGCGCCGACACCGGGGACGACTGGACGCTGCTGCTCGGCCCCGACGACCCGCCGAGCACCCGCCGCGGTGTGCTCCGCACCCCCGACGTCACGGTCCGCGGCCCCGCCGTCGACCTCCTCCTCACCCTCTGGAACCGCGCCACCCCCGACTCGGTCACCTGCTCCGAGCCCGCCTTCCTCACCACCTGGCGCTCCCTCGCCCGCTTCTGAAGCCCTCCCCCTACCCCCGCGAGTTGCGCCCCCTACCGCCGCGAGTTGCGCCCCGTGGCCCCGCGAGTTGCGGGTTGTGGCCGCGCGAGTTCGCCCTCGTGGCCGGTGGAGTCGCCACAGGTGGCCCCGAAGGCCGCGAAACAAGCAGGCTTGACTGTTTGTGTGCCGGGCGGGCACGATGCGGCGATGACGACGACCCGGGTGCCGCAGGAGCAGCGCACCCGCGCGATGCGCCAGCGGCTGCTGGAGGCGACCGTCGAGTGCCTCGTCGAGCATGGCTGGAGCGGTACGTCGACCACGCTGATCTCCGAGCGCGCCGGGGTCAGCCGGGGCGCGCAACTGCACCACTTCCCGACCAAGCAGGACCTGGTGTTCGCCGCCGTCGAGCACCTCACCGAGCTCCGCGGCACCGAGCTCGCCCGGGCGGCCGAGGAGCTGCCGCAGGGTCCCCATCGTGTGCGGGCGGTGCTCGGGATGCTGGCCGACCACTTCACCTCGCCCGTGTTCACCGCAGCGCTCGAGCTCTGGGTCGCCGCGCGCACGGACCCCGCCCTGCACGCGCAGGTCGTCCCGTTGGAGCAGCGCGTCGGCCGGAACACCCACCGGCTCACCGTCGAGCTGCTCGGAGCCGACGAGGACCGGCCGGGAGACCGGGAGCTCGTCCAGAGCACGCTCGACCTCGTCCGCGGTCTAGGGCTGGCCAACACCATCAGCGACGACCGAGCCCGGCGTCAGCGGATCCTCGACCACTGGGCCGCGATCGTCGAAAGGGAGATGAGCCGATGACGACCCTCGACGCCCTGCTCGCCGACCTCGCCGCGGAAGGCTCCGACCTCGACGCCCTCGTCGCGCCGCTCGACGGGGCGGGCTGGCGCAGCCCCACCCCCGCCGAGGGCTGGGACGTCGCGACCCAGATCGCCCACCTGGCCTGGACCGACGAGGCGGCGATCGCCGCCTCGCGCGCGGCCTCCGGTGAGCCGGCGGAGTGGAGCGCCGTGGTGACCACGGCGATGGAGGACGTCGGCGGCTTCGTCGACACCGTGGCGTACGCCGGCGCGCAGGCGGCGCCCGTCGACCTGCTCGACCGCTGGCGCACGGGTCGCAGGAACCTCGAGGGCGCGCTCCGGTCGGTGCCGAGCGGGGCCAGGCTCCCGTGGTTCGGACCGCCGATGAGCACCGTCTCGATGGCGACCGCGCGGCTGATGGAGACCTGGGCGCACGGCCTTGACGTCGCGGACGCCCTCGGTGTCGTGCGCGAGCCCACCGCGCGCATCCGGCACGTCGCCCACATCGGCGTGCGGACGCGCGACTTCGCGTTCGTCAACAACGGCCTCGAGCCGCCCGCCGAGGAGTTCCGCGTGGACCTGACCGGGCCCGACGGCGACACCTGGTCGTGGGGCCCGGAGGGTGCGGCGCAGAGTGTGCGCGGACCGGCGTACGACTTCTGCGTGCTGGTCACGCAGCGCCGGCACCGCGACGACCTGGCGTTGCGGGCCACCGGACCCGACGCCGAGCGCTGGCTCACGATCGCGCAGGCGTTCGCCGGACCGGCCGGGGGCGGACGGCGGCCCACCGATGCCTGACATGATCCGCATCGGCAACTGCAGCGGCTTCTACGGCGATCGGCTCTCGGCGATGCGCGAGATGCTGGAGCAGGGCCCGCTGGACTACCTCACCGGCGACTATCTTGCCGAGCTCACGATGCTCATCCTCGGCCGCGACCGGCTCAAGGATGCGAGCCGCGGCTACGCCCGGACCTTCCTCCGTCAGGCCGAGGACTGCCTCGGGCTGGCCCTCGAGCGCGGTGTCCGCATCGTCGTCAACGCCGGTGGTCTGAACCCCGAAGGCCTCTCCACCGCCCTCGGTGAGGTCGCTCGCGGCCAGGGCCTCGACCCGAGCATCGCGTGGGTGGACGGCGACGACCTGATGCCACGGGCGGCTGAGCTGGGCTTCGAGGGCGCGCTCACCGCGAACGCCTACCTCGGCGCCTTCGGCATCGCCGATGCACTGAGCCGGGGCGCCGACGTGGTGGTGACCGGCCGCGTCACCGACGCCTCCCTCGTCGTCGGCCCGGGGATCGCGGCGTTCGGCTGGAGTCGCAGTGCGTACGACGAGCTGGCGGGCGCCATGGTCGCCGGCCACGTCATCGAATGCGGGTCCCAGGCGAGCGGGGGCAACTTCTCGGGGTTCCTCGAGCTGCCGCGCGATGGCCAGGCTCTCAGCTTCCCCCTGGCCGAGCTGCACGCCGATGGCTCCGCGGTGATCACCAAGCACGACGGCACCGGCGGGGCGGTCACGATCGACACGGTGACCGCGCAGCTGCTGTACGAGGTGCAGGGGCCGACGTACCTCGGACCGGACGCGAGCGTCGACCTGACCAGCATCGTCCTCGCCCAGGAGGGGCCCGACCGGGTCGCGATCACCGGAGTGCGCGGGGAGGCGCCGCCCGAGCGCCTCAAGGTCTGTCTCAACGCGCTCGGCGGCTGGCGCAATGAGGTGGAGTTCGTGCTCACCGGGCTCGACCTGGACGAGAAGGCGGCCTGGGTGCGGGCTCAGCTCGAGGCCGCGTTGCCGCACCGGCCGGCGCACCTGGTGTGGACCCGCGGACCCGAGCCGTCGGCCGATGCCGACACCGAGGAGGGCGCCTCGACGATGCTGCGCTGCACCGTCAAGGACCCTTCCTCCGACGTGGTGGGCAAGGCGTTCTCGGCTGCGGCCGTCGAGCTCGCGCTCGGCTCCTACCCGGGCTTCACGATGACCGCGCCGCCGGGCGCCGGGTCGCCGTACGGCGTCTACCGGGCGGCCTACGTCGACCGGGACGTCGTCGCGGAGCAGGTGCACCTGGGTGGAGGTGCGCGATGACCGACCAGCCGCAGCCGACCCGGCGGGTGCCGCTCGGCACCTTCGTCCACGCCCGCAGCGGCGACAAGGGCGGTGACGCCAACCTCGGTCTCTGGGTGCGCCAGGGGGAGAAGCGCGAGGCGCGCGTCTCCTGGCTGCTGGAGTTCGTGACGCCGACGCGGGTGCGGCACCTGGTGCCGGAGGCGGCCGACCTCGACGTCGACGTGCACCCGCTGCCGAACCTCGGCGGCGTCAACGTGGTGCTGCACGGCCTGCTCGGCGAGGGCGTGGCGGCGAGCACCCGCTTCGACCCGCAGGCGAAGGGGCTCGGCGAGTGGGTCCGCTCGCGCCTCGTCAACGTCCCCGAGGAGCTGATCTGATGCGCTGGAGTGCGGAGCAGGAGGCGCTGAAGGAGGCCGGGCGCACCTTCGTCGAGCGGGAGGTGCTGCCCTGGCTCGCCGAGTGGGAGGACGCCGGGGAGCTGCCGCGGTCCCTGCACCTGGCCGCCGCCAAGCAGGGGTTGCTGGCGGTGGGCTACCCGGTCGAGGTCGGCGGCGAGGGCGGTGACCTGCTCGACGCGTGCGCCCTGCAGGAGGGGTTCATGGCCGCCGGTGCGTCCGGCGGGCTGCTCGCCTCGCTGTTCACCCACGGCATCGCGGTGCCGCACATGATCGCGCACGGCTCGCCGAACCTGGTCGACCGCTTCGTGCGGCCGACGCTCAGGGGTGAGCTGATCGGCTCGCTCGGCATCACCGAGCCGGGCGGTGGCTCCGACGTCGCGCAGATCACGACGCGAGCGGTGCGCGACGGGGACCACTACGTCGTCAACGGCGCCAAGACGTTCATCACCTCCGGCGTACGAGCCGACTACGTCACGACCGCGGTGCGTACCGGCGGCGAGGGACACGGCGGGATCTCGCTGCTCGTCGTCGAGAAGGGTGCGCCTGGCTTCACCGTCGACCGGCCGCTGCGGAAGATGGGCTGGCACTGCTCCGACACCGCCGCGCTGTCGTACGTCGACGTGCGGGTGCCGGTGGACAACCTCGTCGGCGAGGAGAACGCGGGCTTCTTCTCCATCGCCGAGCAGTTCGTGGTCGAGCGGATCTTCCTGGCGTTGATGGGCTACGGGCACGCGCTGCGGGCACTCGCCCTGGCCGCCTCCTATGCGCGGGAGCGGGAGACCTTCGGCAAGCCGCTGGTGGCCCAGCAGGTGGTGCGCGCCAAGCTCGTGGAGATGCGCCGGCAGGCCGAGGTGGCCCGCACCTACACGCTCGAGGTGGCGCGGCGCCATGTCGCCAGCGAGTCGGTGATCGCCGAGGCCTGCCTGGCCAAGCAGACGGCCGTCGACACCGCCGTGGCGGTCACCGACGCGGCGGTGCAACTGTTCGGCGGCGCCGGCTACATGCACGGCACCGAGGTCGAGCGGCACTACCGCGACGCCCGCATCCTGCCGATCGGCGGAGGGGCCACCGAGGTCCTCACCGACCTCGCCGCCCGGTTGTTGGGGTACGCCCCGTGACCGCCGAGTTGCGCCCCGTGGCCCGCCGAGTTGCCCTCCCTGGCCGCGCGAGTTGTCACTCGTGGCCCGTCGAGTCCGCAGTTGCGTCCGCGCAGGGTCGTCGTACGGGCGCGGCGACCCTCCGCCTCGACCGAGGAGAGCGATGACCGAGACCGCCACACCTCCCGATCGTCGTACGGCGATGCTGGACAAGCTCGCCGCCCTCGAGGCGGAGCATGCCAAAGCCGTCGCCGGCGGCGGCGAGAAGAGCGTCGCGCGACACCACGGGCGGGGCAAGCTGCTGCCGCGCGAGCGGATCGAGTTGCTCGTCGACCCGGGCAGCGCCTTCCTCGAGCTGTCCCCGCTGGCCGGGTGGGGGTCCGACTTCACCGTCGGCGCCAGCGTCGTCACCGGCATCGGCGTCGTCGAGGGCGTGGAGTGCATGATCACTGCGAACGACCCCACCGTGAAGGGCGGGGCGTCGAACCCGTGGACGGTCAAGAAGATCTTCCGTGCCTCGCAGATCGCCGAGGAGAACAGGCTCCCGACGATCTCGCTGGTGGAGTCCGGTGGCGCGGATCTGCCGACGCAGAAGGAGATCTTCATCCCCGGCGGCAAGCTCTTCCGGGACCTCACCCGGTCCAGTGCCGCCAAGCTCCCCACGATCGCGCTGGTCTTCGGCAACTCCACGGCCGGCGGCGCGTACGTGCCGGGGATGAGCGACTACACCGTGATGGTCAAGGAGCAGGCGAAGGTGTTCCTCGGCGGACCGCCCCTGGTGAAGATGGCGACCGGCGAGGAGTCCGACGACGAGTCGCTCGGCGGCGCCGAGATGCACGCGCGGGTCAGTGGCCTGGCCGACTACCTGGCGGTCGACGAGTACGACGCGATCCGGATCGGACGCCGGATCGTGGCGCGGCTGAACCGGCCACAAGCCGCAACTCGCGCGGCCAGGACCGGCAACTCGACGGGCCAGGGCGCGCAACTCGACGGTTACGCCGAACCGGACGCCGATCCCGAGGAGCTGCTCGACCTCATCCCGACCGACCTCAAGGAGCCGTTCGACCCGCGCGAGGTGATCGTGCGTATCTGCGACGGGATGAGCGCGACGAACACGGTCGCGTTCGACGAGTTCAAGCCGCTCTACGGCAGCTCGCTGGTCACCGGGTGGGCTCGCCTGCACGGCCACCCGATCGGGATCCTCGCCAACGCCCAGGGCGTGCTGTTCAGTGAGGAGGCGCAGAAGGCCGCGCAGTTCATCCAGCTCGCCAACCAGGTCGACACGCCGTTGCTGTTCCTGCACAACACCACCGGGTACATGGTGGGCGCGGAGTACGAGCAGGGCGGGATCATCAAGCACGGGGCGCAGATGATCAACGCGGTCTCCAACTCGAAGGTCCCGCACCTGTCGGTGATCATGGGCGCCTCGTACGGTGCCGGCAACTACGGCATGAACGGGCGCGCGTTCGACCCCCGCTTCCTCTTCACCTGGCCGAGCGCGAAGTCGGCGGTAATGGGTCCGGCGCAGCTCGCCGGCGTGCTCAGCATCGTCGCTCGGGCGGCCGCCGAGGCGCGCGGCAAGGAGTACGACGACGACGCGGACGCCCAGATGCGCGCGTTCATCGAGGCGTCGGTGGAGGAGCAGAGCCTGCCGCACTTCCTGTCCGGGATGCTCTACGACGACGGCGTGATCGACCCCCGCGACACCCGGACGGTCCTCGGCATCTGCCTGTCCGTGATCAGCAACGTGCCGATCGAGGGCACCGACCGCTTCGGGGTGTTCCGGCTATGAATCACCCCACGGCGTTCTTCGCTCCCCCGCTTCGCTCCACCGCGAACAACGCCGCGGGGGCCCCGATTGCTGGGAAGGACTGCCCATGATCAGCCGCCTCCTCGTCGCCAACCGGGGCGAGATCGCTCGCCGGGTCTTCGCGACCTGTCGACGGCTCGGCATCGAGACCGTCGCCGTCCACTCCGATGCCGACGCGGACCTGCCGTTCGCCCGCGAGGCGGACCTCGCCGTGCGGCTGCCCGGAAGCACACCGGCGGAGACCTACCTGCGTCCGGATCTGGTGCTCGACGCGGCCCGTCGTACGGGAGCCGATGCGGTGCACCCCGGCTACGGGTTCCTGTCGGAGAACGCCGACTTCGCCCGTGCCGTGATCGACGCGGGCCTGATCTGGGTGGGCCCGTCGCCGGAGTCCATCGACGCGATGGGCTCGAAGGTCGAGGCCAAGAGCCTGATGGCGGCGGCCGGGGTCCCGGTGCTCGAGGCTCCCGCGACGCCCACCGCGGCCGACCTGCCCCTGCTCGTGAAGGCGTCTGCCGGTGGGGGCGGCCGCGGGATGCGGGTGGTGCGGGACCTGGCCGCTCTCACCGACGAGATCACCACGGCGAAGGCCGAGGCCGCCTCGGCGTTCGGCGACGGCACGGTGTTCGTCGAGCCGTACGTCGAGCGCGGGCGACACGTCGAGGTCCAGGTCATCGGCACGGGATCGGACGTGCTGGTGTTCGGCACCCGGGACTGCTCGCTGCAGCGCCGGCACCAGAAGGTCGTCGAGGAGGCGCCGGCGCCGTACCTCCCCGACGCGGTCCGCGAGGCGATGCACGAGGCGGCGCGCAAGGCCGCCGAGGCCGTGTCGTACGTCGGCGCCGGCACGGTGGAGTTCCTCTACGACCCGGAGGCCGAGCGGTTCTTCTTCCTGGAGATGAACACCCGGCTGCAGGTCGAGCACCCGGTCACCGAGGAGGTCTACGG
>JBQCCW010000354.1:0-7624 GCA_051961835.1 Marmoricola sp. | reverse complement strand
CGGGGGGTGGGGGGGGTTTCTCCCCTGGGGTGGGTGGGTTGGGGCCCTGGCGCCAAACCCCCCCCACCCCGGGCCCCCCCCCCCGCCACCGCGCGGCCCCAACACCCCAAACCCCCCGGGGAGGCGGGTGGGGGTCAGCGGAGGGCGGCGGCGAGGCGGGCGCGGAGCATCGGTACGGCGGGATGGGGGCGGCCGGCGTGCGCCGCCAGGCACGTCTCGACGACCTCGGTGTCGTAGGGGGCGAGGGCGGTGTAGCCCAGCACGGCCTCGGGGTCGGGCCGGGCGAGCAGCGCCTCCCGCACCGCGACCGCCACGAAGTCGGCGAGCTCGATGAGCGTCGGAGAGTTGGTGCCCGGCAGCAGGTCGCCGCCGTACGCCTCGACCGCCGCACCCACCTCGCCGCGCCGGACGAGCTCGAGCACCCGGTCCACGTCGGTGCTCACCGGCATCGTCAGCCGGTAGGGGCGCGAGGCGAGCTGGCCCTCGAGGGCGCGGCGCAGGTGGGAGACCTCCGCCTTCAGGGTGGACAGCGTCACCGCCTGGTCGCCGTAGAGCGCGGCGTGCAGGTGCTCCAGCGACATGCCGTCGGGGTGGAGGGCGAGCAGAGCCAGGATCTCGGTCTGCCGCCGATTGAGCAGCACCCGCCGGCCGTCGAGGGTCGCCTCGGCACCGCCGAGCAGCCGCAGCGACAGCCCGGGAGCGCCGGGGTCGGACGTGGACCCGACACCGGTGCTGCGGGGCGGGATCGCGGTCTCGAGCAGCCGGGCGAGGACCCGGGCCGTGGCCAGCCCAATCGGGTGCGTGCGGTCCCAGGTGGTCGACAGGTCGATCACGCCGAGCTGCTGGCCGGTGGCGGGGTCGTTGACCGGCGCCGCCCAGCACACCCAGTTGTGCACCACCGGGGCGAAGTGCTCGGCGCTGAACACCATCGACGGCTCCCCGAGCCGCTGTGCCAGGTCCAGCGCGTTGGTGCCCATGCTGGTGTCGTCCCAGCGACCGCCGGGGACGAAGTTCACGGTCTCGGCCTTCCGGCGCATCACCCGCCCGCCATAGGTCCACAGGATCCGTGTCTCGGCGTCGGTGATCGCCAGCACCAGGTCGCCGTCCTCGGCGGTACGGCGCAGCTCCGACTCCACCCGCTGCACCGCGACCTGGAGCTGGGAGTCGTGCCAGAACGCCCGCGTGTCGTCCTCGTCGGCGAGCGGCGCCGCAGTGACGTCGAGCCCGACCGCGGCCTCCGAGCGCTGCCAGCTCCGCAGGATCTCCGGGCGCACCAGCGGCTCCGCCGCGTCGCCGTGCTGGACGAACGTCGTCCATGCCTGCAACGCGGTCACCCTGCGGTCGCGCAGCTCACCTCGAACGCCCATGCCGTCCTCCTGGCGCCACCGTAGCCCGCGCACGCCAGGGGCGGGAGGTCTCAGTCGGTGCCCTCGCGCAGCAGCGCCGGCTCGGTGTGCCGGTGGATTCGCCCGTAGGTCCCGGCCAGCCGTTCGCCGCTGCCGCCCCACCGCCCCGCGATGATCTCCGCGGCGATGCTGATCGCGGTCTCCTCCGGCGTTCGGGCACCGAGGTCGAGACCGATCGGCGAGGAGAGCCGGGCGAGCTCGGCATCGGTGATGCCGGCCTCCCGGAGCCGCTCCTCGCGGTCCTCGTGCGTGCGGCGCGACCCCATCGCGCCGATGTAGGCCACCGACGGAAGCCGCAGCGCCACCTCCAGCAGCGGTACGTCGAACTTCGGGTCGTGGGTGAGCACGCACAGCACCGTGCGCCCGTCGATGCGTCCGGCGTCCGCCTCCGCGCGGAGGTACTTGTGGGGCCACTGCACGACCACCTCGTCGGCGTCGGGGAAACGGGTCGCTGTGGCGAACACGGGCCGGGCGTCGCAGACCGTGACGTGGTAGCCGAGGAACGACCCCACCCGCGCCACCGCGGCGGCGAAGTCGATCGCCCCGAAGACGAGCATCCGCGGCTTCGGGGCGAACGCCCACACGAACACCCGCATCCCCTCACCGCGCCGCTCACCATCCGGCCCGTAGCCCAGCGTCGCGTGGTGGCCGGCGGCAAGCAGTCCCAGGGCGTCGTCGTGCACCGCGTCGTCCATCCGCCCGCTGCCCAGCGACCCGGCCACCCCGTCGGGGCGCACCAGCATCCGCCGCCCCACGTAGGCGGGGTCGGGATGGTCCACGATCGTCGCCACGGCCACCGGGCGTCCGGCCTCGATGTCCGCGGCGATCTCACCGAGCTCGGGGAAGGTCTGTCGCGACACCTGCTCGACGAACACGTCCAGGATCCCGCCGCAGGTGAGCCCGACCGCGAAGGCGTCGTCGTCGGAGATGCCGTAGCGCTGCAGCGTCGGCGTGCCCGACTCCAGGACCTCCTGGCCGAGCTCGTAGACCGCCCCCTCCACGCAGCCGCCGGACACCGAGCCGACCGCCGTCCCATCGGGGCCGACCAGCATCGAGGCCCCGGCCGGCCGTGGGGCGGACCGGAAGGTCGCCACGACGGTCCCCACACCGACGGTCTCGCCTGCCTCCCACCACTGCATCAGCTCCGGCAGCACCTCACGCATCGGCCAGCACCTCCAACAGCCGCTTGAACGTCGCCAGGGAGTGCCCGGCAAGGAAGTCGTCGACGTGCGGCAGGACCGCGAGCACGCCCTGCTGCACCGGGCGGTAGCCGTCCTTGCCCCGGTGCGGATTGACCCAGACCACCCGGTGGGCCAGCCGGTGCAAGCGCCGCACCTGCTCCCCGAGCAGGGCCGCGTCCCCGCGCTCCCACCCGTCGGAGAACACGACCACCACGGCGCCACGCGCCACCCCGCGCGCACCCCACCGGTCGAGGAAGACCTTGAGCGTCTCCCCCAGCCGGGTCCCGCCGGACCAGTCGGGGACCGCCTCACCCGCCGCTGCCAACGCCCGGTCGGGGTCGTGCAGCCGCATCGCCCGGGTGACCCGGGTCAGCCGGGTGCCGAGCGTGAAGACCTCGACCGGGCGCGATCCCCAGCCGGCCGGGCCCGATCCCGGACCGGTCGCGATCCGGTGGGCCAGCCGCAGCAAGGCGTCGGCGTAGTCGCCCATCGACCCGGACACGTCCACGAGCAGCACGACGCGCCGTGCCCGCACCCGCCGGCGGCGGTGCTCGACCGTCGCCGGCTCGCCCATCCGGCGCACGCTCGCTCGCAGTGTCCGGCTGGCGTCGACGACGCCGCGGTGCCAGTCCTCGTGACGCGGCGTACGACGGCGCGGGGGCCGCACCGCCAGCCGGGCGAACAGGGCGTCGAGACGCCGCTTCTCCGCTCCGGTGAGCGTGGCGACGTCCCGGTGCCGCAACACCTCGGCACTGCTCGCCGCGACGTGCAGGGCCTCCTCGCCGCCCGTCTCCCCCTCGCCCGGATCGTCCTCGGGCACGCAGGCGCGTGGGGCGCTCGGCTCGCCCGGAGGGCCCGGCCGGGGCAGGTCGAGCCGGGGGGCGAACCAGGTCCGGAAGACCTGGTCGAAGCGCGCCAGGTCCTCGGGCCCGGCGCACAGCGTCGCCGTCCCCGCCCGGTACGTCGCCTCCCGGTCGTCCACGCCGAGCAGGGCAGCCGCGACCAGGAACGACTGCGACCGGTCCTGCGTGACGCCCACCCCCGCTGCCCGCAGCGCGGTGGTGAAGCCGAGCAGCAGCTCCTCGGGAGGGCGTGCAAGCAGTGCATCCGTCACTCGGGGCCCCCGCGGCGTTGTGCGGAGGAGCGGAGCGGAGGAGCAGAAGGCCGTGGGGAAAGGCTCATGTCACGAGGATCCGGTCCAGAGCCTGCTTCACGCGATCGACGTCCTCGCGGTACTTCACCAGCGCGCCCAGCGTGCGCGCGGCCGACTCGAGGTCGAGCTCGGCGGTGCCCAGCGCCTCCAGCGCGCGGGCCCAGTCCAGGGTCTCCGCGACCCCGGGCGGTTTGAGCAGGTCGTCGCGGACCCGCAGTTGCTGCACGCAGGTGACGACCTGGGTGGCCAGCGCTGCGGAGACCTCCGGCGCCCGGCTGCGGACGATCTCCACCTCGCGCTGGAGGCCGGGGTGGTCGATCCAGTGGTAGAGGCAGCGTCGCTTCAAGGCGTCGTGCAGCTCGCGGGTGCGGTTGGAGGTGAGCACGACGAGCGGCGGGACCGCAGCCCGGACGGTGCCCAGCTCGGGGATCGTCACCTGATACGTCGAGAGCACCTCGAGCAGGAACGCCTCGAACTCGTCGTCGGCCCGGTCGACCTCGTCGACGAGCAGGACCGCCGGGGACTGCTGCAGCGCCTGCAGGACGGGTCGCGCGAGCAGGAACCTCTCGTCGTACAGGCTCTTCTCGGCCTCCTCCAACGAGGCCGTGCCGGCGTCCCTGCTGCCCATCGCCTCCAGCGCCCGCAGATGCAGGATCTGGCGGGGGAAGTCCCAGTCGTAGAGCGCCTGCGTGGCGTCGATCCCCTCGTAGCACTGCAGCCGGATCAGGGGGATCGCACTCGCGTCCGCCAGCGCCTCGGCGAGGCTGGTCTTGCCCGTGCCCGGCTCGCCCTCGAGGAGCAGCGGTCGCTGCATGCGCAGCGCCAGGAACACCGACGTGGCGACGGCGTCGTCGGCCAGGTAGCCGGTCGACCCGAGCAGGCGCGCGACGTCCGCCGGCGAGTCCAGGGGCTCCATGCAGCGAGGCTACTCAGCGCCGGGTTGGCCGCCGGTTGGCTCGTCGACGTCGGCGCCGGTGGCGAGGTCGCCGCACTCCACGAGCGCGGTCGGCTGCTCGGCCAGGTAGGCCCGGGCGCCACGGTCGCCGCGTGCGGACGCCATGACGCCGGCCCAGTGGGCGCGCCCGAGCAGCACGGGGTGCCCCGGCACCCCGTCGTACGCCGCGCGCCGCAGCGTGGTGTCCTCCACCTCGCCGGCCAGCAGGCGCGCCACGGTGGCCGAGCCGACGTCGGGCAGGTCGACCAGGTGCACCACGACGGCGACCGGGCCGTCCGGCGCCGCCCTCAGTCCGGCCCGCAGGGAGGCGCCCATCCCCTCGGCCCAGTCCTCGGCGACGACGACCTCCACGCCGGCCGGGACGGCCACCTCCTCCGCCGCCGCGCCGAGCACGACCGTCACCCCCGCACAACCGCCGTCGCGGAGCACGCCGACCGCGGCGTCGAGCCAACCGGGGACCAGCGCCTTGGGCCCGCCGTACCGCCGGCCCGCACCGGCGGCGAGGAGGACTCCGTGGACGCTCACGCGCTCGAGTGTGGCAAAGCCTCAGTCCTCAGCGCGCAGCAGCGGGGAGGTGGCGGGGCCTTCGAGGACACTGCCGTCGGGGGCGAACCGCGACCCGTGCAGCGGACAGTCCCAGCTCTGCTCGGCGTCGTTCCACCGCACGATCCCGCCCAGGTGCGTGCAGGTGGCGACGAGCGGGCAGCCGTCGACCCCGGCGGGAGGCACGGCGACCGGCGCGACCCCGTCGCGGCGCACCACACCGTTCTCGATCGCCCCTCCGCGGCTGCCGCGGACGACGCGTGCGACGCCCTCGGCGAGTTGCAGACCGACCGCGCCGTTGATCCGGGCGGCCCTGCTCAGGCTCGGCACGGTGGGCCGCCAGGGGGACGTCCAGCGCGTGATCGCCTCCCCTTGGCCTCCGAGGATCTCCGTCGAGAGCGTCCGCCCCGCTGCCGCACCGGCGGCCATCCCCCACTTGTCGTAGCCGGTGGCGACGTAGACGCGAGAGCCGGGCAGCACCGGTCCCACCATCGGGAGCGCGGAGTAGGGGGCGTAGTCCTGGGCGGACCAGGCGTGCGTCTCGACGGCGTCGGGGTAGTAGGTGGCCGCCCAGGCCCGCAGTTCTTCCACGTGAGCGACCTCCGAGCTCGTACGGCCCACGCCGTGGCCCGCTCCACCCACCAGCAGCATCGGCTCGCTCAACGGTCCCCCCGCGGGCACGCCCCGCACCGAGCGCTTCGACCGGCCGGCGGAGATCGCCATCGTCTCCGGCGCTCCCACGCCGGCGAACGCGAGCAGGTAGGAGCGCTGGGGCTCGACCTTGGCGAAATGGAGCGCGCGGTCCACGATGGGCGTTCCGGTCGCCACGACGACGTTCTGGGCGCGCAGGGTGGTCCCGTCGGGCAAGGAGACGTGCGGGGGGCCGAGCAGCGACACCCCGCTGACCCGGCCCCGGTGCAGCGTGCCACCGTGGCTGCGCAGCTCCTCGGTGAGAGCCCACACGAGGGCGCCGGGGTCGAACTGGAGCTGGTCGTCCAGGACGCACGCGCCGTGCACCGGGAAGGGAGCGTCGAGGTCCTCGCGCCAGCTGACCGGCAGGCCAAGCGCGTGGGCGGCCTGATGCTCCTGCTCGACGGCGCGGCGTTCCGACGGCTCTCCGGCGAAGGTGGCGGCCGGGCGGTCCTGAGCGGGCACGTCGTGCTCGGCACAGTAGCGGCCCAGCCACTCCAGGCCCTCCCGGTTCGCGTCGACGTACGACGCGACCACTCGCCGGGACTGAAGCCGCAGCATCGTCGAGTACAGCGTGCCCTGCAGGAGCGTGACCTTCGCGGTCGTGCGACCGGTCGTCACCGCCCCGGGGAACTCCGCCTCCACCACCGCCACCCGCCGACCGGCGCGCGCGAGCAGCACGGCGGTGACGAGTCCGGTGATGCCCGCTCCCACGATCACGTCGTCGGCGCGGCCGTCCTCGGGCAGCGGGTCGTCGGCGGCGGGGAGCGGGCGGTCGAGCCAGAGACTGGTCATCGTCATGGGCTGGGGGTACCCGAGGCGCTCGGCCGGGAACGCAGGAAGGGCCCCGGGGAGATCCCCGGGACCCTTCTGCTTCGTGCGTGAGCAGGCGCAGCCTGGATCAGAAGTCCATGCCGCCCATGCCGCCGTCGCCGCCCGGCATCGCGGGCGCCTTCTCCGGCTTGTCGGCCACGACGGCCTCGGTGGTGAGGAACAGCGCGGCGATCGACGCGGCGTTCTGCAGAGCCGACCGAGTCACCTTGGCCGGGTCGATGATGCCCTCGGCGACCATGTCGACGTACTCGCCGTTGGCCGCGTTGAGGCCCTGGCCGGCGGGGAGGTTGCGCACCTTCTCCGCCACGACGCCGCCCTCGAGACCGGCGTTGACCGCGATCTGCTTGAGCGGGGCCTCGGAGGCCAGCTTCACGATCTGGGCACCGGTCGCCTCGTCGCCGTTGAGCTCGAGCTTCTCGAACGCCTTGTCCGAGGCCTGGACCAGAGCCACACCGCCGCCGGCGACGATGCCCTCCTCGACGGCCGCCTTCGCGTTGCGAACGGCGTCCTCGATGCGGTGCTTGCGCTCCTTGAGCTCGACCTCGGTGGCCGCGCCGACCTTGATCACGGCGACGCCGCCGGCCAGCTTGGCCAGCCGCTCCTGCAGCTTCTCGCGGTCGTAGTCGGAGTCGGACTTCTCGATCTCGGCGCGGATCTGGTTGACCCGGCCCTCGATCTGGGCCTGGTCGCCGGCACCGTCGACGATGGTGGTCTCGTCCTTGGTGATGACGACCTTGCGGGCCTGGCCGAGCAGCTCGATGCCGGTGTTCTCCAGCTTGAGCCCCACGTCCTCGGAGATGACCTGGCCGCCGGTGAGGATCGCGATGTCCTGCATCATCGCCTTGCGGCGGTCGCCGAAGCC
>JBQCCW010000353.1:0-6659 GCA_051961835.1 Marmoricola sp. | reverse complement strand
GCCGGCCGCGCCCCTTTAGCTCAGTCGGCAGAGCGTCTCCATGGTAAGGAGAAGGTCTACGGTTCGATTCCGTAAAGGGGCTCTGGGAATGACGCCGCCCCGCGGCGCGTTGCCCTGGCGGGGTAGCTCAGGTGGTTAGAGCACACGGCTCATAATCGTGGTGTCGCGGGTTCGAGTCCCGCCCCCGCTACTCGCACGACACGGCCCACCACACCGCCCGCGTGGGCAACGGCAGCAAGGAAGAAGGCACCGACGTGGCCAGCAAGAGCTCCGACGTTCGTCCCAAGATCACGATGGCGTGCGTGGACTGCAAGGAACGCAACTACATCACCAAGAAGAACCGGCGCAACGACCCCGACCGGATGGACCTGAAGAAGTTCTGTCCTCGGTGCCGGACCCACACGACCCACCGCGAGACCCGCTGAGGCAGCGGATCGCACGTCACGCAGGGCGGCTCCCCCTCGGGGAGCCGCCCTGCGGCGTTCGACACGCGCTTCGGTAGCGTGGTCGCCCTGGCTCTCGACCCTGAACTGGCGGGCCGCACCTTCCCGCGGACGGAGCCGTACGTCGCGTCCGCCGAGCGCGTCGCCGCCTTCGCGGCGGCCACCGGCACGCCGTACGACGGCACCGGTCCCGCACCGGCGACGTTCCCGATCACGGTGGCGTTCGCGGCCATGCAGGAGCTGATGCGCGACCCCTCGGTGGGCATCGAGCTGCACCACATCGTGCACGGTTCGCAGGGCTTCGTCCACGAGCGGCCGGTGCGTGCCGGCGACGCGCTGAGCGCGGAGCTGACCGTCACCGGCGTGCGCAGCCTCGGCGGCGCCGACATCATCAGCACGTCCACCGCGATCACCGACGAGGACGGCGCGCTCGTGTGCACCGCCGAGGCGACCCTCGTCCACCGAGCAGGGGAGTGAGGCATGGCCGACCTGCCCACCCGCACCTACCCGGTCACGCGCGCCGACCTGGTGGCCTACGCCGCGGCCAGCGGCGACCCGAACCCGATCCACCAGGACCCGGAGGTGGCGCGAGCGGTCGGGCTCCCCGATGTCATCGCCCACGGCATGTACACCCTCGCTCTGGCGGCGCGCTACGTCGACGAGCAGGCGGGACCCGGGCGCATCCGCGAGCTGCGAGCAAAGTTCACCCGACCCGTCGTCGTGCCCGAGGACGGCACGCAGGTCGAGATCACCGGGACCTGGCGCGACGAGCGCACGCTGGCCCTCGCGGTGACGTGCCGCGGGGAGACCGTGCTCGGCAACCCCCTCGCCGTGCTCCGCGAGGACCGGTGACAGCGGCGATGGCCGAGACGCTGGCCGCCCACACCACGCTGCGGCTGGGCGGTCCCGCTCGCCGGTTCGTCGCCGCCACCACCGAGCAGGAGCTGGTCGCGGTGGTCGCCGAGGCCGACGCCCGAGGCGAGCCCGTCCTCGTGCTCGGCGGCGGCAGCAACGTCGTGGTCGCGGACGACGGGTTCGACGGCACGGTCGTCCGGGTCGCGACCTGTGGCGTCTCGGCGGATGCGGACTGCGCCGAGGATCTCGGCTGCCTTGGCGCCGTCACCGTCACTGCAGCGGCGGGGGAGGCGTGGGACGACCTCGTGGCCCGCGCGGTCACCTCGGGCTGGGTCGGGCTCGAGGCGCTCTCCGGCATCCCCGGCTCGACCGGCGCCACCCCGATCCAGAACGTCGGGGCCTACGGCCAGGAGGTCGCTCAGACCATCGCGCGCGTCCGCACCTGGGACCGCCGGCAGCGGACCCAGCGCACCTTCGCGGCCGCCGACTGCGGCTTCGGGTACCGGACCAGCCGCTTCAAGGAGGAGCCGGGGCGCTACCTCGTCCTCGAGGTCACCTTCCTGCTCAGGCAGGGCAGCCTCGGCACGCCGATCCGCTACGCCGAGCTGGCGCGTGCTCTCGGTCTGGAGCCGGGCGACCGAGCGCCGCTCGAGGCCGTGCGCGACGTGGTCCTCGGCCTCCGACGGGCCAAGGGCATGGTGCTCGACGCGGAGGATCGCGATACCTGGAGCGCGGGGTCCTTCTTCACCAATCCGATCGTGTCTGCCGACCGCGTGCCTGCGGACGCGCCGCGGTGGCCGCAGCCCGACGGCCGGGTGAAGACCAGTGCGGCCTGGCTGATCGAGCGAGCCGGGTTCGACCGCGGGTACGGCGGCGGCCGCGCCACGCTGTCCACCAAGCACACCCTGGCGCTCACCAACCGCGGCGCGGCACGCACCGAGGACCTGCTCGCCCTCGCTCGCGAGATCCGCGACGGCGTGCATCGAGCCCACGGCATCACCTTGGAGCCGGAGCCGGTGCTCGTCGGCTGCCGCCTCTGAGTCGCGCCTCAGGCGTTCGCGCGCCCCACCACGGTGATCCCGAAGACCACCAGGGCGAGCACGCCGAGCGCGAGCAGCGCCGAGCCCACGATGCCGAGGATCATCCCGGCCAGCGCCATCCCGTCACCGTCCACGCGGCCGCCCGAGTCGCGGATGTCCCGGCGCGCCCGGTGGCCGAGCGCCCAGGCGAACGGGCTGAGCAGCAACGGGATGCCGCACAGGAACCCACCGACCAGGCCGCCGATGCCGAGGCCCAGGGCGAGACCCGCATGCGGATGGTTCGGGACGCCGGACGGGCCCGGCCCGGGCGGGTAGTAGCCGTAGGGCGCCTGCGGTGCCCCGTAGCCGTACGGCGGCTGGTCCTGCCAGGGCGGCGTACCCCCGGGCTGGCCCTGCCAGTCCGCCGGCGGTCCGTAGGAGCCGGGCTGGGGCTGGCCGTAGGGGCCGGGAGGCGGGCCGCCGGGCCCGTCCGCGCTGGGGCGCTCCTCGGGGTCCGGTCCGGGGTACGAGCCGCTCGTGGGGTGGTTCATCGGGGTCCCCTCGTCGCGGTGTGGGGGAGCGGAGCGGAGGAGCAGCGCGTCGTGGGGTGATTCACGTCGTCATCCTCGCAGCCAGTCGTCGACCTCCGCCATCCAGGCGCGGCGGTCCTCCTCCGGCGCGGCGGAGGCGACGAAGGACGAGCGGGCCAGGTGGGCGAGCTGCTCATCGGTGAGGTCGTGAGCCGCGCGCATGGTGGCGTACTGGCCGGCGAGCCGCGAGCCGAACAGCAGCGGGTCGTCGGCGCCGAGCGCGACGGTCGCACCGGCCTCGAGCAGCTGAGGCAGGGGCACCGACGTGAGGTCGGGATAGACGCCGAGGGAGACGTTGGAGACCGGGCACAGCTCGAAGGCGACCCCCGCCTGGACGGCGCGGTCGAGCACGGCCGGGTCCTCGGTGGCGCGCACGCCGTGCCCGAGGCGGTTCGCGTGGAGGAGGTCCAGGCAGGAGCGCACCGCACCGGGCCCCACGAGCTCGCCGCCGTGCGGCACCAGCCGCAGGCCGGCCCGTTCGGCGATGCGGAAGGCGGGCGCGAAGTCCGCGGTGTTCCCCCGGCGCTCGTCGTTGGAGAGGCCGAAGCCGACGACTCCGCGGCCGGCGTACTGCGCGGCGAGCCGGGCCAGGGTGCGGGCGTCGAGGGGGTGCCGGGTCCGGTTCGCGGCGATCACCACGGCCATGCCGAGACCGGTCTCCCGAGAGGTCGTCGCCACCGCGTCGAGGACGAGGTCGGTGAAGGCCGTCACCCCGCCGAACCGGGCCGCGTAGCCGCTGGGATCGACCTGGATCTCCATCCATCGGCCACCGTCGCGCACGTCGTCCTCCGCCGCCTCCCGGACCAGCCGGCGGACGTCGTCCTCGGTGCGCAACACCGAGCGCGCCACGTCGTAGAGCCGTTGGAAGCGGAACCAGCCCTTCTCGTCGGCCGCGGACAGCTGCGGGGGCCAGTCCTCGACCAGCGCGTCGGGCAGGGCGATGCCGTCCCGGGCGGCCAGCTCCAAGAGGGTGCTGTGCCGCATCGAGCCGGTGAAGTGCAGGTGCAGGTGCGCCTTCGGCAGGGCGTCGAGGGACCGGGCTGCCGGGCGCTCGGGGACGCTCAGCCCGCCACCGGCCGGCCGGCGGCCTGGCCCAACGTCTCGGCGGCGGCCAGCAGCACGCAGGTCGCGACGGCCTCCATGGCGGTGGTCAGCTCGGCCATCGAGGGGAACGTCGGCGCGATCCGGATGTTGCGGTCGCGGGGGTCATGGCCGCCGGGGAACGCCGCGCCGGCCGGGGTGAGCGCCACGCCGGCCTCCCGTGCCAGGGCGATGACCCGGGCCGCGGTCCCGTCGAGCACGTCGAGGCTGACGAAGTAGCCACCCTCGGGGTGCGTCCACGTGGCGACACCGAGGCCGCCGAGCCGCTCGGAGAGCACCCGCTCGACCTCGGCGAACTTGGGCGCGATCACCGCGCGCTGGCGGGCCATGTGGTCGCGGACGCCCTGCGCGGAGCCGAAGAACTCGGCGTGCCGCAGGTGGTTGAGCTTGTCCGGGCCGATCGCCCCCGCGCCGAGGTGCGTGAGGTACCACCGCACGGTCTCGCGCGAGCCGGCCAGGAATGCGACTCCGGCCCCGGCATAGGTGATCTTCGACGTGGACGCGAACACGATCGGCCGGTGCGGGTGGCCGGCGGCCGACGCGAGCGAGACGATGTCCGCGCTCTTGGTCTCCGCCGACGTCAGGTGGTGGAACGCATAGGCGTTGTCCCACAGGATCTTGAAGTCGGCGGCCGCGGTGGGCATCGACGCCAGCCGGGCGGCCACCTCCTGGGTGGTGACCGCGCCGGTCGGGTTCGCGTACGTCGGCACCAGCCACATGCCCTTGACGGTGGGGTCCTCGGCGACGAGCCGCTCCACGGCGTCCATGTCGGGACCGTCCTCGAGCATCGGCACGGTCACCGGCTCGATCCCGAGCCAGTCCAGCAGCGTGAAGTGCCGGTCGTAGCCGGGCACCGGGCAGACGAACCGCACCCGCTCCTCGCTCGCCCAGGGGCGCTCGCTGTCGACACCGCCCTTGAGCAGCAGGTCGACCAGCACCTCGCGCATCATCACCAGGCTGGAGTTGCCGCCGGCGACGATCTGCTCGAGGTCGACGCCGAGCAGATCGGCGAAGATCGACCGCAGCTCGGGCAGGCCCTCAAGGCCGCCGTAGTTGCGCACGTCCACCCCGCCGGCGCTCCGGGTGCTCGACGGGAGCGACAGGATGCCGTCGGCGAGGTCCAGCTGCTCGGCCGACGGCTTCCCCCGGGTCAGGTCCAGGGACAGGCCGCGTTCGCGGAGCTCGTCGTACGCCTGCTGCTGGGTGTCGCGGAAGGCGGCGATCTCGTCGGGAGCGCGGTCGGGGAGGGGGACGGGGCTGGCGTGCTCGGTCACGGACCCATCGTCGCACTCCCGGCCGGTTCGACTTATCCGGGACCGCCCCCGTAGACTCAGCGATTGGTGGACCCGGCCAATGCTTCGCCATGCCCGCAGTCCGCCGTAGGGCACTAGCTCAACTGGCAGAGCATCGGTCTCCAAAACCGAAGGTTGGGGGTTCAAGTCCCTCGTGCCCTGCGAGGTTCCGCAAGCAAGCCGTCCGAGAAGGCCATCCGAGAGGGGTAGTCGTGTCCGAGAACAGCTCGGCTCGCGCCAGCCGCGAGCGCACGGGCCCGGTCACGTTCTACCGCCAGGTGATGGCCGAGCTGCGCAAGGTCGTGTGGCCCACCCAGCAGGAGCTGATCACCTACTTCCTGGTGGTGATGGCCTTCGTGCTGGTGCTGATCGGCATCGTCTCGGCCCTCGACCTCGGCTTCGGCAAGCTCTCCTTCGCGGTCTTCGGCTGAGCCGGACCACGACCGCGGCACCCGCAGTACCCCAGCAGACGATCGGATGGACCAAGTGACAGTGTCGGGCGAGTACGACCCGGAGCAGGAGCCGGCCCTGGAGGCGACCGACGACCTCGGGCAGGGCCCTGTGGGCGACGCCGAGACCGGTGCCGCCGCGGAGCCGGCCGAGCAGGCCGAGCCGGAAGAGGCGATCGAGATCGCCGAGCAGGTCGACGAGGCCGAGCAGGTCGAGGCGCTGGACCCCCTCGAGGAGTTCCGGATGGCGCTGCGCGAGAAGCCGGGCGAGTGGTTCGTGGTGCACACCTACTCCGGCATGGAGAACCGGGTGAAGGCCAACCTGGAGAACCGTGCGGTCTCGCTGAACATGACCGACTACATCCACGAGATCGTCGTGCCGACCGAGGAGGTCGCCGAGATCAAGAACGGTCAGCGCAAGCTGGTCAAGCGGACGGTCCTCCCCGGCTACGTGCTGGTGCGGATGGACCTCACCGACGAGTCGTGGAGCGCGGTGCGGCACACCCCGTCGGTGACCGGCTTCGTCGGCCACCAGCACCAGCCGGTGCCGCTGAGCCTCGACGAGGTCGAGGCGATGCTCGCCCCGGCCGTCCGGGCGCAGGCCGAGGCCACCGCGAGCGCCGCGGAGGTCGCCGCCGGCGGCACCGCGACGGCGACGGCGACGCGGACGCCGGTCACCGTGGCCGACTTCGACGTGTCGGACTCCGTGATGGTCGTCGACGGACCGTTCGCGACGCTCCACGCGACCATCACGGAGCTCAACGCCGACGCCCAGCGGCTCAAGGCGCCGGTCGAGATCTTCGGCCGCGAGACGCCGGTCGAGCTCAGCTTCAACCAGATCCAACGCCACAGAGCCGACGAAGCTTGCGACGGCGGCTCAGGCAAGCGTTGGCTTGACGCGTCTCGATAC
>JBQCCW010000352.1:0-2136 GCA_051961835.1 Marmoricola sp. | reverse complement strand
GGGATGCCGAGCCCCGACTCCCCGAGCACCACGCCCATCAGCAGGTAGACGAGGAGGGTGGGCAGCCCGGTGCGCGAGGAGACGCGCACGGCGAGGATGGCGAAGAGCGTGACGGCCGACCCCACCAGGACGAACGTGTCGAGCTGGTGGACGTCGAAGCTCATGTCACCTCACTTCACGGGGTGGCGGGGTCTGATCCTATCGAGCCCCTCGCCGCTGCTGGCAGGCGCACAGGCATGGCCTAGTTTCGGAGTCATGGATGACCGCTGGGCAGCCGCGACTCGTGCCAACGTCCCCCCGTTCCACGTCATGGACATGATCGAGGCCTCGGCCGCTCGTCAACGCACCCACGGCGACGCGCTCAACCTGCTCTCCGGGCAGCCCTCGACCGGCGCCCCCGCTGCGGTGAAGGAGGAGGCCGTGCGACTGCTCCAGTCGGGCGATCCGCTCGGGTACACACCGGCGACCGGGATCCTCGAGCTCCGCGAGGCGATCGCCACCCACTACGGGACGCGCTACGACCTCGACGTCTCGCCTGACGACGTGATCGTCACGACCGGCGCCAGCGGCGGCTTCCTTCTCGCCTTCCTCGCCGCCTTCGAGGCCGGCGACCGGGTGGCGATGGCGCGGCCCGGCTACCCCTGCTACCGCAACGTGCTCGCCGCCCTCGGCTGCGAGGTGGTCGAGATCCCGACCGGCCCGGAGACGCGCTTCCAGCCCACCGTCGAGCAGGTCGCAGCGCTCCGCGCGCAGGGGCACGACGTCCGGGGGCTGGTGGTCGCGAGCCCGGCCAACCCGACCGGCACGATGCTGCTCCCCGAGGAGCTCGCCGCGCTCGCGGCGTACTGCGAGGCGGAGGGGATCCGGCTGATCAGCGACGAGATCTACCACGGGATCGAGTACGCCCACCCGCACCTGGCCCGCAGCGCCTGGGAGACCAGCCGCGAGGCGGTCGTGTTCTCGAGCTTCTCGAAGTACTTCTCGATGACCGGGTGGCGGATCGGCTGGATGCTGGTGCCGGCGCGGCTGCGCCGCGCGGTGGACGTGCTGACCGGGAACTTCACGATCTGCCCGCCGGTGCTCGCACAGCGGGCGGCGCTCGCCGCGTTCACCGACGAGTCGTACGCCGAGCTGGACGGCCACGTCGCCCGCTACGAGCGCAACCGGGCGATCCTGCTCGAGGGCCTGCCGCGGATCGGGATCGAGCGGCTGGCCCCGGCCGACGGGGCGTTCTACGTGTACGCCGACGTCGGCCACCTCACCGACGACTCGATGGCGTTCTGCCACGACGTCCTCGCCCGCACCGGCGTCGCGATCGCGCCCGGCGTCGACTTCGACACCGAGTCCGGTGGGCGCTACGTCCGGATGTCGTTCGCCGGCCGCGGCGACGACATCGAGGAGGCGCTCGCGCGGCTGGCCGCGGCCTTCCCGCGCTGACGTGCCGGGGGTCAGAGGATGTCGTGCACCAGCTCGCCGAGCTGGGTGAGGTTGCGGCACTCGACCATCGGCACCACGTCGGCGTAGGTCCGCGCGGCCGAGTCGCCGGTGTCCCAGTGCCGCCGGTGCTCCGGGTTGAGCCACCACGCGTGCCGCGCGGCTCCGGCCAGCCGGCGCAGCACGTCGACCTGGAGATCGGCGTAGTTCGACCGCGCGTCGCCGAGGACCAGCAGCGACGACCTCGGCCCGATGGCGTCGCCGTGGAGCTCCTCGAACTTCGCGAACGCCCGGCCGTAGTTCGTCCGCCCCCAGAGCGCCGCGTGCGCGCTGCTGGCGGCCAGCCCGGCGAGCACCTCGGCGGGGTCGGCGCCGGGCCGGAACTGGTCGGTCACCTCGTGCACGTGGTCGACGAACGTGAACGCCCGCACCGACGCGAACTGCTCGCGCAGCGCGTAGACGAGCAGCAGCGTGAACTGCGCGAAGCTCGCCACCGAGCCGCTCACGTCGCAGAGCACCACGAGGTCGGTGCGGTGCGGCCGCTTCGGCCGGTGGTGGGTCGTCAGCGGAACGCCGCCGGTCGAGAGCGACGCCCGGACCGTACGGCGGAAGTCCAGCGGACCGCGCCGGCGCGCGTGGTGCTCCTGGGTGAGCCGGGTGGCGAGCCGCCGCGCCAGCGGATAGATCTCGCGGCGCATCTGC
>JBQCCW010000351.1:0-25187 GCA_051961835.1 Marmoricola sp. | reverse complement strand
GGCAAGGCCTGAGCGCAGACCTTCTCAGACCGACAACGCGACGGCGGGACCCCTCGGGGTCCCGCCGTCGCGCGTCTGCCTGTTGCGCACCCCGCACCGGCGGCTGTGGACGACGCCCGTCGCCGGCGGCGCCACCCGCCTACCGTGCCGGTATGACGTCGCTCCCCGCACGGGCCCGCTTCACCCTCGCCGGCGGCACGAGGGTGGTGCGCCGCGGGCGTGACCAGCTCCAGGTCGGGCTCGTGCCCGGCCGCTGCGTCGTGGTGCCCGAGACCGCTCGTCACCGGGCGGTTCTCTCCGCCCTGCGGACCGGGGACCTGCCGCCGGCGGGCGAGGAGGCCGCGTCCCTGCTCCCCCGGCTGGCTGCTTCCGGGCTGCTTCGCCCTGCCGGTCCGCGGCCGCCGGCCGTCGCTCCCGTCGCCGTCGAGGGGTCCTTGGGTGTGGACCCCGAGCCGCTGCTGGCGACGGCAGGGCTGCGTGTCACCGCCGGGAGTGGCTCCCGAGGACGGCCGGTGCTCCTGCTGGCACTCGCCGACGTGGACCGGGACCGGTTGGACGCCCTGGTCCGGGACGCGACCCCGCACCTCCTCGTGCGCGTCGTGGACGGGGAGCCGGTCCTCGGGCCCCTCGTCGTGCCCGGCGAGACGGCGTGTGTGCGCTGCGTCGACGCCCACCGCGTCGACGACGATCCCGCTCACGCCGCCGTGCTCGACCGGTACCTCGCCGCTCCGGCGCCGCCCGGGGGCGATCCCCCACTGCCGCCGACGCTGGCCACCCTGCTCACCTGCTGGGCGGCCCACGAGCTGCGCAGCCACGTCGACGGCGTCCACCCCATCACGTGGTCCTCCACGCTGGCGTGGGACGCGGCGTTCCTCGAGCTGACCGCGACGACGTGGTGCCGACACGCGTCCTGCGGCTGCGGCAGCACCGTCGACGTGGACGTCTCAGGCAGAATCGGGGCATGAGTCCCACCGCTCCTCGCCTCGGGCGCCGCAGGTGAGCGACCTTCCGCGGAAGGCGGCCGCCCGCACCGCCCGGCTGGCCGCGCTGCCCCTCGGCTACGCCGGGCGGAGCGCGCTGGGCCTCGGCAAGCGCCTGGGCGGCGCGCCGGCGGAGGCCGTCGTCACCGAGATCCAGCAGCGCACCGCCGAGCAGCTGTTCCGCACCCTGGGCGAGCTCAAGGGCGGCGCGATGAAGTTCGGGCAGGCGATGTCGATCTTCGAGGCGGCGCTGCCCGAGGAGATCGCCGCGCCGTACCGGGAGCAGCTGACCCGGCTCCAGGACTCCGCCCCCCCGATGCCGACCGCCACGGTGCGCGGGCTTCTGGCCACGGCTCTCGGCCGCGACTGGGCGGACCGGCTGGTGTCCTTCGATCCGGTCCACGCCGCGGCCGCCTCGATCGGCCAGGTGCACCGCGGGGTGTGGCGCGACGAGGACGGCACCGAGCGCCCGGTGGCGATCAAGGTGCAGTACCCCGGCTCGGCCGAGGCCCTCGCTGCGGACCTGCGGCAGCTCGCCCGGCTGGCCCGCACGCTGCGCCCGCTCGTCCCCGGCCTCGACGTGCGCGCTCTCGTCGAGGAGCTGCAGGCCCGCACGGTGGAGGAGCTGGACTACCAGCTCGAGGCCGAGGCACAGCGCGCCTTCGCCGCGGCGTACCGCGACGACCGCGAGATCGTGGTCCCCGACGTCGTCGCCGTCGGCACCGGCGTGCTCGTCACCGAGTGGATGGACAGTGACGGCTCGCTGGCGCGGATCATCGCCGGCGGCAGCCAGGAGGACCGGGACGCGTACGGGCAGCTGTACGCGCAGTTCCTCTTCGGCTGTCCCGGGCGGACCGGCATGCTCCACGCCGACCCGCACCCCGGGAACTTCCGGCTGCTGCCGTCGGTGGACGGTCGCCGGCGCCTGGGCGTCCTCGACTTCGGTGCCGTGGCGCGCCTGCCCGGCGGCCAGATCCCCCGCGGCCTCGGGGAGCTGGTCCGGATCGCCGCCTCGGGCGACTACGACGCGGTCGTCACGCACCTGCGCGCGGAGGGGTTCATCCGGGACCGGATCACGGTCGACCCCGCGCGGCTGCGCTCCTACCTCGGGCCGTTCATCGAGCCGGCCAGTCGGGAGACCTTCCGCTTCAACCGAGCCTGGATGCGCGAGCAGTTCGACCGCGTGAACAACCCGCGTAGCGACGAGTACGCCACCATGCTGCGACTCAACCTCCCGCCGGCCTACCTGTTGATCCACCGGACCTGGACGGGCGCCGTGGGTGTGCTCAGCCAACTGGAGGCGGAGATCGGCTTCCGGGCGCTGCTCGAGGAGGACCTGCCGGGCTTCGTCGGGCCCTGAGAGTCGGCCCTGAGAGTCGGCCCTGAGAGTGGGCCCTGAGAGCGGGCCCTGAGAGAGCGGCGCCCGCCCCTCACCAGTGCTCGGAGTCGAGCTTGCCCTCCATCGCGCGCAGGTGCTCGCGGGAGCAGCGGTCGCAGAACAGCCGGAGCCGGCCCTGCTCGACCGCCGAGGTCCAGGTGAGGGGCGCCGCCTCCCCGGGCTCGTCGGCTCCGCAGAACGCGCAGGTCACCATGAGGGTCAACCTACGCTCGCCGGCCTGCCGGTGTCGGCAACCCAGCGCATCGTCTGCGGAGACGACGAAGGGCCCGGCCTCACCGACTGCGATGAGACCGGGCCCTTCGGTGCCCGTTGCCCTGGTGGCCGAGGAGGTCTCCTCCTACAGCGCGCGGGCGAGGGCGAGGCGGGCGCGCGCGGCGGCCCGCTCGGCTTTGCGCGAGAGCCGCCAGGCGCGGACGAGCTGCTGCTCGCGGTGCCCGCGCGCGGCCTGCTCGAGACGCGCGTGGACATGTGCGCGCGCGAGCTCGTGGTTCACGAGGTGTTCCATGGTGGTGCTCCTGTCAGAGGCGAGGAAGGGTTGGGGTGCGATCGCGCTGCTCACGCGGCGACCACGGGGTTCTTGCGCGGACGGCCGCGGGGCCGCTTGCGCGGGATGACGACGCCGGCGAGGAAGAGCTGGCCGCCCCACACGCCCCACGGCTCACGCCGCTCGAGGGCGCCGGCGAGGCACTCGGCCTGCACCGGGCAGCCGGTGCAGAGTGCCTTGGCGGCCTCGACGTCGGCCGGGGACTCGGCGAAGAACAGCTCGGGGTCTTCACGACGGCAGGGCAGCCGTTCGGGTTCCTCGAACTGCGACGGTTCCAGAGCGATGACGCTCATGGGGGTTACCTCCTGGCGGTGTGGTGCGGGCGGGCGGTACGGGAAGAAAGGGGAAACAGAAAGGCCGCGGATCCCTGTGTGGGTTCCGCGGCCTGGAGCGCCGTTCGTCGATGAGGACTCATCGAGGAGGCGGACTCCAGGTGCATGAACCCGGGCCGAACGTCGGGACGGCGAACACGCCGGCCTTCCGATCGGCCATGCCACGCGTGCCCTGGGCGAGGGAGGTCGCAGCGATGCCACGAGCGACCACGGCGGAGGGCGCGACGCAGAGGGATGCCTGGGCGGCGGCGTGGAGGCCGCGGTGCCAAGTGGTGGTGATGGTGCTCATCGTCGGTGCACCTCCTTCTCGTTCGTCGGGCGCCGGAGTCGTCAGCTCCGTGATGCGCTTGCGTTGCTGTGTCGGGCACGCTACGCCCGTCGAGGAACGGCGCGCAAACGAATTAATCCCCGGCGTTTCGCGCGCCGTCTCCCGGGTCGTCACCGGCGTCGCCGCCGGGTCCCTTGCCGTAGTCGTTGCCCGGGTCGTTGCCCGCGAGGATCGCGAGGACGTCGTCGGCGTACTTCTCCAGCTTCGCCGGCCCGACGCCGTTCACGCCGCGCAGACCGCTCGCATCGCGCGGGCGCACCTCGGCGATGGCCTCCAAGGTGGCGTCGCTGAAGACGACGTAGGCCGGCACGCCCTCCTCCTCCGAGCGGCGTCGGCGCCAGCCGCGGAGGGCCTCGAAGAGCGCCTCGTCGTAGGGCACCGGGCAGTCCTGGCAGTACCCCCGGTTGCGCTCGGCCGCGCTCGCCAACGGCCGCCGGCACATCCGGCAGTGCGCCGCCTTCCGAGAGGTACGCCGCGCGCCGGCGGACCGGCCCCCGACGGGGCCGGTGTCGGTCGGCGACGCGGGACGCAGCCCGTCGAGGAACCGGGACGGCCGGCGCCGGGCCTGCCCTCCGGGGCTGCGTGCGAGGGACCAGGACAACCAGAGGTGCTCCCGGGCGCGGGTGAGTCCCACGTAGAGCAGCCTCCTCTCCTCCTCCACAGCCTCGGGGGTGTCGGCGTAGGTGATCGGCACGGAGCCGTCCTGCAGGCCGCAGCAGAACACCGCGTCCCACTCCAGGCCCTTGGCGGCATGGAAGGTGGCCAGCGTGACCCCCTCGGCGACGGGCGCGTGCTGCTCGTGGGCGCGCCGGTCGAGCTCGGCCACGAAGCCCTCCAGCGTGGGGGCCACCTCCGCGGCGGCGTGGTCGTCGGCCTGGGAGACCAACGCGGTGAGCGACTCCCACCGGTCGCGCGCCTGCCCGCGTCCGGTCGGCGCCTCCGACGACCAGCCCGCACCGGCGAGCACCGCCCTGACCCGGGCACCGAGCGCGCCGTCCTCGGCGGCCGCCTCCCCGGCGCGTGCCTCCGCCCGGAGCAGCGCGATCGCCTGGCGCACCTCGACCCGCTCGAAGAACCGTGCGGCGCCGCGCACGACGTAGGGCACGCCGCGGGCGGCGAGCGCCTCCTCGAACGCCTCGGACTGGGCGTTGATGCGGAACAGCACCGCCATCTCACGCAGCGGCACCCCGGCCGCCTGAAGCCGCTGGACCTCGCGGGCGACGGCATCGGCCTCGGCGACCTCGTCGGGCAGCTCGCGCCACACCGGCTCGGGCCCGGCCGGACGCTGGGCGCGCAGCGACACCCCGGTGGTCCTGCTCCCGCGCAGCAGCGCGTTCGCGGCCGCGACGACCTGCGGCGTCGAGCGGTAGTTGCGCACCAGCTCGACGCAGGTCGCTCCGGGGTGGGCGGCGGCGAAGCCCGTCAGGTAGGAGGAGCGGGCGCCGGCGAAGGAGTAGATGGTCTGTGCCGGGTCCCCGACGACGCAGATCTCGTCGCGACCGCCCAGCCACAGGTCGAGGAGGGCTGCCTGGAGCGGGCTGACGTCTTGGAACTCGTCGACGACGAACCAGCGGTACTGCCGGCGGACCTCCGCGGCGACGCGCTCGTCCTCGGCGAGCAGTGCGGCGGTGAGCAGGAGCACGTCCTCCATGTCCATCCGGCCCTGCGCGCGCTTGGCCTCCTCGTAGCCGGCGAAGACGTCGCCGACCGCGCGCGCCTCGATCCCGGACACCTCCCGGCGCGCCTTCCGGGCCAGCCGGGCGTACTCGTCGGGGCGGACGTTGCTCACCTTGGCCCACTCGATCTCCGAGGCCAGGTCGCGCAACCGCGCCTGATCGGTGGGGAGCCCCAGCCGTCGCGCCGCCGCTCCCACGAGCGGCAGCTTGGTCTCGGTCAGCTGCGGGAGCTCGACGCCGTGGACCCGGGGCCAGAAGAACCGCAGCTGGCGCAGCGCGGCCGAGTGGAACGTGCGCGCCTGGACACCGCCGGCGCCGAGGTCGCGCAGCCGGGTGCGCATCTCCCCGGCCGCCCGGGTGGTGAAGGTGACGGCCAGCACCTCGGTCGGGGCGTACACGCCGGTCGCGACGCCGTAGGCGATCCGGTGGGTGATCGCCCGGGTCTTCCCGGTGCCGGCGCCGGCGAGGACCCGGACCGGCCCCCGCAGCGCCTCGGCCACCGCGCGCTGCTCCGGGTCGGGGGCGTCGAGGAGAGCCGCCGCGGAGGGCGGGGCCGGAGCGGGAGCCGGAGCGGGGGCGGGCACGGGAAGCATCCTCACGTCGTCGGTGTTCTGCAGAGCGAGAGACAGGGCCGACTCAGGCCCCGCAGACACCCTAGGCGCGAGGAGCGACACCGCATGGAGACAGCGGCAGCAGTGACGATGTACAGCACCCCGTGGTGCGGCTACTGCCACCGGCTGAAGAGCCAGATGGACCGCGAGGGCATCGCCTACGAGGTCGTCGACATCGAGCAGGACCCGAGTGCGGCCGACCTCGTGATGAAGGTCAACAACGGCAACCAGACCGTGCCGACGCTCGTCTATGCCGATGGCACCGCGCAGACCAACCCCTCGCTGCGGCAGGTGCAGGAGAAGCTGGCCGAGCTGGCCTGACGCTCGGGCGGCTCAGGTCCAGCTGCCGGGCAGCTCCTCGCCGTACCAGCCGGTGATGAGGCTGCGCGAGATGGAGATGCCGGGCGGGATCACCAGCGTCCCGTCCTCCGCGGCGGCGCGAGCCTCGGCGCGACTGAACCACCGCGCCTCCTCGATCTCGGTGCCGTCGACGGTGATCTCGTTCGAGGTGGCACGGGCGCGGAAGCCGAGCATGAGCGAGGCCGGCAACGGCCAGGGCTGGGACGCGACGTATTCCACGGCGCCCACCCGGACGCCCGTCTCCTCACGAACCTCGCGGCGGACGGCGTCCTCCAGCGACTCCCCCGGCTCGACGAACCCGGCCAGCGTGGACCACCGGCCGGTCGGCCAGGTCGGCTGGCGGCCCAGCAGGGCACGGTCCTCGTCGTCGGTGACGATCATGATCACCGCGGGATCGGTCCGCGGGAACTGGTCGCGCCCGCAGCCCGGGCAGTGCAGCACGTGGCCGGCCTGCGCCGGCTCGAGGCGGGTGCCGCACCGAGGGCAGTGCCGGGTCGCGGCATGCCACTCGGCCAGTCCGATCGCGTGCATCAGGTACGCCAGCTCCTCGGCGCTCACCGCCGCGGCCACCTGACGCAGGCCCGCCCAGCTCTCGTCGACCGCGAGCTCCGGCGCCCCGACCACGGCGAAGGTCGCCCGCTCGTCCTCGTCCACGCCCAGCAGCACCCGCACGCCGTCGGGAGCGTCCACCGCGACTCCCCACGCCGGCGCCCCGTCCCGCACCGGCAGCCGGGTCCCGGCCAGCGGCAGCACGCGGGTCCGCGGGTCCGCCCAGGTCCGCTCGAGCCAGTCGGTGTCGTGACGCCGCTCGGCGTACCGGTCGTGAGCCATGTCTCGACACTAGCCAGCGGTCACCGGGCGCCGGTCACGTAGCGGACAGGCGGATCCGCCATGCTGACGCGTCGTGGGGAAAGCACTGTGGCAGCGGCTCCAGGAGCCGTCATGGGTCGGTCGCATCGTGGCGTTCCTCGGCCTGGTGACGATCGTCAGCGCGCTGCTGCCGCCGATGCGCGCACGACTGCACGTGGTGACCGACGTGCTGCCGGCGACGTTCCCCGCCGCGGCCACCACCGGTGCGCTGGCGACCGGCGTGCTGCTCGTGCTCCTGTCGCGGGGGCTCCGACGCGCGAAGTTCCGGGCTTGGGCGCTCGCCACGGTCATCACCGCCATCACCGCCGCCCTCCACCTCGTCAAGGGCCTCGACGTGGAGGAGGCGGTGCTGTCGCTGGCGCTGCTCGTGCTGCTCCTCTCCTCGCGGAGCCACTTCACCGCACGGCCCGACCCGCGCTCCCTGACGCGCGTGCTGACCGTGCTGATCGTCGGACCGATCGTCGCGACGGCCCTGGGCTGGGCCTGGATCGGCATCGACGCGGACGGGCAGGCCGCCTCCACGACAACGGCACAGCGCATCGAGCAGGCCTTCCTGGGCCTGGTGGGCATCCCGGGGCCGGTGCACTTCCTCGACCGCACCGACGCCGACCACGCCGCCATCGGCCTGGTCGTGCTGGGCGCCTCGTTGTTGATCCCGCTGCTCGTGCTGGCCCTGCAACCGGCCGATGGTCCGCACCCGATGTCGCCGGAGGAGGCAGCCGCGGTCGGCGTGCTGCTCGAGCGCTGGGGACGGGTCGACTCGCTGTCCTACTTCGCCACCCGGGAGGACCGCTCGGTGATCTTCAGCCGGACCGGCAAGGCCGCTGTGTCCTACCGCGTCGTCGGCTCGGTGTCCCTGGCTGCCGGGGACCCGCTCGGGGACCCGGAGGCGTGGCCGGGCGCGATCGAGGCGTGGCTGGAGGAGGCCCGGTCCTTCGGCTGGGTCCCGGCCGTCCTGGGCGCCAGCGAGGCGGCGGCGACCGCCTACCACCGCGCCGGCCTCGACGCCTTGGAGCTGGGCGACGAGGCGGTCGTGCACGTGGGCGAGTTCAGCCTCGAGGGACGCAGCATGCGGGTGGTGCGGCAGGCCGTGTCCCGGTGCACCCGCGCCGGCCTCTCGGTCACCTGCCAGCGGGTGCGCGACCTCGACGACGAGGAGCGTGCCCTGATCCGGACCAAGGCCGACGAGTGGCGCGACGGCGACGTCGAGCGCGGCTTCTCGATGGCGCTGGGCCGCTTCGTCGACGAGCGGGACGGCGACGCCGTGGTGGTGCTGTGCCGTGACGGCGGGGGCCAGCTGCGGGGACTCCTCAACCTGGTGCCGTGGGGCGAGGACGGGCTCTCCCTGGACCTGATGCGCCGCGACCGGGGCACCGAGAACGGCATCGTCGAGCACATGGTCACCGCGCTGTGGGAGGCGTGCCCCGAGCTCGGGGTGCACCGGTTCTCCTTGAACTTCGCGGTGTTCCGCAACGTGTTCGCCCGCGGCGAGCGGCTCGGTGCCGGGCCGGCGTTGCGACTGTGGCGCTCGGTGCTGTTGGCGGCCTCCCGCTTCTGGCAGATCGAGACGCTCTCCCGGGCCAACGCGAAGTACCAGCCGGAGTGGGTTCCCCGGTTCGTGCTCTTCCGCAGTGCCGGCGATCTGCCGCGCGTCGGCACGGCCGCGCTGCGGGCCGAGGCGTTCCTCGTGGCGCCCCGGTGGTGGCAGCGCCTCGCCGGTCGGGTCGAGGTGGGCAGCTGAGCGTCGCCGCTCAGTCCGCCCCGTCCGCCCCGTCCGCGCTCCCGAACAGCGCCTCCAGGCCGTCGCGGCCCGGAAGTGCCGGCGGCTCGACGGTCTCACCGGTGCGGACGTGGTGGAAGACCGCGCGCACACTGCTGACCGGCACGCCGGCGAGCTCGGCCCAGGCCTGCCGGTAGACGGCGAGCTGCAGAGGATCGGTCGTCTCCCGCGCGCCGGTCTTCCAGTCCACGACGAGATAGCGGGCGCCCTCGGGACCCGGCGGCTCGTCGTACACCGCGTCGATGCGGCCCCGCACCACCTGCCCCGCGAGCACGAGGGAGAACCCGGCCTCCACCGCGCAGGGCACGCGGTCGGCGAACGGACCGCGCTCGAAGGCGGCGACCACGGCCCGCAGCTCCTCGTCGTCCTCGATCCCCTCGTCGCCGCGCCCGGGCAGGTCGTCGACGTCCCACAGCAGCTGTTGGCCGAACCGGGCCTCGACCCAGGCGTGGAACCGGGTGCCGAAGCGCGCCGCGGGCGACGGCGGTCGCGGCATCGGCCGCGCGAGCTCGGCGGCGAATCCCTCCGGATCCTCGTGCAGTCGGGCGAGCGCGGTGGCGCTCAGGGTCCCGGGCACGGGGACGGCGACCACCGGAGCGGAGGCGCGGCGGGCCTCCGCGACCAGGCGGTCGATCTCGTCGTCCCAGTCCTGAACCCGCGCGGCGTCGAGGACGTCGAGCCCCTCGTCGATGCCGGCCGGGTCGGCAGCCCGCACGCGGGCCGCGCCCTCGCGTCGGCGCGCCGCCTCGGCGCCGATCCCCGTCGGTGGCCACGGCACGGCGGTGATGTCGGCGACCGGGCGGGGGTCGTCCTTGCCCGGGCGGTCACGCCAGGCCACCTCGGCCCCGCCGGCCACCAGGTCGTCGCGGACCACCTCCTGGAACGCCGAGGGTCCCAGCGGGCGCACCCGATCACCCCAGCAGTGCGAGGTCACGACCAGGCGGTGCGCCGCCCGGGTGAAGGCGACGTAGCCGAGGCGGCGCTCCTCGGTGGCCTCGTGCTCCCGGGTGGCGGCGCGGTAGGCGTCCAGGGCCGGCTTATCGGAGCCCTCCAGCTGAGGCAGGTCCGCCGCGTCGCCCCGCAGCGGCGCCGGCAGCACCGCGGGCGAGGAGGTCCACAGCGCGCGCGACTGGGTGGAGGGGAACCGGTCGTGGCAGACGCCGACGAGGAACACCGTGTGCCACTCCAGCCCCTTGGCCCGGTGCACGGTGAGCAGCTTCACCGAGTCCGCCTCGGTCGGCGTCGCGACCTCCAGTCCGTTGCCCTCCTCGTCGACGGCCGTGAGCCAGGCGAGAAGGGCGGTAAGGGAGACGTCGCCGTCGAGGGCCTGGAAGTCCGACACCGCCCGGAGGAACAGGTCGAGGTTGTCCCGGCGGGCAGCGGCAGCCGGGCCGGGCGTCGAGGCGAGCTCCACGTCCACGCCCGTCACGTCGACGATGCGGCGCACGACGTCGAGCACGGGCTCGCCGGCGGTGTGGCGCAAGCTGCGCAGCTCCTCGGCGAGCAGCGCGAACCGCTCCCGCGCCGCGGTGGAGTAGGCCGCCTCGCCCGGATCCTCCAGCGCGTCGCTCAGCGCCGGCAGCTCGGCGGGATCGACGCCCTCGACCACCGCGCGCAGAGCAGCCCCGAGCTCGGGCTCCTCCGAGCGGCGGCCGCCCCCACCACCGAGCTCCTCGGCGCGGCGCGCGAGGAGGCGCAGGTCGCGCGGACCGATCGCCCAGCGAGCGCTGGTCAGCAGCGTCAGCAGCGCGGTGTTGTCGGTGACGTCGTGCAGGAGCGTCAACGTGGCGATCACCTCGGCGACCTCCGGCAGCCGGACGAGGCCGGAGAGTCCCACGATCTCCACCGGTACGCCGCGCGCCGTGAGCGCGTCGAAGCAGGCTTCGGCGGAGGCGTTGTCACGGACCAGCACGCCGATGTCGGCCCAAGTCACCTCCTCCTCGGGGCGGTGCGCCGCCTCGACGGCCTCCGCGAGCCACCCGAGCTCGTCCTCCCGGGTCTCGAAGACCTCCGCGCCGATCTCGCCCTCGGCGGCGTCCTCGGGGGCGACGAGAGGCCGGACCTCCGGAAGGGCGTCGTAGAGCGGGGCCGCGAGCGCATTGGCGACGCGGAGGATCGCCCGGTCGGAGCGGCGGTTGACCGTGAGCGGCAGCACCCGGACCGGCGCGGCCGGGTCGGCCCGCGGGAAGCTGGCGGCGAAGCCGAGGATGTTGGACACCGACGCCCCGCGCCAGCCGTAGATGGCCTGGTTCGGGTCCCCGACCGCGGTGACGGCATGGCCCCGGCCCTGGGCGGGGGTGGGCCCCGAGAACAGCGCCGCGAGCATCCGAGCCTGGGCGACCGAGGTGTCCTGGTACTCGTCGAGCAGCACCACGCGGAACCGGTCCCGCTCGATCTCGCCGACGACCGGCTGCTCCTCGACGAGCCGAGCGCCCCACGCGATCTGGTCGGCGAAGTCCATCAGGCCGAGGTCGGACTTCAGGGCGCGGTAGGTGCGGACGAGGCCGAGCAGCTCGGTGCGCCGGTCCAGCGCCGAGATCGCGGCCTCGACCGGGCGGCACCACGTGGTGCGCCCCTTCCCGGCCTGCTCCGCAGCCAGTGCGGCGACGAAGGCGGGACGTTGGCGGGCGTCGAACCGGGCGACCTCGTCGAGGTCGACGAGGTGCTCGTTCATCGCGCCGTCGAGAGCGAGCAGGTTCTGCACGGCGGTCGCGGGGTGGTCGGTGAGCAGTCGGACCTCGCCGGTGTGCCGCTCCACCGCCCGAGCGCCGAGCTGGAACCGAGAGGCGTCGGTGATCACGCGGGTGTCGGGCTCGTGGCCGATCCGCAGGCCGTGCTCCTCGAGCAGGTGCGCGGCATAGGAGTGGTATGTCGCCACGGTGGGCTCGAGCACCTCCTCCGCGTCGTCGCCGGGCCGGGCCTGGGGAAGCGCTCCCGCGGCCTGCAATGCGGCGCGGATCCGCACGCGCAGCTCGCTGGCCGCCTTCGTCGTGAAGGTCAGACCGAGCACCTGCTCGGGGCGCACCTGGCCGGTGAGCACGAGGTAGACCACTCGCGCCGCCATCAGGGTGGTCTTGCCCGACCCGGCACCGGCGACGACGACCGCCGGCTCCAGCGGCGCGGTGATCGCCTCCCACTGCTGGGGGCTCGGCGGGAAGGCGGCCCCCATGGCGCGCTGGAGCGCCTCGGGGCTGTCCAGGCGCCTCACCGGTCGACCACCGCACCGGCGCTGTGCACCGGGCACACCACCCGGAAGGGACACCCCTCGCAGTGTCGCCCCGGCATGGCCGGGAACGACTCGGTGCGCAGCAGCGTGGCGGTCTCGGCGAGCCGGTCGAGCAGGTCCGCACGTTCCTCGCCGTCGGGGGACGGCGCCGGTTGCACCTGCACGGCGAACGGCTTGGCGAGGTCCTGGTCGCCGAGCTGGACCAGCTCCGCACCGCCCGCGGTCGCCGCCGGCACGAGCTCGTCGAGCGCGTCGCTGTCGACGGCCAGCTGGTAGAGCGCCAGCTGGGGGTCGCGCCGGACGTCGGCACCGCTCGGCGGGCGCCGGCCGGTCTTGAGGTCGACCACGACGACGCGGCCCTCGTGGTCGAGCTCGAGGCGGTCGGCGTACCCGGTGAGGCGGACCTGCTCGCCCCCGGGGAGCGTGACGACGGTGTCGAAGTGCCGCTCGGTGGCAAGGAGGGTGCGCCCCGGCCCCTCGGCGCCAAGGTCGGCGTGGTGCCAGCGCAGGAACCGGTGCAGCGCGGCCCTCACCCGGTCGTGCTCCCGCGCCCGGGACCAGGGCGTGCGGAACTCCAGGCGGTCCCAGACCTTGTCGACCTCGGCCATCAGCAGGTCGACGTCGTCGGGGCCCGCGACGATCTCGCCTTTGGCGACCCGGTCGGCCAGGGTGTGCACCAGCGTGCCGATGTTCGCTGCCTGGTGGGACCTCTGGACGCCGCCCGCCTCACGCTCGAGGAACCATTGCAGCGGACAGCGCAGGACGCCGGCGAGGACGCTCGCCGAGATCGGCACGGGCCGGTCGACGGCGCGCAGGGGCTCCACCGCGGCGGTCGCGGACCGGGTGCCCCACCAGGTCGAGGGGTCGGCGGCAGGGACGAGCAGCCGGTCGCGGTCGCCGGCGCGCAGGGCGGCCAGCCGGGCGAGCCGCCTCGCGGCGGCCTCGCGCAGGGCCGGCGACCGGGCGGGGTCGCAGAGCACGGCGCGCAGGTCGGCGACGAGCCCGGCCATCGACAGCGGCCGCGGCGGACGGCCGCGGACGTGGCGCACGTCGACCCCGAGCTCGTCGAGGAAGCGGGAGGGCTGCTCCCCCTCCTCGTCGCTCGCGGCGACCGCGGTGACGACGAGGCGCTCCCGGGCGCGCGTGCAGGCGACGTAGAACAGCCGCCGCTCCTCGGCGAGCAACGCGGTGGCGGTGACCGGGGGCAGCAGCTCGTGGGTGCCGATCCGGTCGGCGCCGAGCAGGGAGGACCTGCGACGGAGGTCGGGCCACGCCTGGTCCTGCACGTGGGCGACGGCGACCAGCCGCCATTCCAGGCCCTTGCTGCGGTGCGCGGTGAGCAGGCGTACGGCGGAGCCGCGCACGCCCTGCTCGGCGAGGGTGTCCGCGGGGATGCGCTGGGCGAGCAACGTGGCGAGGAAGGGGCGCACGCCCTGGTGGTCGCGCCGGCCCTCCGCGCGCGCCGCGGCCTCGAACAGCGCCACGACCGCGTCGAGGTCCCGGTGCGCCCGGCGGGCGGCCGCTCCGCCGGACGCCGCCGCGCGACGGAGGCGGTCGGGCCAGGGCGTGCCCGACCACAGCGCCCACAGCGCCTCCTCGGCGGTCCCCGCGGTCTGGGCCGCGGTCACCAGCAACCGGTTGAGGCGGGCGACGGCGGCCGCGTCCGGGCCGCCGAGTCCCTCCACGAAGCCGGGCTCCAGCACCGCCCGCCGGAGCAGCATTCGGGACGGGGCCGGGGCGCCGCCCTCGACCTCCACCCGCTCGCGGTCCCGCGCGCGCAGCTGCCGGGCGAGCCGACGGACGGCGCCCGCGTGGAGGCCGCAGAGGGGACCGTGGAGCAGGGCCTCGGCGCGGGCGGCGTCGACGTACTCGGGGTGCTCGGGATCGTCGTTGGCGAGGTTCAGCGCGGCGCGGAGGCCCTCGAGCAGTGGGGCGACGGCCGGGTCCAGCACCAGCGGCAGCTCGTCGCCGGCGACCTCGACCGGGACCCCGGCGGCCACGAGCGCGCGGCGCAGTCCGGGCAGCTGGCCGCGGCCCGAGCGCACCAGCACGACCATGTCGTGCCAGGCGACGCCGTCCTCGAGGTGCGCGCGGCGCAGCAGGTCGGCGAGGTGCTCGCTCTCGGCCCGCTCGCTGTCGAAGGTGAGCACCTCGACGCGGCCCTGGCGTCCGGGGTCGACCTCGGGGGCCAGGAACGCGGCGCGGGCGGCCGGGTCGATGCTGCCCCACAGCGGCAGCCGGGTCGCCACCCGTTGGGCGGCGGCCGAGACGCGGATGCCGAACCGCCGGGTGTGGCGCAGCGCGACCACGTCGGCCCGGGTGCCGTCGGCGCGCGGGAACGCCGCCGGAAAGTCCAGGATGCCGCGCACCTCGGCGCCCCGGAAGGCGTAGATGGACTGGTGCGGGTCGCCGACGACCGTGAGGTCGCGCCCGTCGCCGGCGAGCGCCCGCAACAGCGCGACCTGGCCGGGGTCGGTGTCCTGGTATTCGTCGACGAAGACGTGGGTGAAGCGCGCGCGCAGCTCCTCCCGGTGCGCCTCGGCCTCGATCACCGCCCGGCGGACGAGGTCGGCGTAGTCGGTGGCGCCCTGATCGTCGAGGATCGTGAGGTACTGGTCGAGGAAGAGCCCGGCCGCCACGAGCTCCGGCAGGTCGTGGTCCTCCCCCAGAGCCTGCAGTCCCGCGGGATCGAGGCCCTTCTCACGGGCGCGCGCCAGCACGTCGTGGACCTCGCGGGCGAAGCCGCGGGTGTCGCGGGCGCGGCGCAGGGACTCCGGCCAGCGGACCGACTCCGGCGTGTCGCGCAGCAGCTCGCGCAGCACGACGTCCTGCTCCGGAGCCGAGAGCAGGCGCAGCGGGCCGGCGTACAGCTCGGCGGGCGCGTAGGCCCGCACCAGCCCGTAGGCGAAGGAGTGGAAGGTCGCCGCGGTCGCGGCGGTGGTGGTGCGCCCCAGTCGAGCGGTGACCCGGTCGCGCAGCTGCTCGGCCGCCTTCCGGCCGAAGGTCAGCGCCAGCACGGAGTCGACCGGTGCGCCGCGCCGCTCCACCCGGTCGACGATCGCCTCGACCAGCGTGGTCGTCTTGCCGGTCCCCGGCCCGGCGAGCACCAGCAGGGGCCCCCCGGGGTGGTCGACGACGCGTCGCTGGTGCTCGTCGAGGACCGGCACGGCGGCCGGCCTCGCCGCCGGCACCAGCACGTGCCGCACCCCGCCGGCCTCCCCGGACCCCCGCTGCCCCCCGCTCACCGCCCTACCTCAACACACCCCACCGACACCCCCCTCCCCCCTCCCCGCGAGTTGCGGGTTGTGGCCGCGCGAGTTGCCTGTCCTGGCCCTGCGAGTTGCGCGTTCTGGCCGCGTCCGGCGCAGCGGACCGCTCAGCGCTGGACTGCGGGCGGCACCCAGAGCGCGCGCCGGATGTCGATGGCGCCCGAGGGCCGCCGCGGCGTCTGCTCGGCGGCATAGGCCTCCTCGGCACGGGCGTCGTGGCAGGGCGGCAGGGAGCCGTCGGCGCGGACCACCCGCCAGAAGGGGACGCCCCCGGACTGCGAGAGCACCCGTCCCACCTGCCGCGGCCCGCCCTGGCCCACGGCCTCGGCGAGGATCCCGTACGTCGTGACCCGGCCTGGTGGCACCTCTTCGACGAGGCTCAGCACCCGCTCGACGTACTCCTCGGCATCCACCACTCCACGGTACGACGCGCCACGTGCGACCCCGGAGTCGTCAGCCGAGCCCGAGCAGGCCGAGCACGCCCGCGGGCGCCGCCGTTGCGGACGCTGCCTGCGGCGTGAACGGGGCGCCGGTCGCGAGCCGGAGACCCGACACCCCGTGCTTGCGGGCGAAGGCGACCTCGAGCGGCAGCGAGCCGACGCCGTTGGCACCCACGTCGGGGAACAGGTCGAGCCTCGAGAGCACACCGACGGCATGCCCGGTGGCGTCGAGGAACCCGCTGCCGGAGTCGCCCGGGACGCCCGGCGAGGCGGTTCGCACCGTCATCGTCCACGGCGATCGGGTCGACACCGTGCCGGCCTTCGCCTCGGTCGTGCCACGCAGGGAGGAGCTGCCGAGGGTGTACACAGTGCTTCCCGCGGCCGGGAGCGCCTTGCCGAGGCCGACCGGGCCACCGAGTTGCGGGACGGTGGGCGAGACGCGCCCGAGGTCCTTGCGGTCGACCTGCACCAGCGCGAAGTCGTTGGAGGCACACACCGCGGCGGCACTCGTGCCGGCACGGTGCATCGCGATCCACGAGCTGTACCGGACGCGGCCCGTCCCGACGACGGTCCCGCCGTCGACCGCGTTCCCGCCGACGACGAACTGGGCGGGTGTCCCCAGCGGGTACGACGGCGTGCTGCAGCCGTCGGTGTCGCTCTCCGAGCCCTTGCCGACACAGTGCGCAGCCATGCCGACGAAGACCTGGTGCGGGTGTCCCTTGCGCCGGAAGACGAAGTTGCCCGTGCACTGCGCCCCGTGGACGACGATCTGAACACCGGGACCGATCGGCTTCGCGGCCGCGTCCGCCCCGCCCGTCGGACCGGGGACGAGCACCGTGGTGATGAGCAGGACGAGCAGCAGCAGGCGCCTCATGGAGACTCCAACGCTGCAGGCGCGCCCGGGCTACGGGGTGCGGCGCGCCTGCAGCGCTTTCTCAGGTGATTCTCTGAGTCTCAGAGCAGCGGAGCGAACGGCTCGGTCCCGTTGACCAGTCGCAGCCCGGTCAGGCCGGAGTGAGCCTGGGCGAACGCCAGCTCACGGCTGAGGTCCCCGATGTTGTTGGAGGCCGGCAGCGGGGCGAGGCCGAGCGTGGAGAGGACGCCGACAGCCTTGCCGCCGGCGGTCATGAAGCCAGACCCCGAGTCGCCGGGGATGCCGGGGCTGAGGGTGTAGAGCGGGTGCGACCAGCCGCCGTCTGCCGCCTGGTCCCCCAGGCTGATGCCGGTGTGCGGCGACAGCGGGCTGAGACCCGCACGGAGGCTGGAGTTGCCGTAGGTCCACACCCGGTCGCCGGCAGCGGTGCCGTCGGTGTCGATGCCGGTCGGGCCGCCCCAGAACGGGACCGACGGGTTCACCTTGCCGACATCGGCGGGATCGACCTTGACGAGCGCCAGGTCGTTGTAGGCGCAGGTGTTGGCGTCGGTGGTCCCGAGCTGGTGCTCGGTCAGCCACGAGCTGTAGACGAGCGTCCCGTGGCCGACGATCGTCCCCTCCGACAGCAGGTTGCCGTCGTTGGTGAAGTCCACCGGCGTGCCGAGCGGCAGGGAGTCGGTGCTGCAGCCGTCGGTGTCGGTGGAGGAGCCGGTGCCGGCGCAGTGAGCGGCGTACCCGACGAGGACGTCGCCGGCGTCGTCGGTGTAGACGAAGTTCGCGGTGCACTGGGCACCCGCGGTGTACATCATCGTGCCCGGATGGATGGCAGCCGTGGCGGCCGGTGCCCACACCGGCGCGGCCGAGGCGGAGCCGGCCGGAGCGAAGAAGGAGGCGCACGCGAGGAGCGCAGCGGACAGTGCGAGGACCCGAGTTCTCATGCGGGTCAGGGAACCACGAAGCCCCGCCGACCGGAAGGGCCGCCGGGGCTTCGTCTCAGGACGGCTCAGTACGACGGCTGGCTGGGATCGATCTGGTTGACCCACGCCGCCACGCCGCCGCCGACATGGACAGCGTCGCCGTACCCGGCGCCCTTGAGGATCGCCAGCACCTCCGCGGACCGCACGCCGGACTTGCAGTGCAGCACGACCTGCGTGCCGGAGTCGGTGGACGGGATCTGCTCCAGCGCGTTGCCGTTGAGGAACTCGCCCTTGGGGATCAGCACCGAGCCGGGGATGCGGTTGATCTCCCACTCGCCCTGCTCGCGCACGTCGACCAGGACGAAATCGGGCGCTCCCGGGCCGCCTTCCGAGCGCTCCTTGAGCATCCGCTCCAGCTCGACGACCGAGATGGTGGAGTCCGCGGCAGCGTCGGCCGCCTCGTCCGACACCGCACCGCAGAAGCTGTCGTAGTCGATGAGACCGGTCACCGTCGGGTGGTCCCCGCATAGCGCACAGTTCGGGTCCTTGCGGACCTTGAGCTTGCGGTACTCCATCTCCAGGGCGTCGTAGATCATCAACTTGCCGACCAGGGGCTCCCCGATGCCGGTGAGCAGCTTGATCGCCTCGTTGACCTGGATGGAGCCGATGCTCGCGCACAGCACGCCCAGCACACCGCCCTCGGCGCAGCTGGGCACCATGCCCGGCGGCGGCGGCTCGGGGTAGAGGCAGCGGTAGCAGGGGGCGTCCGCGCCCTCGAGGGTCGGCCAGAACACGCTGGCCTGGCCGTCGAAACGGTAGATCGAGCCCCAGATGTACGGCTTCTTCAAGAAGTACGCCGCGTCGTTGACCATGTAGCGCGTGGCGAAGTTGTCGGTGCCGTCGACGATGAGGTCGTAACCGGCGAAGACGTCGAGGACGTTGTCGTTGTCGAGGCGCTCCTCGTGGACGACGACCTCGACCAGCGGGTTGATCTCGGCGACGGACTCGCGGGCCGAGACCGCCTTGGGGCGGCCGATGTCGGACTGCCCGTGGATCACCTGGCGCTGCAGGTTGGACTCGTCGACCTCGTCGAAGTCGATGATGCCGAGGGTGCCGACGCCGGCGGCGGCGAGGTACAGCAGGGCCGGGCTGCCGAGGCCGCCTGCACCGATGACGAGCACCTTGGCGTTCTTCAGGCGCTTCTGACCCTCCATCCGCACGTCGGGGATGATCAGGTGGCGGCTGTAGCGACGAACCTCGTCGACGGTCAGCTCGTCGGCCGGCTCGACCAGGGGTGGCAGGGACACAACGCTCCTCGAGGCTCGGAACACGATCGTTGACAGGTCAACACGGACCCGTCGCTCCATGTTCCCCGCTGCGGCGACCGTGGCCTGCCGCATCCGTCATCCGGACAGGGGCTCCGCGGTCACCACGGTGTTCGCGAGGTACTCATGACCGTCGAAACGTGAGCACGTCACGAGCACGAGGCGACCGGGACCGCTGCGGGCGAACAGCGTCGCCGCATCACGCGCCAGCCGCGCCTTGTCGTACGTCGCACTGCTCGTGACCGCGTAGCGGATCCATCCGCGGTCGGTGCGCACCAGCACGGTCGCCCGGGATCGCAGCCGGCCGAGCTGGTCGAACGCGCCACCACCGGTGTGGACGGTGTGGCCGGTCAATACGGCCGAACCCACGGCAGCGCCGGGCATGCGGCCCTCGCGCCACCAACCGATCGTGCGAGCGTCGGAGGGTGGCAGCAGGGTGCCGGTGGCGCCACTGATCGGCACCACCCGCGCATCGACGCCGAGGGTCGGGACCACCACCCGGCGGGGGATTCCCACGGCACGGGGCTGCGGGTCGGCCGTCGGTGCCGACCGCGCGGTGCCCGCACTCGGGGCCAGGAACATCGACGCGAGCGCTGCGTCGTCGTCAGCACTGCCCACCTCGATCGTCGAGGTGCGGCCCGACATGGCGAGCTCGAGGGAGGGCACCCTGGGGGCCGCGAGGACCGCGACGATCCAGGGCAGGAGCATCGCGCCGAGCACCGCTAGCAGCGCGACCGGCCACCGCCGGCGCCCATGCGCGGCCACGGGCCCGCCCGGCGCCGAGTGGCGCCGGACGGGCCCGGTGCGGGAGCGATCAGCCGAGCGCGCCACGACCTCGCCGGCTCCGTCCGAGCCAGGAACCGGTTCCCAACCAGGAGCCGCCACCGAGGAGGAGCAGGCCACCGGCGATCACCAGCAGGACGCCGTACTCGCGCAGCGACGCGAGCACCGACGTCGGCGCCTGCGCCGTCACGACGCCCACCTGCCCGGCGTCCACCATGGTCGGGACGACGGTGCCCGAGGGGGTGTGGCCGGCCTGGGGCGCCTGCGTCACGGTGTGCTCCCCGCTCGTGCCGCCACCGCTGTGGTGCCCGTGCTGGCCCTGGTGGCCGTGGTGGGTCGGGGGCAGCGTGGTGCTGCAGCCGGTCGGCGCGGCGAAGGTGTGCGCCCACGTCGTCGTCGTGTCGGGGGCGAACACCTGGTCGGTGCCGGCCACCGCCTTCACCACGACCGTGTGGCCCACGTCGGTCGACCCGGTGGCGGTGTAGGTGACCCCGTTGAGGACCGAGGTCGCCACTGCCCCGCCGTTGGCCGTGCCGGCGGTCCCCGGCAGCGTCAGCCCCGTGGCCGCCGGAGCGGCGCAGGTGGCGTCGGTGAACGTCGGCGCCGTCGTCCGTACCACCTGCGGCGGCGAGGTGACTCCCCCGCTACAGCCGGTCGGCGTGGCGAAGGTGTACGAGAAGTCCTTCGTCTTGTCGCCACTAGCGTTGAACACGACGGTTCCATCGCTCGTCGCGGTCACCGTTACGGTCGTCCCGGCCGCCCCTGTGCCACTGGGGCTGGGCGAGTAGGTCACGTGGTCGAGCGCAGTCGAGGACCAGGAACCCGGAGTCGAGCACGTCGGCTCGGCGAAGTCCACGGCCGGAGCCACCACCGCGGGTGGGCTCACGACGCCGCAGTTGCTCGCCGCGTCGAAAGCGTGCGTGAAGATTTCGCTTACCTTGCCCGCACCGTCGAAGTCATAGCCCGGCGCTGCCTGCGCGGTGATCTCGATGGAGTCGCCGGTGGCGCTCGAACCCGCCGTCACCGTGTAGATCACAGAGTTCGGGTGTCCCTGCGGCTGCACCGGCGTCCAGCTTCCGGTGCTCTGGCACGTGGGGTCGGTGAACGTCACCTCGGGCGTGACCTGGACCAGGTTGGCGCCGCAGTTCGGAAGTGTTCCGAAGATGTAGGTGAACGTCTTGGTCGTCGTGCCTTTGGCATCGAACGCGTACCCGGACGCCGCCGTCGCGGTGATCTCGATCGGAGATCCGGCGGCCGTCGAGCCGCTCGTCCGCGAGAACGACACGGCGTGCGGGTACGCCGGATCCACCACAGGCTCCCAAGTGCCTGCTGGCGACTGACAGGTCGGGTCGTGGAACGTCACGTCGACTGTCACCACCGTCAATCCGTTCCCCGCATTGCAGGAGGCGGGATCGAACGCCGGCGCTGTGTCGGTGAACGTCTGAGTGATCGCGCCGCCGGCGAAGACGTAGCCGGGCTCGGTCGTGCCGATCGACGTCACAGTCGTGCCCGAACTCGTCGTTCCCGACGCAGGCACGAAGGAGATGTGGTCGCCGGTGGTCGCGAACGACGTCGCGCCGTCCGGGCACGTCGGCTTCCCCATGACGATGTTGCCGGTCACCACGACGGGGCCGGTCGAGGAGCCCTGACACGATGCGGCCGTGATGGTGCCGTCGAGCTTGTGGAACACGCCGGCAGCGTCGGTGTAGTCGGAGATCAGGTCCCGCTTCGGATCGCCGGCACGGTGACCGACGCCCTGGAAGAATCCGGCGGTCTTCCACGTCTTGTTGGGCGCGTTCCGGTGTGCCAGGTGGCCGTTCGGCCCATTCAGGCCGTTCCCCCCCGAGGAACTGGCGTCCACCACCTGGTAGGTGAAGGGATTGGAGTCCGAGCTGGTGGCGTGGCACAACCCCACCGGGATGTGGCCGGATGCGGCGGCCGCACCGCCCTGGGTCAGCAGCACCAAGCCACTGGAGAGCAGGAAGCCGCCGATCGCGGTGAGCGCGATAGCGAGCCGGGTGCCGCGCTTGATGGTCGAGCGGCGCCGGCCGGCGCGGTTGACAGTGGCCACGGCGGTGTCCCCCAAGGTTCAGCCGAGATCCCATTCCCGAGGCGAGCGGGTGCTCTGACCGTCATTGAAGGGCCACCGCGACGGCCCGGTCACGCCCATACGGCGATCCGGCGCAAGCGGTCCAGTCCGCGGCGATGGCGCCCGAACAGCGAATTGACGGAAGGACGATGTCCGGGGTGTCCGAGTCGTCGGGAACGAGCGGTCCGAGGGCGTACGTCGCTCGGAAAGTCTTGCGCCGCTTCTGTCCGTCTTTGCCCTTGTATGCCTGGCGATTGGAGGTTGCGGCGGTCTAGGCCGAGCTCGGCGCCCCCCTCCTCCTCGTTGTCCGATGCACCTACCGTGCAAGGCGCCATCCCCTCCGGGGTGAGCGCACACCAGTCTCCGCGAGCCGGACGCACACGACGTCGTCAGCGACGTCGCCGCAGCACCAAGGACGAGGCGTCGGGACGGGGAGGGAGCCCCATGACTGGAGAACACGCATGCACGCTTCGAACTCGCCTGCCCATCGCGACAGGCTCCGCGGTCTCGCCGCCGCCCTCGCCGTCCTGCTCGTAGCGCTGGTGCTCGGCATGGCGGCTCCGGCTCTCGCAGCCGGCCCCGGCCCCGGCAACGGCAACGGCAACGGCAACGGCAACGGCCATGCCAACAGCCCGAACGCCAACAACGGAAACGCCGACAACCGGAACGGGAACGGGAACGGCAAGCGCCCCGACACCTCGCCCGCAGGGCCGCTCAGCACGGTGGTCACCGACGGCGTCGCCCTCTCGGGCGTCACGACGGCCCCGGCCGCACCTCAGCCGAACGGCAACAGCGGCGGCAGCCAGGGCAACGGCCACGCCAACGGCCGCGGCCCCGACCACCGCAACGGCAACGCCGGCACCAGCGGTGACGCCACGCAGACCCAGCCGACCAGCAACGCCGACAGCAACTCCGGCGGCGCCAACGGCCAGTGCCCCGGGGGCGCCTACTGCTCGACCCGGGACGGCAAGGCGTCCGGCAATGGCAACGGCAACGGCCAGGCGAAGGGCAAGCCCTGCGCCGGCTGCGTCGGCAAGGCCGACAACAAGAACCCGCAGGGGCAGCGCCCCGGCGGGACCGACCACAACGCCGGCTACGAGTGCGACCGCAACCACGGCATCGGGCGGACGAATCCCGCACACACGGGCTGCACCACGCCGGACGTCCCGCCCTCGACGCCCACCTGCCCGCCGGGTCAGGTGAAGCAGAACGACGGCAGCTGCGCAGTGCCCCCGACGACCTGCCCGACCGGCCAGGCGAAGCAGAACGACGGCAGCTGCGCAGTGCCCCCGACGACCTGCCCGCCGGGAACCGTCAAGGTCGGCGTCCTCTGCGTCAGCCCGCCGGTCACGTGCCCCGACGGCAGTGCACCGCGGGACAACGCGTGCGTCGTGACCGAGCCGCCCACCTCGTGCCCCGCGGGCACGACGAAGCTCCACGGCCTCTGCGTCGTTCCGCCGACCACGTGCGCCGACGGCACCACGCCGAGCACCAGCGGGTGCGTGGTGACCGAGCCGCCGGTCGTGTGCCCGTCGGGCAGTGACCTGGAAGGCAGCGTGTGCGTGACCCCGCCGGTCGTGTGCACCGACGGCAGCGCCCCGGCCGCGGACGGCTCCTGTGTCGTCACGAGCGCCCCACCGGGCACCCACGGCCTCGCCGGAAACGGCAGCACGGCGCCGCAGGCCGCCGGCCCGGTCACCCAGACGGCCGGCCCGAAGGCACCCGCGGGGAGCCTGCCGAACACCGGAGCACCCGCGCACGCCCTGCTGCTGCTCCTGGCCGGGCTCGCCCTTCTCGGCGGCGGCGCGTGGGCGGTGCGCCGCCACGCCGCCTGAGGCCGGAGCTAGGCGGGGCGGTGGCGAGGCCACCGCCCCTCCGCCCTCACAGGGTGGTCCTCACCCCGCCACCCCGGCGGCGCGTGGGGTGCGAGCCAGTTGGGTGACGCCCGTGGTCGACACGCGTGCCCAGGCTCTCGACGAGGGCTCTCAGAAGCCCCGTGGAGGACGGCTCCCGCGCCGCGCACGCCGTACCCAGCTGCTCGGCGCGGCCCTCGAGGTCTTCGTCGCCCACGGCTACCACGCCGCCGCGATGGACGACATCGCCGATCGCGCCGGGGTGTCGAAGCCGGTGCTCTACCAGCACTTCCCCGGCAAGCTCGACCTCTACCTCGCGCTGCTCGACCAGTCCTGCGACCAGGTGATCGGCGCCTGCGCACAGGCGCTGGAGTCGACGGACGACAACAAGCAGCGGGTCGCCGCGACGATGACCGCCTTCTACCAGTACGTCGCCAGCGACGAGGGCGGCTTCCGGCTGGTCTTCGAGAGCGACCTCACCAACGAGGCAGCGGTGCGCGAGCGGATCGACCGCGTCACCAGCGAGTGCGCCGCGCTCATCGCTCCCCTCATCGAGGACGACACCAAGCTGCCCGCCGCCCAGGCGCGGCTGCTCGCGGTGTCGCTGGTCGGAATGGGCCAGGTGAGCGCGCGGTTCTGGCTCGACGAGGAGCTGCTCGAGCGCAACGGCATCGACCAGCACCAAGCCGCGGCACTGGTTGCCGGCCTCGCGTGGCGAGGCATCGGCGGCTACCCCCGCACCGACTGAAACCCACCAGCCCAGGAGGCTCCCATGGAGGTCCGCATCGGCGTCCAGAACGCCAGTCGCGAGCTCAGCATCGACACCACGCTCGACGCCGACCAGGTCGAGGAGGCGGTGCGCACCGCGCTCGCCGACGCCGGCGTCCTGTCGCTCAGCGACAGCAAGGGCCGACGGGTCGTCGTGCCCGTCGAGAAGCTCGGGTACGTCGAGATCGCGACGTCCGTCGCCGGTCAGGTCGGCTTCCGCTCCTGAGGCCACGCGGCGCTTTTGTTTCCGGGGACGCCTTTCGGGGGACAGATGAGGTGCACGCGGTCCGGGGAGGGCCGCATCGACACCGAAAGGGACGGCACCCACCATGCTGAGCCTGATTCTCTGGACGATCATCGGCGGCATCATCATCGGCTTGCTCGGCAAGCTGATCGCCCCCGGCGACAAGGACAACATCCCGCTGTGGCTGACGATTCTGTGCGGCATCGGCGGCATCTTGATCGGCAACTACATCTACCAGGCCATCTGGGGCGACGGCGGCACCAGCGGCATCGACTGGTGGCGGCACGTCTGGCAGGTCGTGGTCGCGGCGATCCTCGTGATGATCGCCTCGAGCGTGACCGGCCGGTCCGCGCACCGCGTCTGAGGCTGGATCGAGCGGTCTGAGGCTGGATCGAGCGACGGGGCCCCGACCAGTGGGCGGGGCCCCGTCGCCGTGCCGGGCGCCCTCAGGAGGCCAGGCCGAGCTGCTCCATGCGCTTGGTGTGGTTCTCGGTCAACCGGCTGAACATCCGTGCCATC
>JBQCCW010000350.1:0-33040 GCA_051961835.1 Marmoricola sp. | reverse complement strand
ATGTTCGACCTGTTCGCCGACGACCGCCCCCACGACCCCGCCAACGACGACGCCGATGCGCGTGCCGCCCAGGTGAACCCGCAACTGCTCCGTGTCGCCCGCGACGACTGGGCGAGCAGCCGGGTCCGGGACCGGCGTACGCCTCGCGGCCAGAGTCGAGCGCAGGGCCGCGACCGCGGCCGCCCCGTCGGCAACGGGAGGCGGGTCTGGATCCCGTCGCGCTCGGAGGTGGTCGAGCAGCTCGACCGCGCGGGGATGCTCCCGGCGATCTTCTTCCTCTTCAGCCGAGCGGGCTGCGACGCGGCGGTGCAGCAGTGCCTCAACGCTCGTCTGCGGCTGACCACGCCGCCCGAGCGGGACACGATCCACGCCTTCGTCGAGGAGCGCTGCGCCCACCTCCCCGAGGAGGACCTGCACGTCCTCGGCTATCACGACTTCCTCGACGGCCTCACCCGAGGGATCGCCGCCCACCACGCCGGGATGCTGCCGACCTTCAAGGAGTGCGTGGAGGATCTCTTCCAGCAGGGCCTGTGCAAGGTCGTCTTCGCCACCGAGACGCTCGCGCTGGGGATCAACATGCCGGCCCGTTCGGTGGTGCTGGAGAAGCTCTCGAAGTGGAACGGCGAGGTGCACGCCGACATCACGCCGGGCGAGTACACCCAGCTCACCGGACGTGCCGGCCGGCGGGGCATCGACATCGAGGGCCACGCGGTCGTGCTCTGGCAGCCGGGGCTCGACCCGAAGGCGGTGGCGGGCCTCGCCTCGACGCGGACCTACCCGCTCCGGTCGTCCTTCCGGCCGTCGTACAACATGGCGGTCAACCTGGTCCACCAGGTCGGGCGCGACACCGCACGGGAGCTGTTGGAGTCCTCCTTCGCCCAGTTCCAGGCGGACAAGGCGGTGGTCGGACTCGCGCGCCAGCTGCGGAAGGCGGACGAGGCGCTGGCCGGGTACGCCGCGGCCGCTCGGTGCGACCGCGGCGACTTCATGGAGTACGCCGGGCTGCGCCAGCAGCTGAAGGACGCCGAGCGCAACGTCTCCCGCAGCCGCCGCGCCGACCAGCGCGCGGAGGTGGTGGCGTCGCTGCAGGCACTGCGTCCCGGCGACGTCGTCGAGGTGCCGTCGGGGCGGTACGCCGGCCTCGCCGTCGTCCTCGATCCGGGGCTGGACGACCGGGACGGTCCGCGACCCTTCGTGTTGACCGCGGATCGGCACGCGCGCCGGCTGAGTCTCACCGACTTCCCGACGCCGGTGGCGGCCGTCCTGCGGATCCGCGTCCCCAAGGGCTTCAACGCTCGCAACGCGCAGTCCCGGCGCGACCTGGCGATGACGCTGCGGCACCGCACCCACGACCTCGACCTGCCGCCGTCGCGGCGGGCCCGGACGGCAGCGGGGGAGGACCCCCGGGTGGCCCAGCTGCGGGCGGCGCTCCGGGACCACTCGTGTCATCGGTGTCCCGACCGCGAGGACCACGCCCGGTGGGCCGAGCGCTGGTTCAAGCTGGACCGCGATGCCGCCACGCTGCGCCGCCGGATCGAGCAGCGGACGAACACGATCGCGCGCCGGTTCGACCGCGTGTGCGAGGTGCTCGAGGCGCTCGGGTACCTCGACGAGGGCGGCCGCCAGGTGACGGAGCGAGGGCGCGTCCTCATGCGGATCTATCACGAGATGGACCTGCTGGTGGCCGAGGCGCTGCGCGAGGGTCTCCTCGACGGCCTGGACGCCAGCGGCCTCGCGGCCGTGCTCGCCGCGGTGGTCTACGAGGCGCGCCGTCCCGACGACGCACCGCCGCGCGTGCCCAGCGGCCGCGTGCGAGAGGTCCTCGGCCGGCTGGTGTCGCTGTGGGGCGAGCTCGACCGCCTAGAGAAGGACCACCGGCTCGAGCAGCTGCGGGAGCCTGACCTCGGCTTCTCCTGGGCGGCGTGGCGGTGGGCGCAGGGAGACGAGCTCGACGAGGTGCTGGACGCGTCCGGACTGCCGGCCGGGGATTTCGTCCGGTGGATGAAGCAGCTGCTCGACCTCGTGGACCAGGTCGCGGACGCGGCCCGCAGCAGCGACCTGCGGACGGTGGCCCGCGAGGCGTCCGGTCGCCTGCGCCGGGGCGTGGTGGCCTACTCCTCCGCGGTCGCCGACTGACCCAGCGCCTCGAGCACGCGGGTGACCGAGCCGCCCAGCCCCCACCGTTCGGCGAGCGCCGCCAGCGCTTCGGGATCGGCCGGCGTCCGGGGCAGGGCGAGGTCGGGCGCGCCGAGGTCCAGGTCGCGCACCACCCCGACCACCCGGGGCGCCACGGCGAGGTAGTCCAGGGCGTCGTTGATCTTGCGGCGAGCGGCCGCCGCCATCTCCGAGCCGGGGTCGGCCGCCGCGGCGAGGATCGCCTCCAGGTCGCCGTGCCGCAACAGCAGGCCCGCCGCCGTCTTGTCGCCGACCCCCGGCACGCCGGGCAGGCCGTCGGACGTGTCGCCCCGCAGGGTCGCGAAGTCGGCGTACTGGCACGGCAGCACGCCGTACTTGGCGACCACCGTCTCGTCGGTGACCTGCTCGTGCTTCCCGACGCCCCGGGCGGTGTAGAGCACCCGGACGCCGGCGGCGTCGTCGACGAGCTGGAACAGGTCTCGGTCGCCGGTGACGATGTCGACGGGCATGCCGGCGCCGGTGGCCAGCGTGCCGATGACGTCGTCGGCCTCCATCGCCGGAGCGCCGACGACGGCGATGCCCAGGGCCGCCAGGACGTCGAGGATCACCGGCACCTGCACCGCGAGCGGGTCGGGAACCTCCTCCGCGTCGGGCCGGTCGGCGACCTCCGCGACCACCCGGTGCGCCTTGTAGGTGGGCAGCAGGTCGACCCGCCACTGGGGGCGCCAGTCCTCGTCCCAGCAGCAGGCCAGGTGGGTGGGGGAGTAGTCGGCGACCAGCCGTGCGATGAAGTCGAGCAGGCCACGCACGGCGTTGACCGGCGTGCCGTCGGGTGCCGTGAGCGTGTCCGGCACCCCGAAGTAGGCGCGGAAGTACAACGAGGCGGTGTCGAGCAGCATCAGCCGCTGGTCGGTCGGCACGCAGGCGACCCTAGGGCACGCCCCCTGGCGGCACTACAGTGCGCGGATGGAGAAGACGGACCGGGAGATCCTCCGGCTGCTGGCGGCGGACGGACGGATGTCCTACACCGACCTCGGCAAGGCCACCGGCCTGTCCACGTCCGCGGTGCACCAGCGGGTGAAGCGGCTGGAGCAGCGGGGGCTGATCACCGGATACGGAGCCACGATCGACCACGCGGCGGCCGGGCTGCCGCTGACGGCGTTCATCTCCATCACGCCCTTCGACATGGCCCAGCCCGACGACTACCCGGAACGACTGCGTGAGCTCGCCCAGATCGAGTCGTGCTGGTCGGTGGCGGGCGAGGAGTCCTACATCTTGAAGGTGCGGGTGGCGACGCCGGCCGACCTGGAGGAGACGCTCGCTCGGATCCGCACGGTCGCCAACGTCTCGACGCGTACGACGATCGTGCTGTCGACGCCGTTCGAGAACCGCCCGGTCGGCTGAGGCGTGCCACCGTCTCAGCCCGGGAAGCGGTCGGCGAGAGCCTCCAGCCCCGCCACGTAGCGCGGCCAGTCCACACCGTCGGGAAGGTTGTCGCCGGGGGACCGCCAGCCGACGGTGCCGTCGATCTGCTCGCGCAGGATGTCGGCCTGACCGGCATGCCGGGCGAGGTCGTCGATGACGTGGACGGCCACCTGGGCGAGGGTGACCTCGCCGGCATCGGGACCCCACCACGGCACGCGACCGCGCGCATCGGGAGGCAGCGAGGAGAGCGTGGCGTCGGCGAACGCCCACACCCGCCGGTACAGGGCGACGATGCCGTCGGCGGTCTCCTCCGCCGTGGCGTACCAGTCGGCCTGGGGATCGGCGTCGAAGACGCTGTCGTCCAGCAGCTCGCCGGGGGTGGGCCAGAGGCGTCCGAAGGTGGGCCCGAAGTAGCCGTACTCCACGTGCAGGCAGTGCTTGACGATGCCCAGCAGGCTCGTGCCGGTGGGCGTGCGAGGGCGGCGGAGGTCGCGCTCGCCCAGCCCGTCGAGCTTCGCGAGCAGCCCGTCCCGCTCGGCCTGGAGGTAGCGCTGCAGCACCGCGCGGAGATCGGTCGAGTCGGTCATGGGATCAGGAGAGCAGATCGATGACCGCGCGTTCCAGTGCTTCCTGGCGGTCGTCGGGCGACGCATGTCCCTCGAGCACCGCGGGGTCGATCGTCACGCCGTCCTCGTAGAGCTCGAAGATCCGGGGATCGATGTAGGAGTTCTTCGCGATCGTCGGCGTGTTGCCGAGGAACTCCGAGACCTCCACGACGGCCGTCCGCATCGCGCGCTGGCGGGAGCGCTTCGTGTCGCCGGGCTCGGGCGACTCGGCCAGGGACGCCGCGGCGATCACCGTCGCGTGCCAGGTGCGGAAGTCCTTGGCTGTGAGATCGCCGAGCAGCTCGCCCAGGTAGCCGTTGACCGTGGCGGAGTCGAGATCTCGCCAGGCCCGTCCCTCCCGGTAGGAGAGCAGCCGCTCGCCGGCCCCCCGGCGGCGTCGCATCGTGTCGAGCGCCAAGAGCACCCGGGGGTCGTCGATCTCGATGGTGTGCTCGATGCCGGACTTGCCCTCGAACCGGAACACCAGCTTGCCGCCTCGCTTGCGGACGTGGCGGCGCTGCAGCGTCGTGAGGCCGAAGGAGCCGTTGGTGTCGGCGTAGACGTCGCTGCCGATCCGGAAGTAGCCGAGGTCGAGCAACCGCACGGCGGCGGCGTTGGCGCGGCGCAGGGGCATCCCCTCCAACGCGAGGTCTGCGGCGATCGCGCGTCGCGCCGCGGGCAGCTTGCTGGCAGCCTGCAGCACCCGGTCGAACTTCAACCGGTCGCGTTGCTCGCGCCACTGAGGGTGGTAGAGGTACTGGCGCCGTCCCGCGTCGTCGGTGCCGACCGCCTGGATGTGCCCGTGGGGATAGGGACTGATCCAGACGTCCTTCCAGGCCGGAGGGATGACCAGGTCGCGGATCCGCCGGACGACGTCGGGGTCGCTGATCCGCTCGCCGCGGGCGTCGAGGTAGACGAAGCCCTTCCCGGCACGGCGCCGAGTGAAGCCGGGCCCGTGCGGGGAGACCCTGCGCAGGCGTGGCATGGCCCCCCGGTGCCCTCCGCCGGCTCAGAGCATGCCCTCGGGTCGTCGGCTCAGATCATCCGCAGCGCGCCGCCCGGGGTCGCCTCGGGGGCGTGCTCGGCCCACCACCGCTGCCCGGACTCGGGGAGGGTGTGGATCGGGTCGTAGTACTCGTAGCGACGCGCGAGGGCGTCCTCGGCCGCCTCGGTCTCGAGCGAGGTGCGATAGTTCTTCGACCAGTACGAGATGCCGCGCTCGGTGTCGTAGCTCTCCAGCTGGTGCACCCACCGCTTGCCGACGAACGGCACGTCACAGACGATCCGGGGGGTGGCGAAGCCCGGCAGGTAGCCCATGATGTCGTGCTGCAGCCGCTGTGCCTCGGCCACCGACACCCGCCAGTGCTCGGAGGCGGGGATCATGTCGCACATGTAGAAGTAGTACGGCATCACCTGCGCCTCGTCGAGGAGCGCGAAGCAGAGGTCGAGGAGCGCGTCGCTGTCGGCGTTGACGCCGTGCATGAGGACGCCCTGGTTGCGCACGTCGCGGACGCCCGCCTCCAGCAGTCCCGCGGTGGCGCGCGCCACGATCGGGGTGACGGAGTTCGCGTGGTTCACGTGCGTGTGGACCGCGAGGCTCACCCCGCGCTCGCGGGCCAGCCGAGCGACCCGCTCCACGCCGGCGCGCACGTCGTCCTGCAGCCAGTGCTGGGGCAGGCCCATGACGGCCTTGCTGGCCAGCCGGATGTCTCGGATGTTCTCGATCTCCAACAACCGGGTGAGGAAGTCCTCCAGCCGCGCGATCGGCAGGTTCGCCACGTCGCCGCCGCTGACCACCACGTCGCGCACCTGCGGGGTCCGGCGCAGGTAGGCGAGCATGCCCTCGAGCCGGTCGGCCGGCTTCAGGCCGAACTTCAGCTTCTCGACCGTCGGCGTGGAGTTGCCGACGAGGTCCATCCGCGTGCAGTGCCCGCAGTACTGAGGGCAGGTGGAGAGCAGCTCGGCGAGCACCTTGGTGGGGTAGCGGTGCGTGAGCCCCTCGGCCGCCCACATGTCGTGCTCGTGCAGGGAGTCGCGGCTGGCGTGCGGGTGGGACGGCCAGTAGGTCCGCCGGTCCGAGGCCACCTGGAGCATGTAGTGACGCACCGGGTCGGCGTAGAAGGCGTCGGTGAGCGAGCCGGGACCCGCGGGCTCGACCCGCGGGGCCATGGTGTTGAGCATCTGCGGCGGGAGCAGCATCGACATCGTGGCGAACCGCAGCTGGTCGCGCTCCAGGTCGTCGTAGAACCGGTCCTCGACGAGGTCGCCGAGCACCTCTCGCAGCTGCCGGACGTTCTTGACGCAGTGGGAGCGCTGCCACTGGGCGGACTCCCACTCCTCACGGGTCACCTCGCGCCAGCCGGGGAAGCGGCGCCAGTCGGGCTCGACGAGCGGAGTACGCCGGTACGCGTAGGGCTGTCCGGCCGCGGGGTCGTCGGGGCCGCCGGTGTTGCCGGCGCGGACGGGGGTGTCGACGGTCATCGCAGCTCCTCGCTGGAGAGTGGCGGAGCGGTCACGCGCCGGGGGATGTCCGGTTATGTGACGGGGGCCTCACGGTCCTACGATAGGCGCATGTCATACGGTCAGTCCAACGCCGCGCCGGAAGTCCTCCCGCAGTCCCCGGTTCGTGCCGGACGATCTTCGTCCGATCCGTGGGGGACGCACCGATCGCTGGACCCGCAGGGCGCGTTGCCGCAGCAGGCCTGGCGGCTCGACACCCGACCGGAGCTGGCCGCCGACGAGATCCGGATCGCCGTCGAGCGGCTGAACCTCGACGCTGCGTCGTTCCGTCAGCTGCAGCACACCCACGACGGCGACCCCGAGCGCATCCGTGCGGCCGTGCTCGACATCGTCGCCGCACGCGGCAAGATGCAGAACCCCGAGACCGGCTCAGGCGGGATGCTGATCGGCACGGTCGAGGAGGTCGGCCCGGAGTCGCCCCTCGGGCTGTCGGTGGGGGACCGGGTCGCCACGCTGGTCTCGCTGACGCTCACGCCCCTCGTCCTCACCGACGGGTTGCGCACGTGGGACGGGACCAGCGAGCAGGTGCCCGCCGCCGGCTACGCCGTGCTCTTCGGGCGCAGCATCGCCGCCCGGCTCCCCGAGGACCTCCCCGACCCGCTGGCCCTGGCGGTCATGGATGTGTGCGGCGCCCCGGCGCTCACCGCCCGCACCGTCACCCCCGGTGCCACGGTGTGTGTGATCGGCGGCGGGGGCAAGTCCGGCTCGCTGAGTCTTGCGGCCGCGCGGCGCGCCGGAGCCGCCCGCACCATCGGCGTGGTCCCGACCAGCACGGAGGCGGCGTCGCTGCGCGAGGCCGCCCTCGCCGACGTGGTCGTGGTCGCCGACGCCACCGACGCCCTGGCACTGCAGCGGGCGGTCGCCGAGGCGGGTGGGCCGGCCGACGTCACGGTGGTGTGCGTCGACGTCCCCGGGTGCGAGGGTGGGGCGATCCTGGCCACGGCGGACGGCGGCACGGTGGTGTTCTTCTCCATGGCCACGTCGTTCAGCGCGGCGGCACTCACCGCGGAGGGCCTGGCCGCCGACGTCACGATGCTGGTGGGCAACGGCTACACGCCCGGCCACGCCGACCTCGCGCTCGACCTGCTGCGCACGGAGCCCGGCGTACGCCGCCTCTTCGAAGCGCGCGCCTGAGCAGCCATGCGTCTGCTCCTGCGCCACGGCACCGTCCACACCGGCACCCGCGCTCCGGCCGATCTGGTGGTGATCGAGGACGGCGTCATCGGCTACGCCGGCCCGGAGACGGCTGCCTACGACGGCGACGGGACGGTCCTGGACCTGCACGGTGCGCTGGTGGCGCCGGCGTTCGTCGACGCGCACGTGCACACCGTGCTCACCGGCTTCGGGCTCACCCGGCTCGACCTGAGCGGCACGCGGACACTGGAGGAGGCGCTCACCGCCGTGGCCGCCCTCGCAGCGGCCCAGCCGACCGGCGTCCTGCTCGGCACCGGCTGGGAGGAGCACAGCTGGCCCGAGCACCGGCCGCCGACCGCCGCGGAGCTCGACCGCGCCGCGCCCGGACGGATGGTCCTGCTGGAGCGCCGGGACTGCCACTCCTGTGTGGTCTCCCCGGCGTTCCTCGCCGCGGCGCCGGAGCTCGCTCGGGGCGAGGGGTTCGATCCCGAGGGCCGGCTCGAGCGCGACGCCCGGCTCGCCGCCAGCCGGGCGCTGGGCGAGATGGTCGGCGCAGAGCAGCGTCTCGTCGCCGCCCGGGCTGCGGTGGAGAGCTACGCCGCCGCCGGGATCGCCGGCTTCCACGAAGCGGCCGCCCCCCACATCGGACCGACCTACGAGCTCGATCTCGTGCGCCACGCCGCCGAGGTCACCGGGCTCCTGCCCACCCTCTACTGGGGGGAGGAGGCCGCCCCCGATGCCTTCGCCACCATGACGGCGCTCGGAGCGGCCGGCCTGGCCGGCGATCTCAACGTCGACGGCGCGATCGGCTCCCGCACGGCCGCCCTGCACGCGCCCTACACCGACGACCCGGGCACGTGCGGACACGGGTTCCTCACCGCCGAGGCGGTCGCCGACCACCTGGAGGCGTGCACCCGTGCCGGAGTCCAGGGCGGGTTCCACTGCATCGGCGACGCCGGCCTGGACGTGGTCACCCACGGGCTGCGCCTGCTGCGGGACCGGGTCGGCGCCGCCGCCGTGCGGGCCGCTGGGCACCGGCTCGAGCACGTGGAGATGCCCTCGACCGAGCTCATCGCGCTGCTGGCCGAGCTCGGCGTCGCCGCCAGCATGCAACCCGCCTTCGACGACCTCTGGGGCGGCCCGGACGGCATGTACGCCGCGCGGCTCGGCGGCCGGTGGCGCGGCATGAACCCGGTCGGCTCCATGCACGCGGCCGGCGTGCGGCTGGCGTTCGGCTCGGACTCACCTGTCACGCCGGTGTCCCCGTGGTCCACGATCCGCGCCGCGGTGCATCACCGCGAGGAGGGCGAGCGGATGTCGCTGGCGGCGGCGTTCGCCGCCCACACCGCGGGCGGGTGGCAGGCAGCCCGGCGTACCGGAGGAACGCTCGCGACGGGCGCGCCCGCGCACGTCGCCTTGTGGGACTGCCCCGGGGGCCTCGACCCGCGGGAGCCGACCCTGCCGCTGCTCGGTCCCGACGTCCCGCCGCCCTCTCTGCGCATGCTGCTCGTCCACGGCTCCCCGGCCGGCCGCACCGCCGCGCCCGGAATCTGAGGAAGGAACCTCCTGACATGTCCCGCTCCCCAGCGCGCACGCGACGCGTCCCCCTCGAGCTCGACCCCGCCGACGTCCGGCGCGCCCGCACGCTGGCCCGCAAGGTCGGCCGCCCGATCGTCCGGCTGGCCTCGGCGCACACCACCGTCTCGGTCGAGCGGGCCACGCTCCGGTTGGCGGGGCTGGCCGGAGCCGACCCGGACGGCACGCCATGGGTCAATCGCCTGACCGAGGTCGTCCGGGCGGACGTCGGCCTCGAGCACGGCGTCGCGCTGCCGGTCTGGGACGCGCTGCGACGCGGCGAGGCCGAGGACCTGCTCACGCTCGCCCAGAAGGCGTCCGCCGGGTCGGTCACCTTCCGGCTCCCCGAGGGGCGCGACGCGCAACGCGCCCGCACACTGGCGACCCGCGCGGTCGGTGCCGGCGTACGCCGCGTCGACGCCCGCCGTCGCGAGCGCGAGCGGCTGATCTCCCGCATCGGAGACGCGCCGCGCAAGCCGTGGATCTACCTCATCGTGGCGACCGGCGACATCTACGAGGACATCCCGCAGGCACAGCTCGCCGCGCGCGAGGGCGCCGACGTGATCGCGGTCATCCGGTCCACCGGCCAGTCGCTCCTCGACTACGTGCCCGAGGGCGCGACACGCGAGGGCTTCGCGGGGACCTACGCGACCCAGGAGAACTTCCGGCTGATGCGGGCGGCGCTCGACGACACCAGCCGCGAGCTGGGCCGCTATGTCCGGCTCACGAACTACGCCAGCGGCCTCTGCATGCCCGAGATCGCGGTCCTCGCGGGCCTCGAGCGGCTCGACATGATGTTGAACGACTCGATGTACGGCATCCTCTTCCGCGACATCAACCCCGTCCGCACCTTCGTCGACCAGCGGTTCAGCAGGCAGGTCCACGCCCGCGCCGGGATCATCATCAACACCGGCGAGGACAACTACCTCACCACGGCGGACGCCGTGGAGGCGGCACACACGGTGACGACCAGCCAACTGCTCAACGAGTACTTCGCGAAGGAGGCGGGCCTCGAGGACTGGCAGCTCGGCCTGGGCCACGCGTTCGAGATCGATCCCGACGTCCCCGAGTCGTTCCGGCTCGAGCTCGCGCACGCCCTGTTGGCGCGGGCACTCTTCCCCGACGCCCCGCTCAAGTGGATGCCGCCCACCCGCCACATGACCGGCGACGTCTTCCGGGGCTACCTGTTGGACGGGTTCTTCAACCTGGCCGGCGCTCTCACCGGTCAGGGCATCCTGCTGGTCGGGATGATGACCGAGGCCGTCGTGACGCCGTGGCTCTCCGACCGCGACCTGGCTCTGCAGAACGTGCGGTACGTCCTCGACGCGGCCGGTGGGCTGGCCGAGGACTTCCACCCCGCCCCCGACGGGTTGATCGCCCGGCGGGCGCACCAGGTGCTGCGCGAGAGCCTCGACCTGCTCGAGAGGATCGCGGACCACCCCACCTCGGCCGCGGGAGGGGGCCTCCTCGACGCGATCGGCGACGGCACCTTCGGGTTGATGAAGCGGCCCCCGGACGGGGGACGTGGGCTGGACGGCGTCGCTCGCAAGGCCGACGGCTACGTCAATCCGGCCACCGATCTGCTCGAGGGGACGACGACCACCAGGAAGGTGAGCAAGTGAGCCCGGTCCGGCCCTACGGCGACACCACCGGCGACGGCATGGTGCAGCTGTCGTTCACCCTGCCGCTCCCGCACGACAAGGTCGCCGAAGGGGCAGCGGTGCAGCTGGCCCACAAGATGGGCATGGACCCCGCGCTCGTCGTCCATGCCCGGCCCATCGGGGAGGGGTTCACCTTCTTCGTGGTCTACGGGCGGGTCCAGCACCTCGTCGACCCCGGTGCAGTGGAGGTGGTGGAGCGCGACTACCCGCTCTTGTCGCCCAAGGAGGCGAACGCGGCGATCAAGGAACGACTGCGACGGCGCCTCGTCGTCGTCGGCGCCTGCATCGGCACCGACGCCCACACCGTGGGCATCGATGCGATCCTCAACATCAAGGGCTTCGCGGGCGAGAAGGGCCTGGAGTACTACCGGGAGATCAAGGTGGTGAACCTCGGCGCCCAGGTGTCGGTGCCGGACCTCGTCGCGCGCGCCATCGAGGAGCGCGCCGACGCCGTACTCGTCTCGCAGGTCGTCACGCAGCGAGACGCCCACATGCTGAACACCCGCGAGATGTCGGCGGCGTTCCGTGAGGCGTTCGACGACGCCGAGCGGCCGCTGCTCGTCGTCGGCGGTCCGCGCTTCGAGGAGAGGATGGCTGCCGACCTCGGCGTCGATCGGATCTTCACAAGGGGCACCACGCCCGGCGAGGTGGCCAGCTACCTGACCCACCGCCTGGTCACCGACCGCACGTCGGAGAGGAGATCGGCATGAGCAGCACCGAGCAGCGTGCAGCCGGGCAGCGTGGAGCCGAGCAGCGTCCCCCCGAGCCGGGTGTCCGCGTGGTGCACCGCCGCTACGTCCCGACCTCGCACGCCCACTACGGCGGCGAGCTGGTCGACGGGGCGTACAGCCTCGGCCTCTTCGGCGACGTCGCCACGGAGCTGTGCATCCGCACCGACGGAGACGAGGGCCTGTTCGCCTCCTACGACGATGTGCAGTTCCTCGGGCCGGTGCGGGCGGGCGACGTCCTGGAGGTGACCGCCGAGCTCGTCCGCGTCGGCACCCGCTCCCGGGCGATGGCCTTCTCGGCCGCCGTGGTGTGCCGGCGTCGGGCGGACCGCGGCGACTCGGCCGCCGAGGTGCTCGACCCGCCCCTCGTCGTGACCACGGCTCGGGGCACTGTGGTGGTGCCTCCGACACGCCCGGAACCCCGATGATGCAAGGGTTTGCGACACCTCCGTGCCCGTTGCGCTGACCTGCGGCGACAGCCCTCGGGAGGGTGTCCCGCCGGGCCGACCGGGGTTGACACCGGAGCCCTCAGGTCGAAGGGTGTGAGGCGTTCCTCCGGCAGATCGCCGACCTGCGTCCTCGCTCGAACCGGACCGTGCCCCGCCGACGACCACGGCGTCGGGTGGACGGCCGGCACACGGCGCGAACACAGACGGTGGGAGAACACGGGGGGAGTGCGGAAGCCAGTAGACAACGCCGGGCGATCCTGGGAGCCACCCATGGCGCCGGCGGTCCGAAGGCTGCCGACCCTCCCCCCGCGCTGCCCCTTCCCAGGATGCGCGCCCACGCCCGGCAAGGATGCGGTCACGTTCCGCTCCTAGGGTGCGGCGGGTGCATATCGACGAGCCGCCGGAGACCGCCACCGGGCCGGGACGGACCATCGTGGTCGTCCCCACCTACAACGAGTCGGAGAACCTCGGCCTGCTGCTGTCCCGGCTCCACCACAGCAACCCCGACGTCGACGTCCTCGTCGTCGACGACGCCTCCCCGGACGGAACCGGCGCACTGGCGGACGCGCTGGCGGCCTCCGACGAGCGCGTCCACGTGCTGCACCGCACCGGCAAGGAGGGCCTCGGAGCGGCGTACCTCGCCGGGTTCGCGTGGGCCCTCGACGCCGGGTACGACGTGCTGGGCGAGATGGACGCCGACGGCTCGCATCAACCCGAGCAGCTCCCGCTGCTGCGAGCCGCGCTGGCCGACGCCGACCTCGTCATCGGCTCACGCTGGGTGTCCGGCGGCACCATCGTCAACTGGCCCAAGAGCCGCGAGTGGCTCTCCCGGGGCGGCAACGCCTACATCCGCCTCCTCCTCGGCATCCGCGTCCACGACGTCACGGCCGGCTACCGGCTCTACCGCCGCCGGACGCTCGAGGCGATCGACCTGAGCACGGTGGAGTCCTACGGCTACGTCTTCCAGGCGGACCTCACGTTCCGCACGCTGCGCGCCGGGCTGCGCGTCGCCGAGGTGCCGATCACCTTCGTGGAGCGGGAGCGAGGGGAGTCGAAGATGACCGCCGACGTGGCCCGCGAGTCGCTGCGCCGGGTCACCCAATGGGGTGTGGCCGAGCGACGGCGGCAGTGGCGCCGTCGACGCTGACCGCCGAGACGAGAGGCGCGGGCACGACGCCGGGCACAACCGGAGACGTCACCGCGTTGAACCCGGTGTGACTCCCACTCCTCGCCGACGCTCTGCCGGCCTGCTCCTCGCGCTCTTCGTGGCGGTGCCCCTGCTCGAGGTCTACGTGATCATCCAGGTCGGGCAGGTGATCGGAGCGTGGTGGACGATCCTGCTGCTGCTTGCCGACGGCGCCCTGGGCACCTGGCTCGTGCGCCGCGAGGGGCACCGTGCCTGGGAGGCGCTCACCGGCGCGCTGGCTGCCGGTCGGATGCCCTCGCGCGAGCTCGCCGACGGCGTGCTCGTGCTGGTCGGCGGCACGCTCATGGTCGCCCCGGGGTTCGTGACCGACGTGGCCGGGGCGTTCTGCCTACTGCCGGTCACCCGACCCCTTGCACGGCGGGTCCTGGCCCACCTGCTGGCGGGACGGCTGGGTCCCCGGGTCGTGACGCGACGCTCGAGCGGCGCCGCCGGCGACGTCGTGGCCGGCGACGTGGTCGACGAGAACTGAGACCTCCCGGGACCAGGCAGGTCAGCCGGGACGCCCAGCCGGCTCAGACCCCGGACTTCTTCTTGCTCTTCGTGGGCCGGTGCAGGTGGGCGGGGCCGATCTCCCCACCCCGGAGCATCTCCAGGCGCTCGGTGAGGATGTCCTCCAGCTCGTCCACCGAGCGGCGCTCGAGCAACATGTCCCAGTGGGTGCGGACCGGCTTCTCCGCCTTCTCCTCGGGCGTGACACCGGCCGTCGTCAGCGCCTGGGCGCCGCAGCGTGGGCACTCCCAGTGCGCGGGGATCTCCGCCTCGACGGACATGGTGATCTCGAAGGCGTGGTTCTGGGGGCAGACGTAGCCGACCTGCTGCCGGGCAGCGAACTCGATGCCCCGCTCGTCCTCGAAGCTCTGACCGCCCAGCCGCGCTCCACGCAGCGTCCGCTCTCCCATTGAGCAACCTCCACAGCTTCGTTGATCTCGGTCCCCGGCGGCCGGCCGCCGGAAAGCCCTTCCCTCATGGGTACCCGCACCGGGTCGCCATCACAAGGTGGGCGGACAAGGTTGCCAGGACGAGGTGGGCACGACCCGCCCGTGCCCTCACACCATCGACAACGGTCGACCGCCCGTGAGGATTCCCCGCGAGAGGCGGCTCACAGCAACGCTGCGGGAACGATGTTGCCGGCCGCGGTCACACCGCGCCGCACGTCCAGCCGGACCAGCAGGGCCGCCCCGGCGACGAAGAAGACCACGAGCGCGGCCACGGCCGGCCGGTAGGAGCCACTGAGCTGGAACACCAGTCCGAACAGCAGCATCCCGAACCACGACGTCCCGCGCTCGGCCGCGTTGTACAGCGCAAAGTACTCACCCTCCTTGCCGCGCGGGATGAGCAGGCTGAAGAACGACCGTGAGAGCGCCTGGGTGCCGCCCATGACCACGCCGATCGCGCCACCGACGACGTAGAACAGCAGGGCGTTCCCGGGCGGCAGCCCCATCGCCACCACGACCACGGCCACCCAGGCCAGCACACCGGCGAGGATCACTCGGTGCGAGCCGTAGATCGCCGCCAGCCGCCCGAAGAGCAGAGCACCGCCGAACGCGACGAACTGGATGAGCAGGATCGTGCTGATCAGCACGCTCTGAGAGAAGTGCAGCTGCTTCTCGCCGTAGATCGCCGCGGCGTACAGGACCGTCTGGATTCCGTCGTTGTAGAACACGTAGGCGAGCAGGAACCGCAGCGTCACCGGGTAGCGACGCAGGTCGCGCAGGGTGGCCAGCAGCTGCCCGAAGCTGCGCCGCACGACGCCGTCGCCCCGCACGCCGGGCTCAGGACGAGGCGCCACGTCACGCAGGCGGCGAACGGGGATGAGGGTGAAGGCGCCCCACCACACCGCCGCGGACAGCAGCGAGACCCGCACGGCCATCTCCTCGCTCAGCCCGAAGGCGTCGTGCCCGAGGAACAGCACCAGGTTGAGGGCGAGCAGCAGCCCCCCGCCGAGGTATCCCCAGGCCCAACCCCGGGACGACACGCGGTCGCGCTCCTCCTCGGTGGCGATGTCGACGAGGATCGCGTAGTAGCTGACCAGCGAGCACCCCGCGAGCACGCTGCTGACGGTGACGGCCACCACGCCGAGCTGCCAGTCGTCGCCCTTCATGCCGAAGAGCAGCGCCGCGAAGGCCGCGCCTGTCCACGCGGTGACCCCCAGGTGCCAGCGCTTGTGCCCGGACCGGTCGACGATCGCACCGACGATCGGCAGCACGAACGCGCTGAGGATCGTCGCGAACGTCGTGACGTACAACGGCAGCGATCCGGCCGCCATCGGGATGCCGAGCACCGACACGGTCCGGCTGCACGGGTCCTCGCCGGCGGCGCAGCGGGCGGCCCGCCCCGCCACGGTGGCCAGGTAGGGACCGAACATGACCGAGAGGACGGTCGTGTAGTAGGCGGAGTTCGCCCAGTCGTACCAGTTCCACGCCCGCTGCTGGCGTCGCCGACCGGCGAGGTCCGGCTCAGCCGGGTCGATCGTCGTGCTCGTGCTCATCGGGCTCCCTCCAGAGTCCTCGCTCCCGGAGCACATCCTTCAGCACGTCGGTCCTGTCGGTGAAGATTCCGTCGACTCCGGCGTCGATCATCCGGCGCTGGTGCGCGGCGGCGTCGACGGTCCAGACGTGCACGTGGACACCGGCGGCGTGCGCACGGCGTACGACGGGCGCCGTGACGACCGGGATCGGCCCGCGTTTCCTCGGCAGCTGGAGTACTGCGAAGCGCCCACGGGCCCAGCGCGCCGCCGCCCGGCGGTCGCGCATCGCGAGGAACCGCATCGCCTCGCTCGCCGCGGCGCCGGTGGCCACGCGGCCCGCCGTACCGCGCCGGAACGCCGCGATCCGGTCGCGGTCGAAGGCGCCCACGCAGACCCGGTCCTCGTCGCCGGTGCGCCGCAGCAGGTCCACCAGCGGCTCCACGGCCGCGGCGGCCTTGATGTCGATGTTGAAGCGACAGTCCGGGAACTCCTCGAGCAGGCCGGCGAGGGTCGGCACGGCCTCGCGGCCGCCGACGCGCGCGAGCTCCAGATCGGTCGCCCGCATCTCCGCGATCGAGCCCACCCGATCGGCGACCCGGTCCAGGACCGCGTCGTGGAGGGCGAACAGGACGCCGTCGGAGGAGGCGTGGACGTCGGTCTCCAGGTACCGGTAGCCGAGGTCCCGCGCGTGCCGGAAGGCCAGCGTGGTGTTCTCCAGCCCCGCGAGGTCGGGATGCGCGGCGCCACCGCGGTGTGCCATCGCCAGCACGCGGTGGCCGGGCTCGAGCACCTCGTCGAGGTAGGCGAAGCCGGTCCGCGGCGCCGGGAGGGGGGAGCGCGTCACGCGCCGACGCCGACGACTCCGTCGTGGAACGTCTCGATCTCCGCGCCGAGCTCGTTGAGACGCTCGGCGAGACCCTCGTATCCGCGGTGGATGACGTAGGTGGAACGCAGCACCGAGGTGCCCTTGGAGGCCAGCATCGCAAGCAGCACCACGACGGCGGGCCGCAGGGCCGGCGGGCAGATCACCTCGGCGCCCGACCAGTGCGTGGGCCCCTCGATCATCACCCGGTGGGGGTCCATCAGCGTCACCCGGCCCCCGAGCTTGTTGAGCTCGGTCAGGTAGATCGCGCGGTTCTCATAGACCCAGTCGTGCAGCAGGGTCTGGCCCTGCGCGGTCGCGGCGATGACCGCGAAGAACGGCAGGTTGTCGATGTTGAGCCCCGGGAACGGCATCGGGTGGATCTTGTCGATGGGGGAGTGCAGCACGGAGTGCTCGGTGGTGATGTCCACCAGCCGGGTGCGGCCGTTCTGGGCGAGGTACTCCGCGGACCGCTGGTAGTGGAACCCCATCTCCTCCAGCACCGCCAGCTCGATCTCGAGGAACTCGATCGGGACCCGCCGGATGGTGATCTCGGAGTCGGTGACGATCGCGGCGGCGAGCAGCGACATCGCCTCGATCGGGTCCTCGCTGGGTGCGTAGTCGACGTCGACCTCGATGCTGGTGCACCCGGTCACGGTCAGCGTCGTGGTACCGACCCCCTCGATCACGACGCCGAGCTCCTGGAGGAAGAAGCACAGGTCCTGGACCATGTAGTTGGAGCTGGCGTTGCGGATCACGGTGGTCGCCGGGTTCGAGGCCGCGGCCATCAGGGCGTTCTCGGTGACCGTGTCGCCGCGTTCGGTGAGCACGATGGCCCGGGTCGGCCTGACGTCGGGGTGCACGGTCGCCTGGTAGCTGCCCTCGGTCGCCTTCACCTCGAGACCGAAGGGGCGCAGGGCGGTCATGTGGGGCTCCACGGTGCGAGTGCCGAGGTCGCAGCCGCCCGCGTAGGGGAGCTGGAAGGTCTCCTCGCCGCGGTGCATCAGCGGGCCGAGGAACATGATGATGGAGCGGGTACGCCGGGCGGCGTCCGCGTCGATCGCCGCCAGGTCGAGGTCGGCCGGCACGACCACCTCGAGGTCGTTGTCGGCGTTGAGCCACCGGGTGTGCACCCCGATGCTCTCCAGCACCTCCAGCAGCCGGTTGACCTCCTCGATGCGCGCCACCCGGCGCAGCACCGTGCGGCCACGGTTGAGCAGGGCCGCGCACAGCAGCGCGACGCCGGCGTTCTTCGACGTCTTCACGTCGATGCTGCCGCTCAGGGTGGTCGGGCCGTGCACGCGCAGGTGCGCCGGGCCCGTGCCGATGCTGACGATCTGGGAGTCGAGCGCCTCGCCGATCCGGGTCAGCATGTCGAGCGAGAGGTTCTGCTGACCCTGCTCGATGCGGTGCACCGCGCTCTGGCTGGTGCTCAACAGGTCGGCCAGCTGCTGCTGGGTCCAACCGCGATGCTTGCGCGCGTCGCGGATCATGTGTCCGATGCGTCCGAGGTAGTCGATGCCTGCCACGGGACGCCACGCTAACTCACATATGAGATATTCCGCGAATGCACGCCGGAGCGGGCCTCGGGGAGAGTGCCGCGCAAGGAGTCAGCGGCGCCGGCGTGCCAGCTCGCGAGCACGTGCGGCGACCAGCACCCGGAACCGCACCCGGGCGATCTCCCGGGCCCGGACCAGCACCCACAGGCACAGCGCGGCCAAGGGAAGCTCCACGACCGTCGCGAGCCCGACGGCCTCGAGCATCTGCCCACGGGTGGGGGCGGTCACGACGTCGAACCACGCGTCGGCGACCAGCAGCGCGGCCGACCAGGTGCCCGCCGCTCCCATCAGCAGCGAGCGGCGGAGCACGAGCACCGCCGTCGTGCCCAGGGCCAGGAAGAGCATGACGTCGAAACCCGCCCAGGCCAGCGCGTAGTGCCGGGAGATCTGACGCTCGGGCAGCGTGTCGGCCAGGTGGAAGATCCACGGCACGAGGACCACCGCGCACACCGCCAGCACGACCCCGACGGCCCGGGTCGACGCCACGCTCGGGGGAGGCGGCGCGTCCTCGGGCGGGAGGCCGGCGCTCATGAAGCCGATTGTCCCCCGAACCCGTCCTGGATCCGCGGGAACGGCTGCTCGGCCTCGAGGAGGTAGGCGATCTCGAGCAGCGTCCGCTCGTCGCCGTACGCGCCGGAGAGCTGCACGCCGACCGGCACGCCGTCGGTGGAGAGCCCGGCCGGCACCGAGATCGCCGGCGTGCCGGCGATGTTGTTCAGCGGCGTGTAGGCCACGTAGGAGAAGAGCCGCTCGACGAGCTCGTCGAAGGGAACCGTGGGGGAGAGGTGGCCGAGCAGCGGTGCGGGGTGGGAGAGCACGGGGGAGAGCACGACATCGTGGTGCCGTGTCATCTCCGCGTAGGCGCCGGCCACGCGGCGCAGCCGCAGCAGAGCGCCGGGCGTTCGCCAGAACCCGCTGCGGTGGTGCGCGCGTAGGCCGAGGGTCAGCCCGTCGGCACGCTCGGTGTCCCAGGATCGGTCGCGCACCAGCTTGCCGCTGGCGGTCGCCAGGTGCGCCAACAGCGCCCAGTACTGGAGGAAGTCGACCGCGAACTGCTCGCCCACCGGCAGCTGCGCCGGCTCCACGGTGTGGCCCGCGCTCTCGAGCAGTGCGGCTGTCCGCTCCACCGCGGCCAGCGTGTCCGCCGCGACGGGGGCCCCGGTGACCGACGAGGTGATCAGGCCGACGCGCAACCGGCGGGCCGCGGGCCCGTCGACCTGACCGATCGGGGGGAGGGCGGGGTTGCGCCAGACGCGTTCGGCCGCGGCGACGAACGCCGAGGTGTCCCTCACGGTGCGGGTCACGACGCCCTCGGAGATCATGTTGAGGGGGAGGTGGCGGGCCTCCTCGCCGTCGACGTGGCGTCCGCGGGACGGCTTCAGCCCGACCAGCCCGGCGCAGGCGGCCGGGATCCGGATCGAGCCGCCTCCGTCGTTGGCATGCGCGAGCGGCACGACGCCGGCTGCGACCATCGCGGCGCTGCCGCCCGAGGAGGCGCCCACCGAGTGGTCGGTGTTCCAGGGGTTGCGGACCGGCGGCTGGGTCATGAACTCGGTGCTCGCGTTGAACCCGAACTCCGGCAACCGCGACTTGGCGACGACGGTGACCCCGGTGCCGAGGAACTGGTCGGTGTACGCGCCGTCCTTGGCGGCGGGCTGGGCCGTGAACGCCTCGCTGCCGTGTCCGGTCGGGACGCCGGCGAGGTCGGTGTTGTCCTTGAGGACGGTCGGCACGCCGTGCAGGGGTCCCCGGGGCGCGCCGTACCGAGGATGGGCGAGCCGCTGGGCGGTCGGGTCCAGAGAGGGCTCGATATGGGCGAGCCGGGCCAGCGACGCCGCGGCCAGCTCCGTCGGGCTCGCCTGGCCTGTCGCGACCAGGTCGGCCAGGGCCACGGCGTCGTGGTCGGCGAGGACGTCGTCGGTGAATGCGTGTACGCGCACAGACGCGGACTCTAGAAGACCGGTTGGGTGTCGTGACGGCGGGTATCGGAAAGTCATGGCATCGAACGGATATTCGAACAAGGACATGCTCGGAGCGACCGGCGAAGGCGAGGGTGCCGGCAACGAGGCGGTCAAGGATCCCGAGGAGTGGGTGACAGGGGAGGAGCCGATGACGGCCGCGCAGCGCAGCTATCTCGACACGCTAGCTCGCGAGGCCGGCGAACAGATCGAGGCCGACCTGACGAAGGCCGAGGCATCCGAGCACATCGACCGACTACAGGAGAAGACCGGCCGGGGTCGCTGACACCGACCCGCACCGAGGCCGCCGGCTGCGGATGCCGGCGATCAGGTCGGTTGGGAGCGGGCGACGCGGGGTAAGAGGAGACCGTCGTCCCGCACGCCCCGGCGGACGGCGCGTCCTCGTCCCGCCGAACCGGGGAGTAGGTTGCGACCGTGTCGGGTCTCCCACCCCTAGCGCCCGGCGCGCCCACCGTCGTCGTGGTCGACGACGCCGTCGAGGTGCGCCAGCTGGTGCGGGCGCGTCTGCGCCTCTCGCGCGCGCTCGACGTGGTCGCGGAGGCCGGAAACGGCCTCGAAGCGGTCGAGGCGGCACGCCGACACCAGCCGGATCTGATGCTGCTCGACGTCTCCATGCCACAGATGGACGGCCTGGAGGCGCTGCCCCTGGTCCGGGCGGCCTCCCCGCGCACCCGCGTCGTGGTCTACAGCGGCTTCGCCGAGCAGGGCCTGGCTCACCGGGCGCTCGATCTGGGCGCGTCCGCCTTCCTGGAGAAGTCGGCGTCCTTCCGGACGCTCGCCGACCATCTCATCGGAGTGCTCGACCAGCCTTCCGGTGCGCCGGTCGACGACGGGCCGGGCACCGCAGATCCCGACCCTGGGAACTCCGAGACCGCGGATCCCGACACCGCGGATCCGGGCCCCGCACCGTCCCCCGACGCGGCAGCCGACGAGGCGGTGCTGCGCGAGCACCTCGAGCGATTCCGCGAGGTGTTCGACGTCGCCGCGATCGGGATGGCCACGGTCACGCTGGCCGGACGGATCGTGCGGGCCAACCACGCGATGGCCACGATCCTGGGCGCCGCCGCCGACGACCTCGTCGGCGCGAGGTACGCCGACCTCGCCGGCGTCGCGTCCGCGCAGATCCGAGCAGCGGTGCAGGAGATCCTGCGGGGCACGACGCGACTCGCCCAGGTGGAGCACGCCGTGCCGGGCGCGGGCCGAGCGCGCGTGGTGGTGGCGACCCTGGCTCCCGTGCTCGACTCCCTGGACCGTCCGCTCTACCTCTTCCTCCAGGTCCAAGACGTCACCGCCCAGCGGGAGGTCGAGCATCAGTTGCGAGAGAGCGAGGCGAGCTTCCGGCTGCTAGTGGAGAACGTCGAGGACTACGCGATCTTCATGCTCTCCACCGAGGGAGTGGTGGAGAGCTGGAACGCCGGGGCCGAGCGGATCAACGGCTACCACGAGAGCGAGATCGTGGGCCGACACTTCCGGGCCTTCTACCCGCCGGAGCTGCAGGAGCGCCGCCACCCCGAGCACGAGCTGATGTTGGCGCTCCGCGACGGGCGGTACGAGGAGGAGGGCTGGCGGGTCCGCCAGGACGGGACCCGGTTCTGGGCGAACGTCTTGATCACCGCCGTCCACGACGGCGACGGCCGGCACGTCGGCTTCGCGAAGGTCACCCGCGACATCACCGAGCGGCGGGCCATGCTGGAGGAGCGGGAGGCCGCAGCCGCGGCCCTGCAGCTGGCCAACGAGCAGCTGCAGCGGGCCGCCGCAGACCAGGCCCACTTCCTCGCCGTCACCGCACACGAGCTGCGTACCCCGGTCACGGTGCTCGCCGGCACCGCCGACACCCTGCGCGAGCACGCCGAGGAGCTCGAGCCCGCCGAGACCGAGGAGTTGCTCGACGCGATGGCGAGCAGCGCCTCACGGCTGCGCCGGTTGCTCGCCGACCTGCTCATCGCGTCCCAGCTCGAGAACGGCGCCCTGCCGCTGAACCTCGCGCCGGTCGCGCTCGACGGGGTGCTTGCCCAGGCCGTCACCACCGCTCGGCGGCTGCATCCCGAGGTGGAGGTCGCTCTGGGCGCCACCGCTCGGGTCACGGTGCGCGGCGATGCGGACCGGCTGGCTCAGGCGGTGGACAACCTCGTGGCGAACGCCGTACGCCACGGCGCGGGTCCGGTGCAGCTCCGCAGTGAGCTTGGAACGGGCCCCGGCACGGTGGACGTGGTCGTGCGCGACGCGGGCGCCGGCGTGCCGGCACCGATGCAGGACCGGCTCTTCGGGCGGTTCGCGACCGGCGGGGGACGCCGCGGCACCGGGCTCGGTCTCTACATCGTCCGGGAGCTTGCGCGCGCCCACGGCGGCGACGCGTTCTACCGGTCCACCTCCGGAGGCGGCGAGTTCGTGATCTCCCTGCCCATCCAGCAGCAGGAGGCGTGATGACCGGCGGTGCTCGGGCGCGCGTCGTGCTGGTCGACGACGTCGCCGACGTCCGACGGCTGGTCCGGATGTCGCTGCTCTTGCGCGGGGGCTTCGAGGTGGTCGGCGAAGCCGCTGACGGCGCGGCGGCCGTGCAGATCGCGACCTCCCTGCGCCCCGAGCTGATGGTGCTCGACCTCGGCCTGCCGGACATCGCCGGCCAAGAGGTGCTGACGCGGGTGCGGGCGGCGTCACCCGGGACCAAGGTGGTCGTCTTCTCCGGCCTGGAGACCGTGGACCGGGCCTGGATCGACGCGCATGCCGCCGGCTTCGTCCTCAAGGACGCCGACCTCGGCTACCTGGTCGACCTGCTCGAGTCGGTGGTCCTCGTCGGACAGGCGGACGACGGTGCTCCGCAGGCGGCGCTGGACCTACCGCACGAGCTGACCAGCGTGCGTACGGCGCGGAACTTCGTCCGGGCGCGCCTGCACGAATGGGGCGTGGCGGGTCTGGTCGACGACGCGATCCTCGTGGTCAGCGAGCTGGCCGCGAATGCGCTCACGCACGCCGGCTCGTCGTACCGGCTGCGCCTGTCGGCCACCGAGCGGATCCTGCGGATCGAGGTCGACGACGCCGGCTCCGGCACGCCGGAGCCGCAGCCGCTGACCGAGGACGAGGAACACGGGCGCGGCCTGCACCTGGTGGGTGCGCTGGCGGTGTCCTGGGGGATGGAACCGGCCGAGACCGGCGGCAAGCGCGTGTGGGCCGAGCTCGCGCGCACGTCGTGACCGAACGGACCCCTGCCCACTCCTCCCCAGTAAGCCGATAAGTGACATTATGTCATTTCGCGGTCACGGGCAGTCGACGTCGTGCAGGAACCACTCGCCCATCCCAGGCGCGATGAAGTGGAGTCCGCCGGAGCCGTCGGCGTACAACGTGCCCTTCTTCATCAGGCGGTCTCGCAGGTAGGACACCTTCGTCGTCGGCTGCCCGAGCGCCGCAGCGACGTCACCGCCACGCACCACCGCGCCGTCGTGCGAACCGAGCAGACGAGCCAACGCGCGCAGATACTCGCGCTCCCGGTTGCTCGCATCGTCCCAGCGGCCACGGAATAGATGGGCCAGGTCGGTCCGGATCCGCGGCAACGCCGCTTCGGCGTGGGCGTCGGTGACCGCGGCTGCGCCGTGCGAGGCCCGCCAGGCGAAGTGGCCCGCGACCTGGAGGGCATAGGGGTACCCGCCCGCTTCGCCCAGCAACAGGTCCGCCGCTCCATGCGCCATCGGCCGTCCGGCGGCCACGGCCGGCCCGACCAGCGCCTCCCGAGCGGCCTCCCCCTCGAGGTTGCCCAGGACATGCCACTCGGCCCGCTCGAGGTACGTCGGCAGCGCCCGCCGCCCCCGTCCCGCGCGCAAGCTCGGGAGCGCAGCGAAGATCGTCACCAGGGGCCAGTCCGCCGGCACGTTCTCCTGGAGCGTGCCGGCGAGGACAGCGATCTCCTCGGGGTCGGCGACGTGTAGCTCGTCGAGAGTCAGCACGATGCCCGCGCCGCGCGCCACCGCCGCACCCATCACAGCGTCCAGCGCGTCCGCGAGCCGGGCGGCAGCGCTCTCCCCTGCCTGCCCCGCGCGCTCCAGCGCGACTTCTCCGCCGACGCCCATCACGGTCGCGGAGACGCGGGAGACCCGGACGGCGCGCCTGCCGCCGTCCCCAGCGTCGGGCACCTCGCCACCGAGGAGTCGCGCCGCCCGGCCGAGGCGCTCGGTGAGCTCCTCGAGAAGGCCACCCGCGGCCTTCGCCTCCACGTGCACGTGCGGCCAGGATCGCTCGGTGGCCGCGTGCTCGGCGACCTCGCCGAGGGTGACGGTCTTGCCCACTCCCCGCGGACCGAGGAGTACAAACGGCCGCTGGGTGCGTCCGTCTAGCGCCGCGACCTCCAGAGCCTCGCGGGCACCGTCGAGCACCTCTGCACGGCCCGCGAAGACGACCGGGGGCTGGTTGAAGCCCGGCCGGTAGGGGTTCGCGATCCTGGTCACGTCTCTCTCCCGTCGAGCCATCTCGAGCAGCTATAGCCTGGACGCGTGTTATAGCACGGTATAGCGGCGCTGCCGTCAGTCGCGCGGCCAGAACCCCGGATTCGCGGGGCCAGAACGCGCAACTCGCGGGGCCAGAGCGCAACTCGCGGGTCAGCGGCCGCCACTGACGTCGAGGAAGGTTCCGGTGGTGTAGGAGGCGTCGGAGGAGAGCAGCCAACAGACGGCGGCGGCGACCTCGTCGGGGGTGCCGGCACGGCCCATCGGCAGGGTCGGCGCCATCTCTGCGACGCGACCGACCTGCCCGTTGCGGTCGTGGATCTCGGTGTCGATCAGCCCGAGCCGCACGGTGTTCACCCGGATCCCGCGGGCCGCCACCTCTCGGGCGAGACCGGTGGTGAGCGTGTCCAGGGCGGCCTTGGAGGCGGCGTAGTCGACGTACTCCCCCGGCGACCCGAGCACGGCGGCGCGCGAGGACACGTTGACGATGCTGCCGCCGGGTTGCATCCGGCGCACCGCCTCGCGGGCGCACAGGAAGGCGCCCACGACGTTGACGTCGAACAACCTGCGGATCCGGTCGGCGGTCATGTCCGCCACCGCCATGGTGGGAGCCACCACAGCGGCATTGTTGACCAGCCCGACGAGCGGGCCGGCGTCGCCGGGCAGCGTCTTGAAGAGCGCGACCACGTCCTCCTCGCAGGCGACGTCTGCCCGAACGGCGTCGGCGACCACGCCGGCCGCCCGGCAGTCGTCCACCACCGCTCGCGCCCGTGCGGCCTCCTCGCGGAACGACACCCGCACGTCCCACCCCTGCCGGGCCGCCCGGCGGGCCGTGGCGGCTCCCACCCCACGACTGCCGCCGGTGATCACGATCAGCCCTCGCGACCGGCGGTCGCCCCCGGCGGTCATGCGAGGAAGGCGACGACGGCCGCAGCCCCGTCGCCGAGGATCCTGGGGTTCACAGGGGCCGCCAGCAGCCGCGCGCTCGCCACGGGGACACGCTCGGCTCCGCACTCGCGCACCAGGTGGAGGACGCCGCCGTCCCCGGCGCTCCCCTCGACCCGCAACCCCACCGTCGGCTCGCGCCGCTCCACCAGCACCTCGCCGTCGTAGACCTCCACCGGCGCCTGGTCCTGCTCGCCGCGCAGTGCGCGCTCGAAGCACGCGACGGCGACCGGGTCGACCCCGGCGGCATACACCCACCGCTCCCCGAGCACCGAGTGCTGCGTGCGGCCGACCAACCCGTCCTCGACTCCGGCGAGCGGAGCCGCGCGGTAGGTCACCGGCACGTGAAGGACGGCTTCTCCACGGCGGACGAGGAACGCCTCGACGCCCACCTCGCCCGCGGGATCGTCGAAGCGGTAGGCGGCGAGCAGTTCGGTCGGACCGTCGGCCGCCCCGTCCTGGGCGTCCAGCCAGGCGCCCACGAGCGCGGCCTTACCGGGCTCGAGGGTCGCCCGGTGCAGGATCGCCATCACACGTCCTCCCCACCGGGGAAGGTCACGTCGGCGGTGGCCACGGTGCCGCCGACGCGGCCCGGCGCGCTCTGCCAGGACCAGGTGAGGTTGGTGTGCGCCACGACCTGTGCGGGCGGCGGGGCTCCGTAGGCGGTGAGGTCCTCGGTGGTGTGCGCGTCGGCGACCAGCTGCACGTCGTAACCGCGCGTCAGCGCGCCGTGCAGCGTGGAGCGGATGCATGCGTCGGTCTGGGCGCCGGTGACCAGCAGCCGTCCGACACGGCGCGCGGCGAGGACCTGCTCGAGATCGGTCGCCTCGAAGGAGTCGCCGTACCCCTTGTGGACGAGCGGCTCCTCGCTCCGGCGCGCGAGCTCCGGCACGTACTCCCACTGCGGGCTGCCGTGGGGAAGCTCCTCGCTGGCGTGCTGGACCCAGACCACCGGCACGCCTTGGGAGCGGGCGCGACCGACGAGGCGGTCGATGTTGCTCACCACCTGGTCGCGCTGTTAGGCGTCGGCGACGACACCGTTCTGCATGTCGATGACGAGCAGCGCGGTGTTCGGGCGGTCGGACAACGTGGTCATGGGAGCCTCCTCGGATGCGACGAGACCGACGCTAGGCGTCGGCGCCGACAGCACGCCAGCCGAAAGGGCCCGGCGGCGGGCTGTCAGGACCCGTCGTAGGTTCGGGTCATGGTCCCCTCCCACACGCTCAACGACGGTCACGCGCTGCCGGCGATCGGCCTCGGCACCTACCAGCTCGACGGGGCGGCCGGCGTCGAGGCGATCGTCGCCGCCCTCCATGCCGGCTACCGGCTGCTCGACACGGCGGTCAACTACGGCAACGAGGAGCAGGTCGGCGAGGCGCTCCGCCGGTCCGGCGTACCCCGCGACGAGGTCGCGGTGACCAGCAAGATCCCCGGTCGACACCACCGGTACGACGACGCCATCGCGTCGACGAAGGAGTCGCTGCAGCGCCTTGGCCTCGAGCACCTGGACCTGCACCTGATCCACTGGCCCAACCCGAGCGACGACCTCTATCCCGAGACCTGGCGCGCGCTCGTCGACCTGCGCGAGCAGGGCCTGGTGCGCAGCATCGGGGTCTCCAACTTCTCCGAGGACCACCTGCACCGGATCATCGCCGAGACCTCCGTTCCTCCGGCGGTGAACCAGCTCGAGCTGCACCCGTACTTCCCGCAGGCGCAGATGCGTGCGGTCCACCACCAGCTGGGCATCCTCACCGAGTCGTGGAGTCCCCTGGGGAAGCGGAACGCTCCGTTCGCCGAGCCGGCGGTCGCCGACGCCGCACGGGCCCACGGCGTCACTCCCGGCCAGGTGGTGCTGCGCTGGCAGGTCCAGCTCGGCTGCGTGCCGATCCCGAAGTCCGCGACGCCGGAGCGGCAGCGGGAGAACCTCGCGGTGTTCGACTTCGAGCTCACCGACGACGAGGTCGCGGCCATCACCGCGCTCGGGCGCCCGGACGGCCGGCTCTTCGGGGGTGATCCCGACACGCACGAGGAGCAGTGAGGCGTTTCCTTCCGCGACGCGACGGTTACCTGGACGCCATGCAGACCAGATTGCTGGACGAGACCGGCGGGCTTCGCACGTGGGTCCTGGTGATGGACAAGGACGACGAGGCGTACGAGCAGATCGGCAGGTTCGCCAGGGACCACGGGGTCACGGCCGCGAGCCTGACCGCGGTGGGCGCCGCCAAGGCCGTCACCCTCGGCTACTTCGACCCCGAGATCATGGAGTACCGCCCCACCGACGTCGACGAGCAGATGGAGGTGCTCTCGTTGGTCGGGGACATCGCGATGAAGGGCGACACGCCCGCCGTCCACGCCCACCTGGTGCTGGGCCGCCGGGACAGCTCGACCCTCGGCGGTCACCTCAAGCGCCTCGTCGCCTGGCCGACCCTCGAGGTCGTGGTCGAGGAGACCCCCGCGGTGCTCCGCAAGGTGGTCGACGCCGAGACCGGGCTCGCCCTGATCGCGCCTGAGGCATGAGACGCCGCACCTCGGCCACTGCGGCCGGGATCGGCTTCCTCACCTACGGCGTCCTGGCCGCCTGCTGCACGGGTCGCCCCGGGCGCCACGAGCAGCGGGTGTTCCGCCGCCTGAACCGCGATCTGGGTTCCCAACCCTGGATGCGGGTCCCGCAACAGCTCGGCACCCCGTGGGCGTTCCCGGCCGTCGCCGTGATCGCGGGCCTGCGCGGGGAGCGCCGGCTCGCCGCGGCCGCCGTGGTGGCCCTGCCGGTGGAGAAGGGCATCGAGGTCGGCACGAAGAAGCTCGTCCGGCGACCCCGTCCCGCCCAGGTGCTCGCGCCGGCCCTGCGCGACGATGCGCCGACCGACGGCCCGTCGTACCCCTCGGGCCATGCCGCCATCGCCATGTGCGCGGTCTGGCTGCTCTCCGTGCTCCTTCCGCTGCCGGCGACGTTGGCACTCGGTGGTTGCGCCCTGCTCACCGGCGTCGCTCGCGTCCAGCAGGGCGCGCACCATCCGGCCGACGTCGTGGGGGGCGCCGCGTTGGGCAGTGGCGTCGGCGCGCTGCTGCTGAGCCTGTTCTGCGGCTGAGGCAGCCAGAAGGATCGCGGCCGACGCGGCCCGTCGGGCGTGAGTGCAGAGCCACTGGGCATCATCAGCACATGAGCACCGAAGACCGCCCTGCGCCGGACACGTCCTCCGAGCGGAGGGATCTCGACACCGGTGCGCAGCCGGCGCCGGCGGACCGGGGAGCGACCGCGACGGGGCGTGCACACGGCGACGATCCTCTGCGTCGATCCCGTGCGGGGGCGATCTGGGTCACGTTGGTGGGCGTCGGCGTGCTGCTGGTCCTGCTGGTCGTCTTCATCCTGCAGAACACCCAGTCCGTCCGGGTGAGCTTCCTCGGCTTCGACGGCAGCGCCCCCCTCGCGGTCTGCCTGCTCATCGCGGCCGCAGCAGGGATCCTGCTCACGGCGCTGGCCGGCACGCTGCGCATCCTGCAGCTGCGCTACCGGGTACGCCGCGCCACGCGGCGCGCGCGAGGCTGAGCCGGTCGCGGGGCATCGCGTCGCTATCCTCGGCGCGTGCCGACCCCCCGCCTGGCAGGCTTCCTCCTCGCTCCCCTGCTGCTGCTCGCCGCCGGCTGCGGTGGTTCCAGCCCGAGCGACGCCGCCGCCAGCACCTCCCCGGCCGCCTCACCGTCCTCCTCCACGCAGACCACCGCCGCCACGCCTTCGGCCGGAGCGACCACCCCGTCGTCGCAGCCCTCCGCGAGCACGACACCGGCCACGACATCCACCCCAGGGTCGGCCTCCGGACCCTGCGCCTATCCGTCGGCGGGACAGGCCGCGAAGCCGGCCCAGGCGCCTCCGGCGACACCGGTCACCCGCTCCCCCACGCGGGCGACGCTCACCACGAACCGCGGCGCGATCGGCGTGACGCTGGAGGGCGACCAGGCCCCATGCACGGTGAACTCGTTCTTGTCGCTGGCCCGACAGGGCTACTTCGACGGCACCCCGTGCCACCGGCTCACCACCTCGGTGATCTACGTGCTGCAGTGCGGCGACCCCTCCGGCACCGGCGCCGGGGGGCCGGGGTATGCGTTCGCCGACGAGCTGCACGCCGACGACCCGCGGATCCAGCCCTGTAGCAAGGTCAGCACGCCGACCGGGAAGCAGACGGTCTGCACCTACCCGGCCGGGACGGTGGCGATGGCCAACGCCGGGCCGGACACCAACGGGTCGCAGTTCTTCCTGGTCTACCGCGACTCCCGGCTCCCCAACGCCTACACGGTCTTCGGCCGGATGGACGCTCACGGGTTGAAGGTGGTCCAGCAGATCGCCGCGGACGGCCTCTCCCCCGGCACGCAGGGCGACGGCGCCCCGCGCAAGGCGGTCACCCTCGAGAGGGTGACGACCTCCTGACCGGTCGTCGGGGGTTCGGCCCTCCCACGGGCGGGTAGTTTCGACGCTGTGACGACCCTGCAGCCGGCTGGCACCGGCCGTGCCCGGCGCCCCGGTCCGGTCAGCCGGACCCGGGTGGTCGAGCTGCGGGCGGACGGCGTACGGCGCCACGAGGACCGCCTGGCCGTCGAGGAGCCGCTGGAGATCCGGCTGAGCGCTCCGGGCCTCCCCGCCACCCGCCTGGGGATCACGATGCGCACCCCCGGGCACGACTTCGAGCTCGCCGCCGGCTGGCTGGTGCACGAGGCCGTGACGACGGCCGAGGCGATCGGTGCGGTGCGCTATTGCACCGACGCCGACCTGCGTCCCGAGCAGGAGTTCAACGTCGTCACCGTCGACCTGACCGAGCCGCCCCGACGGCTCCCCGCGGCACGCGTGATGTCCTCGGCGTGCGGCGTGTGCGGCAGCGACGCCGTCTCCGACGCGTGCGAGCACGCGGGCGCGCGCGCCCCCGACGTCGTGCTGGCACCGTCGGTCGTGCTCGCGCTGCCCGACGCGCTGCGTGCGGCTCAACCCGGCGTCGACCGCACCGGCGGGATGCACGCGGCCGCGCTGGCCGACGGGGACGGCCGGCTCTCGGTGGTGCGCGAGGACGTCGGGCGGCACAACGCCGTGGACAAGGTCGTCGGTGCCCGGCTGTTGGCCGGGGCGTCCATGCCCCCCGTGCTCGTGCTGAGCGGCCGGGTCGGGTTCGAGCTCGTGCAGAAGGCGGTCGTGTCGGGGATCCAGGCGATCGTCGCGGTGGGCGCACCGAGCTCGCTGGCCGTCGAGCTGGCCGCGCGAGCCGACCTCACCGTGGTCGGGTTCACCCGGGGCGGCCGCGCGGTCGTGCACACCGGAGAGCACCGACTGGCCCTCTGAGAGGCGGCAGCACCGGCTCCTCGGTCGTGGCGACCGGCGTGGGTCCCTGCCGCTGTCGGTGCGCTCTTCTACGGTGACGCCATGCGGATCCTGCACACCTCGGACTGGCACCTCGGGCGTGCCTTCCACGGTGTCGGCATGGTCGCTCACCAGGCGGATTTCATCGACCACCTCCTCGCCGTGGTGGCCGAGGAAGAGGTCGACCTGGTCGTCGTGGCGGGCGACGTCTACGACCGCGGCCTCCCCCCGGCGGACGCGGTCGCCCTGGCCGACGAGGCCCTGGGCCGCCTGGCGGCCTCCCGCGCGCGGGGGGTGGTGACGAGCGGCAACCACGACTCCGCCCGCCGCCTGGGCTTCGGCGCCGCGCTGATGGACCACGCCGGGGTGCACGTGCGTACCGACGCGGCTCACGTCGGCTCCCCGGTCCTCCTCGACGACCGGGCCGGCCCGGTGGCGGTCTACGGGCTCCCCTACCTCGACCCGGACCTGACCCGCCGCGCCTGGGACCTCCCGGCCCGCTCCCACCGGGCCGCCGTGGAGGCGGCGCTGCAGCGGGTGCGCGCCGACCTCGGGCGCCGGCGGGGTGCGCGGTCGGTGGTGCTCGCCCACGCCTTCGTCGCCGGCGGGCAGGCGAGCGAGAGCGAGCGGGACATCGCGGTCGGCGGCATCTCGGTCGTCCCCGTCGACGTCTTCGCCGGCATCGACTACGTCGCCCTCGGCCACCTTCACGGGCGCCAGGTGCTCGGCGACCGCATCCGTTACTCGGGCTCCCCGCTCGCCTACTCGTTCTCCGAGGCCGACCACACCAAGGGGTCCTGGCTCGTCGAGCTCGAGGGCGCCGGGTGCTCGGCGACGTTCGTGCCCGCGCCCGTGCCGCGTCCGCTCGGGCGGCTCTCCGGCCCCCTCGAGGAGCTCCTCGCCGACCCTGCTCTCGTCTCGCACGAGGACCGCTGGCTGCAGGTGACCCTGACCGACGACGTGCGACCCCTGCAGGCGATGGAGCGGCTGCGCGCCCGCTTCCCGCACACCCTGGCCCTGGCGTACCGACCCAGCGCGGCGCCGGTTCCCTCCAGGCCCCGCTCCGCCGAAGGGCGTTCCGACCGCGAGGTCGTCCTCGACTTCGTCGCCGCGGTCCGGCGGGCCCCGGCCACGCCGGCAGAGGAGGCGCTGCTCGGCGACGCCGTGGACGCGTGCTGCGACGTCGCCGACGCCGACGACCTGGTGAGCGGCTGATGCGCCTGCACGATCTGCGCATCACCGCGTTCGGGCCCTTCGCCGGCACCGTCGAGGTGGACTTCGACGACCTCGGAGCGACCGGCTTGTTCCTCCTCGCCGGGCCGACCGGAGCCGGCAAGACCTCGGTGCTCGATGCAGTGTGCTTCGCCCTGTACGGCGAGGTGCCGGGCGACCGTCAGCAGGCGCGCCACCTGCGCAGCGACCACGCTCCCGACGGAGCGGTCCCCGAGGTCGTGTTGACGGCCAGCATCGCCGGCCGGACCTTCCGCTTCACCCGCTCGCCGGCGTGGGAGCGCGCGAAGCGGCGCGGCACGGGCACCACCCGGCAGCAACCGCGGGTCCTCGTCGAGGAGCGGGTGGGCGGCTCGTGGACCGGCCTGGTGACCCGGCTCGACGACGCGGGGCTTCTCGTCGGGTCGCTGCTCGGCATGACGTGCACCCAGTTCACCCAGGTGGCGATGCTTCCCCAGGGACGCTTCCAGGCCTTCCTGCGCGCGTCGTCCACCGAACGCCACGCGCTGCTCCAGCGCCTCTTCCGCACTGACCGGTTCGAGCGGGTCGAGCAGTGGCTGGCCGAGCACCGGCAGGCGCTCCGGCGCGACAGCGAGGCGCTGGGTGCCGCCGTGAGCGGCCATCTGCACCGGCTCCAGGAGGCGGCGGGCGCCACCGTGCCGCTCGAGTGGGACCTCGGCGACCTGGCGGGACCGGCCGGCGGCGGCGCCATCGACCGGTGGACCACGCGCGTCGAACGATCCGCGCGGATGGCTCACGCTCAAGCGGCGATCCTGCACGACGC
>JBQCCW010000349.1:0-2161 GCA_051961835.1 Marmoricola sp. | reverse complement strand
CGCACGAAGGAGGGACGCGGCCGACGTAGGGTTTCGGCGTGCCCGAAGTGGACCTCGTCTTCCCGCGTGCGTACGTCGAGTTCGCCAACCCCGACGACGAGTCGGAGGTGCTGCGCTGCGACCTCACGTGGCTGACGTCGCGCTGGACGTGCATCTTCGGCCGGGGCTGCGCGGGCATCTACGCGGACGCGCCGGACGTGGGCTGCTGCACCCTGGGCGCCCACTTCGCCGACGAGGACGACGAGCGCCGGGTGGCCGGGTTCGTCGAGATGCTCGACGACGACCTGTGGCAGCAGCGGCCGGCCGGCGAGGTCCGGCGCGAGGACTGGGTCGAGGTCGACGCGGACGGCGAGCGCAAGACCCGGGTGGTCGAGGTCGACGGCCAGGCGGCGTGCGTGTTCCAGAACCGCCCGGACTTCGCGCCGGCCTCCGGCGGCGGGGGCGCGGGGTGCGCCCTGCACGCGCTCGCCTACGCGCTCGGCCGGCACCCCCTCGAGACCAAGCCGGACGTGTGCTGGCAGCTGCCGATCCGCCGTACGTTCCGCGACGTCACGCGCGCCGACGGCACCGCCTACACCGAGGTGAGCATCGAGGAGTACGACCGCCGCGGCTGGGGGCCCGGCGGGCACGACCTGGACTGGTACTGCTCGGGCAACACCGAGGCGCACGTGGCGCCGGAGCCGGTCTACGTCACGAACGCGGCCGAGCTCACCGAGCTGATGGGCGCGGCGGCGTACGACGAGCTGGTCCGCCACTGCGACGCGCACCTGCGCTCCCGCTCCGCCCTCGCGATCCACCCCGCCGACCCGCACTGACGCGCACCGCCCCACGACCGCCGAGTCGGCGCAGACTTCCAGCCCAGGGACGCCGAGTCGGCGCAGACTTCCACGCCCGGGGACGCCGAGTCGGCGCATCTTGTACACGTCCCGAACATTCTCGACGTCAAGAGACCGGCACCCCGCTGTGCGGCCTTCCTGAGAGGACGCCCAGAATTCACGCATGCGCCTGGACCATCTTTCTTTCGCAGCAGGACCGGATGGCCTCGCCAGCACTGCCCAACGCATCGGGGGACTGCTCGGCAAGGAGTTCGTCGACGGCGGGGTCCATCCCCGCTTCGGCACCCGGAACATGATCCTGCCCCTCGCCGACTCCACCTACCTCGAGATCGTGGAGGTCCTCGACCACCCGGCGTCCGACAAGGCGCCCTTCGGCCAGGCGGTGCGCGCCCGCTCCGCCCTCGGCGGGGGCTGGCTCGGCTGGGTCGTCGCGGTCCAGGACATCGCCGTCGTCGAGCGGCGGCTGGGCCGCGAGGCCGTCCACGGCAACCGGCACCGCCCCGACGGCAGCGAGCTCCAGTGGAAGCAGATCGGCGTCAACGGCCTGCTCGCCGACCCGCAGCTGCCGTTCTTCATCGAGTGGGAGAGCCCCGAGGCGATGCACCCCAGCGCCGGCGGCACCGGCGACTTCTCGCTGCACTGCCTGGAGATCGCCGGTGACCCGCAGCGGGTCAGCGAGTGGCTCGGCGAGACCGTCGAGGCGCCGCTCGAGGACGTCAAGGTCGAGTGGGTCGCGCCGAACGGCACTCCCGGCATCATCGCCGCGCAGGTCCAGACGCCGAACGGCCTGATCCGGATCTGAGCGCTCCCGACCTCCCCTCCGGGGCCCGGCCGAGCCCCAACATCTGGCACCACACGGCCACCTACGAGCTCGAGAACCGCGCCGTCGACCCCGACGGACGACTCGAGGCGGCGATGCTCGACGTGCTGGGCCCCGGCGGCTGGGCCGGCCGCACCGTGCTCGACATCGGCTGCGGCACCGGGTTCCACCTGCCTCGCTTCGCCACGACCGCGGCCGCCGTCATCGGCGTGGAGCCGCATCCCGACCTCGTGGCGCTGGCGCGGCGACGTACCCGTCGGCTCCCCCACGTCGACGTCCGCCCCGGCACCGCCCAGGCGCTCCCGCTGCCGGACGCGTCGGTCGACGTGGTGCACGCGCGGTGGGCGTACTTCTTCGGGCCGGGGTGCGAACCTGGCGTCGCGGAGGTGGAGAGGGTCGTACGCCGTGGGGCCACCGCCTTCGTCATCGACAACGACCCGACGCGGTCGACGTTCGGCTCGTGGTTCCGCCGGGGGTACCCCGAGGTCGATCCGCCTTCCGTTGA
>JBQCCW010000348.1:0-2050 GCA_051961835.1 Marmoricola sp. | reverse complement strand
GGGGGTCGCGTCGTCGCCGTACAGGATCTCCGGCGGCAGGTAGCCGGGGGTGCCGAGCAGCCAGCCGGTGTGGGTGAGCCTGGGGTCGTCGGCCACGCGCGCCAGCCCGAAGTCGATGAGGATCGGGGTCCGGCCCTCCATCAGCACGTTCGACGGCTTCACGTCGCGGTGCAGCACGCCGACCGCGTGGACCGACGCGACCCCCTCCGCGAGGCACGCCGCGAACCACGTGAGGTCCTTGCCGGTGATCGGGCCCTCCTCGTGCACGTAGTCGTGCAGCGACAGCCCGGGCACATACCGCGTCGCGACGTACGGCACGGGCGCCCACGGGTCCGCGTCGACGATCTCGGCGACCCACCGGCTGCGGACCCGCCGCAGCGACCCGACCTCGCGCTCGAGCCGGCGGCGCGCCTCCACGTCGCCGACGACGTGGGGCCGGAGCAGCTTGAGCGCGATCCGCTCGCCGTCCGCGCCGCGGCGCGCCAGGTGGACCACGCCCATGCCGCCCTCCCCGAGCGGGTGCAGCAGCGTGTAGCCCCCCACGGTCCCGACGATCGTCACGGACGCGAGGCTACCGGCCCGAGCCGGCCCAGCCCGGGAGCGGCGCCGCTCAGCAGACCCGGTGCATCCAGCCGAAGGTGTCCTCGGCGCGGCCGTACTGGACGTCGACGAGGGCCTGGCGGATGCGCATCGTCAGGTCGGTGCTGGCGGGCGCCGGGGCGGTGCCGCCGTCCCACCGGAGCTCGCCGACCGGGGTGACGACCGCGGCGGTGCCGCACGCGAAGATCTCGACGATCTCGCCGCTGCGGACTCCGTCGCGCCACTCGTCGATGGAGAGCTTCCGCTCCTCGACCGGGTGCCCCAGCTTGCCAGCGAGCTCGATGATGCTGGACCGGGTGATGCCCTCGAGGATGGTGCCGGTCTCGGGGGTGACGATCTGGCCGTCGGCGTAGACGAAGTACATGTTCATCCCGCCGAGCTCCTCGACGTACCGCCCCTCCTGGGCGTCGAGGAACACGACCTGGTCGCAGCCGTGCGCGCTGGCCTCCTGCTGCGCGACCAGCGAGCTGGCGTAGTTGCCGCCGGTCTTCGCAGCCCCCATGCCGCCGCGGCCGGCCCGGGTGTACTCCTCGGTGAGCCACAGGTTGACGGGCTTGATGCCGCCCTTGAAGTAGGCGCCGGCGGGGCTGGCGATCACCATGAACGTGACGTGCCGGCTCGGCCGGACGCCGAGGAACGTCTCGGTCGCGATCATGAACGGCCGGATGTAGAGGCTCTTCTCCCCCGCCGGGTCCGGCACCCACCGCTGGTCGGCCTCGACGAGCGCGTCGACGGCCTGGACGAAGTCGGGCACGTCGAGCTCGGGGAACGCCAGGCGCCTGCTGGAGCGCACCATCCGCTCGGCGTTGGCCTCCGGGCGGAAGGTCCAGACCGACCCGTCCGCGTGCCGGTAGGCCTTCATGCCCTCGAACGTCTCCTGCGCGTAGTGCAGGACGGCGGTCGCCGGGTCGAGGGACAGCGGCCCGTAGGGCTCGATGCGGGCGTCGTGCCAGCCGGCGTCGGGCGTCCACTCGACCGTGAACATGTGGTCGGTGAAGTGCTGGCCGAAGCCGGGGTTCGCGAGGATCTCCGCGAGCCGCTCGTCGGGCACCTGCGAGGTCGAACGGGTGGTGCTGATGTCCATGGATGACAACCTAGTAGGACTTCCTGGTGAGGGCATGGGCCGGACCGGTCGGGCTGACGTCTCGTCCGCCCGACCGGGATCGCGGTGCGCGCCGGCGGGCGGTCAGCCGGATACTCGGGCGGCGATCGCGTCGCCGACCTCGGAGGTACGCCGCGTGGTGCCCGGCTCGCGGGCGGCCAGGTCGGCGACCACGGCGGCCTCGATGGTCGCCGCCGCGCCCGGGTGCCCGAGGTGGTCGAGCAGCAGCGACGCCGACAGGATCGCGGCGGTCGGGTCGGCCTTCTGCTGCCCGGCGATGTCGGGGGCGGAGCCGTGGACGGGCTCGAACATGGAGGGCGTGGTGCGGTCCGGGTTGATGTTGCCGGA
>JBQCCW010000347.1:0-11834 GCA_051961835.1 Marmoricola sp. | reverse complement strand
CGGCGACGTCCACGCGCACAGGAGGTGGGAGCGGTGCGGCCATGACGCCAGCGAACCGGTCCGCGGGACGGGCTTCAACCGCTTTTCACTCGACGTCACCCCGCGGGGTCGCTAGCGTCCGCGCATGCTGCATCCCCAGGCCCGGGCCTCGCTCGCCGAGGAGGAGGGCTATCCCCCGATCGACGACCCCTCGACCGACATCGCCGCCGAGCGCGCCGAGGCGCGCGCCGGTGCGCTGGCGGGGTCCCGCGAGGACGTCGCGGAGGTGAGGGACCTCGACGCCGGAGGTGTGCCGGTTCGCGTCTACCGGCCGTCCGGCGCGACCCTGGACCCGCTGCCGGCGGTCGTGCACCTGCACGGCGGCGGCTTCGTCTTCAACGACGTCGAGACGCACGACGCCCCGTGCCGGCGGCTCGCCAACCGCTCCGGCATCGTCGTGGTGTCGGTGGACTACCGGCGGCCGCCCGAGGACCGCTTCCCCGCTGCTCGCGACGACGTCGACACGGTGGTGGACTGGCTGCGCGCCGGGGGAGCAGGACCCGGCGTGGACGCCGAGCGGCTCCTCGTGCACGGGGACAGCGCCGGCGGCAACCTCGCGCTGGTGACCGCGCTGCGGCATCCGGGGGCCTTCCGGGCCCTGACGCTGATCTATCCGTTCGTGGACGCGCGCATGCGGGGTGCGTCGTACGACGAGGCGCCGGGCCTGTGGGGCCGCGGCGAGGCGACCTGGTACTGGGCGCAGTACGCCTCGGGGCCGGCCGACTACGACGACCCGGACTTCTCGCCGCTCGACTCGCCTCTCCTGCACACGCTGCCGCCGACGCTCGTGGTCACCGCCGAGCACGACCCGCTGCGCGACGAGGGGGAGCTGCTGGCGAGCCGGATCGCCGAGGCCGGCGTGGTGTGCGTGGGCACGCGCTATCTCGGCATGATCCACGGCTTCTGGAGGCACGCCGACGAGTACGACGCGGCGGAGCCGCTGATGCGTCAGGTGGCCGGCTTCCTGCAGCAGTACGCCTAGGAGGCGGTGCCCGGCAACCCGAGGTGGACGACCTTGGTGAGCGTCATCTCGTCGAGGAGCTCGGGCCCGTAGCCGAAGCCCGCGCCGCTCACGCCGTGTGGCTCGGCCGCACCGCCGGGGGCGCCGCCGAACACCGCGTTGACCTTCACCGTGCCGACGGGCAGCTCCCGCCAGGCCGCCTGCGCGTGTGCCATCGAGCCGGTGAGCACCGTGGCTGCGAGGCCGTAGCGGCCCTGTGCTGCGCGCTCGAGAGCCTCCTCGAAGCTGTGCACGACGGCGACGGGAGCGACGGGACCGAAGGTCTCCTCGGTCATCACGGCCATGGACTCGTCACAGTCGGTCAGCACCGTGCAGGGGTAGGCGCTGCCCGCCCCGTCGGGGATCCCGCCGCCGGCGAGCACGCGGGCGCCGCGCCGGACGGCGTCCTGCACCTGGGCGTCGACCTCCTGCCGCATCCGCTCGTCCACCAGGGGCCCGATCTCGCGGGAGCGGGCCTCGGCGACCAGCGCGTCCAGGAACGGCTCCGCCACGTCGGCGTGCACGTAGATCCGCTCCACCGAGGTGCAGATCTGGCCGGCGTTGGCGAACGATCCGAGCGCCGCCTGTTGTGCCGCCCATCGGGGGTCCGCGTCGGCGTCGACGATGAGCGGGTCGTTCCCGCCGTTCTCCAGCAGGGCCTTGGCGCCGGTGCGTGCGACGGCCTCGGCGATGGCGCGGCCGGCGCGGGTGGACCCCACGTGCGCCACGACGTCGACGTCCGCCGCGGCCAGGACGGACCCGATCGCGCCGTCGCCCACGACGACCTGGAGGACCCCGTCGGGGAGCCCATCGGCGAGGGCCCGCGCCAGCTCGACCCCGGTATGCGGAGTGCGCTCCGAGGGCTTGAACACGACCGTGTTGCCGGTGACCAGGGCGGCGCCGAGCAGCCCGCAGGGGACGGCCACCGGATCGTTCCACGGGGTGATGGCCGCGACCACGCCGCGCGGCTCGTAGACCATCACATCGGTGGCGTCCCAGCCGCCCTGCAGTGAGTGTCCGCGGTGAAGCGGGCCGAGCTGGGCGTACTGCTCCAGGGTGCCGATCCCGGCCTCCACGCCGCCACGGGCGTCGTCGGCCGGCTTGCCCATCTCCCGGGTCGTCAGCTCGGTGAGCCGGTCGGCCACCTCGCGGACGCTCGCGGCGGCCGCGGCCAGAGCCGCACCTCGCTCGGCGGGAGCGGTACGCGCCCAGTCGCGGGCGGCCTTGCGGGCAGCGGCGACCGCGGCCTCCACGTCCCGCGGGGAAGCGCACTCGAGGTCGCCGACGGCACTGCCGTCGCGGGGGTCGGTGATGCTCAGCACAGCCGTCGGCTCGGTCACGCGTGCTCCTCCTCGAGGGGCGGGTGGGTCGGTCGGTGCGGCGCCCCGGTGGCGCACCTCAGCACGCGTCGTACCCGCGCCACGCCGCGCGACACGGTGCGGGAGGATGACCCCATGCGCGTGCACATCGGCTGCGACCACGCCGGACTCGAGCTCAAGGAGCACCTGCTGGGCTGGCTCCGGGACCACGGCCACGAGCCTGTCGATCACGGCCCCTACGTCTACGACGCCCACGACGACTACCCGGTGTTCTGCCTGCGGGCCGCCGAGGGCGTCGCGGCCGACCCCGGGAGCCTGGGCATCGTCATCGGTGGCTCCGGCAACGGCGAGCAGATCGCCGCCAACGAGGTGAGGGGCATCCGGGCGGCGCTGGTGTGGAGCGACGAGACCGCCCGCCTGGCGCGGGAGCACAACGATGCGAACGTCGTCTCCGTGGGCGGACGGATGCACACGGTGGAGGAGATGACGCAGTTCATCGGCATCTTCCTCGACACGCCCTTCAGCGGCGAGGAGCGTCACGTACGCCGGATCGCCCAGCTGACGCGCTACGAGGAGACGGGGGAGCTGCCGCCGCTGCCCCCCTCGGCGCAGGGCCACGAGCCCGCCTAGGACGCCCCGTGCCCGAGGGACACACGCTCTATCGGCTGGCCGCCGCGCTGACCGACGCGTTCGCCGGTCGCACGGTGCGGGTCAGCAGCCCGCAGGGCCGCTTCGCCGGAGAGGCCGCCCAGCTCGACGGCAGCGTCCTGGAGGGTGCGGAGTCGGCCGGCAAGCACCTGTTCGTGGAGTTCGCCGGCGAGCGGCTCGTGCACGTGCACCTGGGGCTCATCGGGCGCTTCGACGTCGTCCCCGGTCCCGCTGCTGCTCCGGTCGGGCAGGTCCGGCTGCGCCTGCAGACCGTCCCGGCCGGCCCCGACCCGGCGTACGCCGACCTGCGCGGCGCCACCCGCTGCGTGCTCGCCGGTCCCGCGGAACGGGACCGGGTGCTGGCGGCACTGGGGCCCGATCCGCTGCGGCCGGACGCCGACCCCGCCCGCGCCTGGGACCGCATCCGGCGCAGCGACCGGCCGATCGGCGACCTGTTGATGGACCAGGCCGTGCTGGCCGGGGTGGGCAATGTGTACCGGGCCGAGGTTCTCTTCCGGCATCGGATCCATCCGCTCCGCCCGGGCCGGACCCTGCGCCGTGGCCAGTTCGAGGCGATCTGGGCGGACCTGGTCGACCTGCTCGCCGAGGGCGTCCGGAGGGGCAGGATCGACACGGTGCGTCCCGAGCACACGCCCGAGGCGATGGGTCGGCCCGCCCGCAAGGACGACCACGGGGGAGAGGTGTACGTCTACCGGCGGACCGGGCAGCCCTGTCACGTGTGCGGCACACCGGTGCGGACCGAGGCGCTCGGCGGACGCAACTCCTTCTGGTGTCCGCGTTGTCAGCCGAGGTTCCGCTCTCGGGCCGTAGGGTAGGCACGCCGGTCGAGCCGTCCGGCCGGGGCCGCCCCCGTTCCGCCCGCAGCCGCCCCGAGACTGAGGTGTCCGTGTCGACCACCGTCACGTCGCGACGCACGTTCCGCAGCTGGCCGGTGCGGCTGCGTCGTGAGCTAACGTACTCCGACCGCCTCGCCATGCTCGTCATGGTGGTGCTGGCCGTGGTGGTCATGGTGTGGGGTGCCGTCCAGCCCGACGTCCTGCCGTACACGGTGATGGTGCTGCCGATGTTCATCGGGAGCCTGTGGCTCGGCCCCCGCACCCTTCCCTGGTACGTCGTGATCTGCCTGATCGGCGTCACGGTGATGGTCGCCTCGCAGCCGACCGTGAACAGCCGCAGCGTGGCCCGGATCCTCGTGACCTTCGCGATGGGGCTGCTCATCCTGCTCACCTCGTTCCGCCGCGGCCGCCTGGGCGTCTCCGGGCCGCGCAGCGAATCGATGTTCGTCGACCTGCGTGACCGCATCGCGCGGCAGGGCGGACTGCCGACGCTTCCGGCCGGCTGGCACGCCGAGGCCGCGGTCCGGACCGCCGGTGGCACGGCGTTCGCCGGCGACTTCGTCGTGAGCGGGCACGCGAGCGGTGACACCGAGGTGGGTGAGGCCTTCGGGGTCGCTCTGGTCGACGTGTCGGGCAAGGGTGTCGAGGCCGGCACTCGCTCACTGCTGCTGTCCGGCGCGTTCGGCGGCCTGCTGGTGGCGCTGCGCCCCGAGGACTTCCTGCCGGCCGCCAACGAGTACCTCTTCCGCCAACAGTGGGAGGAGGGCTTCGCCACCGCTATCCACCTCCACCTCGACCTGCGCACGGGTGGCTTCGCGCTCCGCAAGGCAGGGCACCCGCCCGCGTTGTGGCTGCAGGCCGGATCGGGTCGGTGGCGGACGCTCGAGTCGGAGGGTCCGGTCCTTGGGCTGGTGCCGGAGGCGGAGTTCGAGCTGGTCGAGGGCGTGCTGCGTGCCGGCGACGCGCTCGTCCTCTACACCGACGGCCTGGTCGAGCGCACCCGCCGCGACATCGGCAGCGGCATCGACCGGCTTGCCGGGCAGGTGGCGCTGCTGCCCCGAGACGGCTTCACGGGCGGCGCCGAGCGGATCCTGGACCGGCTCGCGACCGGTGCCGACGACTGCGCGGTCCTCATCGTCCACCGCGCGTCCTGAGCCCCCGGCGGCCTCCGGGCCGCGGGGCCGGTCCTCGACGCGGATTCCGTCGGGGGGCCACGGGTGTGGCACGATGTCCCTCGCGCGGGCGGCCGAGCGTCGCTCGCGTGCGCGCGGATGTAGCTCAATGGTAGAGCCCCAGTCTTCCAAACTGGCTACGCGGGTTCGATTCCCGTCATCCGCTCTCAGGCACCTCGAGGACGCCTCACCGGCGCTCCGAGGGGCACCTGGCGGGGCGTAGCGTAGTGGCTAGCGCGCCTGCTTTGGGAGCAGGAGATCGCAGGTTCGAGTCCTGTCGCCCCGACCGAGCCACCCACCGACATGAGGAGAATCCCTGTGAAGAGCGCCGTCGAGACGCTGAGCCCGACCCGGGCCAAGATCACCGTCGAGGTGCCCTTCGAGGAGCTCAAGCCGAGCCTCGACGCGGCGTACAAGGCCATCGCCAAGCAGATCAACGTCCCCGGCTTCCGCCGCGGCAAGGTGCCGCCGGCCGTCATCGACCGCCAGGTCGGCCGCGGGCCGATCCTCGACGAGGCGATCAACGAGGCGCTGCCGAAGCTCTACGTGCAGGCGCTGCAGGAGAACGACCTCGAGCCGCTGGCGCAGCCCGAGATCGACATCACCCGCCTGGACGACAACGAGTCGCTGGAGTTCGTGGCCGAGGTCGACATCAAGCCGGAGATCGCGCTGCCCTCCTACGAGGGGCTCGAGGCCGAGGTCGACGAGGTCAGCGTCTCCGACGACGACGTCGAAGAGCAGCTGGAGAGCCTCCGCGAGCGGTTCGGCACGCTGAGCGAGGTCGAGCGCGCAGCCCAGGACGGCGACTACGTCACGATCGACCTGCTCGCCACCAAGGACGGTGAGCCGGTCGACGGCGGCGAGGTCAGCGGCTACAGCTACAAGGTCGGCTCCGGGGAGATGCTCGAGGGCGTCGACGAGGCGCTGCGGGGGCTGTCGACCGGCGAGGACCGCACCTTCACCTCCCAGCTGCTCGGCGGCGACCTGGCCGGCCAGGACGTCGACGTCACGGTCACCGTCACCGCCGTCAAGGAGCAGGAGCTCCCCGCGCTGGACGACGACTTCGCCCAGGAGGCCTCCGAGTTCGACACCCTCGAGGAGCTCCGCGAGGACATCCGGACCCGACTGACCCGGGGCAAGCGGCTCGAGCAGGCCGCGGAGGCCCGCGACGCCGTCCTCGAGAAGCTCCTGGACCGGGTCGAGGTGCCGTTGCCCGAGGCGATGGTGGACGCCGAGCTCAACGCCCGCAAGCAGGAGCTGCAGCAGCAGCTCGCCTACGCCGGCATGACGCTCGAGCAGTACCTCGACAACGAGGAGCAGACGGTCGACGAGTTCGACGCCGACCTCGAGAAGCGGGTCCGCGACGCGATCGCCGCCCAGTTCATCCTCGACGCCGTCGCCCGCAAGGAGGAGATCGGCGTCGACCAGAACGAGCTGTCCGAGCACCTCTTCCGGCGCGCCCAGCAGTCCGGTCAGAACCCCGACGAGTTCGTCAAGCACATGGTCGAGCACAACCACATCCCCGAGATGGTGTCGGAGGTGGTGCGCGGCAAGGCGCTGGCGATGATCGTGGAGTCCGCGACCGTCACCGACGGTGCCGGCAACGTGGTGGACCTGGCGAACCTGCGGCCCGACGGCACGATCGGGGAGCCGGCGGACGAGTCCGACGACGCGACGCCGGTCGCTGTGGCGGAGGACGCACCGGCGGACGACGCGACGGCGGAGTGATCCGTCGCTCAGTGAACGGTTGTTGACTGAGTAGGGGAGCGACGCCGACACTGGGAGGATGACCGCCTCCGCCGGGCTGCTCGAAGCCGCCGCCTACGCCGCCGAGACCGCCGACGAGCTCATCGTCGGGGCCGTGCGCGATGTGCACGGCGCGATCGCCGGCAGGGTGCACCGCGTCGTGGACGCCGCGGCCGGGGGTCCGACGCTGGAGCATCGGCTGCACGACGGCATCGCGGCCGGCGTCTACGGCGGCATCGGCCTCGGCCTGCGCGGCGCCGCGCGCGTGCTGCGCCGCGCCGACCGGCACCGGGCGGTGCCCCGCGTCGAGGACTCCGCCGCCGGCCGTTCGGTGCTCGCCGCGGTCAACGGGCTCGTCGGGGACCGGCTGCGCGACGAGCGCCCGGAGCTGTTCTTCGAGGCGGCCGTGCGCCGTGACGGGCACGACGTCGCGCCGACGCGCGCGGGGTTGGCCGAGGCGTTCCCGGACGCCACCGGCAACGTCGTGGTCTTCGTGCACGGACTGTGCGAGAGCGAGGCACAGTGGGCGCGCCGGAGTCGGCCGACCCGGGCGGACGGCACCACCGCGCCGTCGTACGCCGCGATGCTCGCCGAGGCCGGCTGGACCCCCGTCGACCTGCGTCTCAACACCGGGGTGCCGCTGGCCGAGAACGGCGTCGCCACCGCGGGGCTCCTCTCCCGGCTGGTCGAGGGATGGCCGGTCCCGGTCGACCGGATCGCGCTCGTGGGCCACTCGATGGGTGGCCTCATCCTCCGTGCCGCGTGTGCCGTCGCCGGGCAGGAGCACTGGACCGACCTGGTCACCGATGTGGTCACCCTCGGCACGCCCCATCTCGGCGCGCCCCTCGAGCGGGTCGTCGCCGCCAGCACGCCGTGGCTCGGGCGCCTCCCCGAGATCGCCCCCGTCGGCCGGATCCTGGAGTACCGCTCGCGCGGGATCCTCGATCTGCGGCAAGGCCTGGCCACCGACGTCCAGCACCTGCCGCACGCCCGCTACCACCTGGTCGCCGGGAGCCTGACCCGCTCGCCCCAGCATCCGGTGGCGCGCTCGATCGGCGACCTGCTGGTGCCGCCCCGCTCGGCGCTCGGGCTGCCGCGTGACGGCGCGCCGATGTTCCCCGATGCCGACCTGCTCCACATCCCGGGCGCCGGCCACTTCGACCTGCTCAACCACGACAATGTCCGCGCCGCCCTCCGGGGGTGGTTGGTGGACCGGCCGGCAGACCTGCCCGCGACCGGCCCCACGACCAGGGAGACCCTGCGATGAGTACGACGTCCGAGAGCGTGCACCAGGATCCGGCCCAGGACCGCGCTCAGCCCGTCCCGATCAGCGCGACTGTCGAGATGGCCGCCCCGCCGGAGGCGGTGTGGGAGGTCGTCTCCGACCTCGCCCGGATGCCGGAGTTCAGCCCGGAGCTGCGTCGGATCGTGCCGCTGAACCGGCGCCGAGGACTGGGGCAGCGGGTGCTGGGGATCAACCGGCGCCGGGCGGTCGTGTGGCCGACGACGTCGGTGGTGACCCGGTGGGAGCCGGGTCGCGCGGTGGCGTGGCACACCAAGGAGTCCGCGGCGACCTGGGTCTACGAGATCGAGCCCCTCGCGGGCACCGACGGCTCGATCGGCTCCCGGGTCACGGCACGCCGGGTGCTGCCGTCGTACAGCCTGGGCTCCAAGCTGCTCACGCCCGTCCTGGGCGGCGCTCGCGGGCACGACGAGGAGCTGCAGCAGGGACTGGCCACGACGCTGGAGCGCATCCGTACGGCGGTCGCCGGCTGAGGGGCGCTGCCGTCTCCGCTGTGGGCGAACACGGGGAGTTTCCCTCGGGTTTTGTCGGCGGGGTTGTCTAGGGTCGGGGACGTGAACGCACGAGACATCGTCGAGACGCACCGGACCGGCTCCGCCTCGCCGCAGATGAACGGCGGCGGTGGCGCGTACGGCCTGGACGACCACATCTACCAGCGCCTGCTCCGCGAGCGGATCGTGTTCCTCGGGTCCGAGGTCCGCGACCAGAACGCGAACGCGATCTGCGCCCAGCTGCTGCTGCTCTCGGCCGAGGACCCCGAGGCCGACATCTTCTTGCACATCAACAGCCCCGGCGGCTCCGTCGACGCCGGCATGGCGATCTACGACACGATGAACTACATCCCCAACGACGTCGCCACGGTCGGCATGGGCCTGGCTGCCTCCATGGGCCAGTTCCTGCTGTGCGCCGGCGCCGCGGGCAAGCGCTACGCCCTCCCGCACGCGCGGATCATGATGCACCAGCCGTCCGGCGGCATGGGCGGCTCGGCCTCCGACATCAAGATCCAGGCCGAGCAGTCGCTGCACATCAAGAAGGTCATGTTCGACCTGATCTCCCAGCACACCGGGCAGCCGCTCGAGCAGATCGAGCGCGACGCCGACCGTGACCGCTGGTTCACCGCCGAGCAGGCGAAGGACTACGGCTTCATCGACCACGTGATCACCAGCGCCCGTGAGGCCGCCGACGAGGGCCGCCCGGCCCGGAACAAGGACTGAGCGTGAACTACTACATCCCCCAGTGGGAGGAGCGGACCTCCTACGGCTTCCGCCGCATCGACCCCTACGCGAAGCTGTTCGAGGACCGCATCATCTTCCTCGGCACCCCGATCAGCGACGACATCGCCAACGCGGTGATGGCCCAGCTGCTGTGCCTGGAGTCGATGGACCCCGATCGCGACATCCAGATCTACATCAACAGCCCCGGCGGCTCGTTCACCGCGATGACGGCCATCTACGACACGATGAACTTCATCCAGCCCGACGTGCAGACGGTGTGTTTGGGTCAAGCGGCCTCGGCCGCGGCGATCCTGCTGGCTGCCGGCGCCCCGGGCAAGCGCCTGGCGCTGCCCAACAGCCGCATCCTGATCCACCAGCCCTACACCGAGGGCACCTACGGCCAGTCCAGCGACATCGAGATCCAGGCCAACGAGATCCTGCGGATGCGCGAGCTGCTCGAGCAGATGATCGCCCGGCACTCGGGCAAGTCGATCGAGGAGGTCAGCCGCGACATCGAGCGCGACAAGATCCTCACCGCCGACGCTGCCGTCGAGTACGGCCTGATCGACTCGATCCTGGAGTCGCGCAAGGCCGCCGCGCTCGTCTGAGCGGGGCAGCACGTTTGATCGTGTCCTCGCCCCCGCCAGGCGGGGGAGGGGGTACGGTCGTCAAGGGCCGGAAAGTGGCCGAGAAGGGGTGCGCGAGCGGGCGCATTCCTCGGAGATTGGGGACAGATGGCACGCATCGGTGACGGGGGCGACCTGCTCAAGTGCTCCTTCTGCGGGAAGAGTCAGAAGCAGGTCAAGAAGCTGATCGCCGGCCCCGGCGTCTACATCTGCGACGAGTGCATCGATCTGTGCAACGAGATCATCGAGGAGGAGCTCAACGAGACGACCGAGGTCGCGCTCGAGGAGCTGCCGAAGCCCCGCGAGATCTTCGAGTTCCTCAACTCCTACGTCATCGGCCAGGAGCAGGCGAAGAAGTCGCTCGCGGTCGCGGTCTACAACCACTACAAGCGTGTCCAGGCCGGAGTCGCCGCCGCCACGGCGGGCAAGCACAGCCGTGACGAGGTCGTCGAGGTAGCGAAGTCGAACATCCTGCTCATCGGCCCGACCGGCTGCGGCAAGACCTACCTCGCCCAGACGCTGGCGCGGATGCTCAACGTCCCGTTCGCGATCGCCGATGCCACCGCCCTGACCGAGGCCGGCTACGTCGGCGAGGACGTCGAGAACATCCTGCTCAAGCTGATCCAGGCCGCCGACTACGACGTCAAGAAGGCCGAGACCGGCATCATCTACATCGACGAGATCGACAAGGTCGCCCGCAAGGCCGAGAACCCCTCGATCACCCGCGACGTCTCCGGCGAGGGCGTGCAGCAGGCGCTGCTGAAGATCCTCGAGGGCACCACCGCCTCGGTGCCGCCGCAGGGGGGCCGCAAGCACCCCCACCAGGAGTTCATCCAGATCGACACCACCAACATCCTCTTCGTGGTGGGCGGTGCGTTCGCCGGTCTCGAGCACATCGTCGAGCAGCGGATCGGGAAGAAGACCCTCGGCTTCACCGCCGAGATGCGGGCCGCCGCGGAGCACGACGAGGGTGCGATGTTCGCGCAGGTGCGGCCCGAGGATCTCGTCAAGTTCGGCCTGATCCCCGAGTTCATCGGCCGGCTCCCGCTCATCGCGACCGTGACCAAGCTCGACAACGAGGCGCTCGTGCAGATCCTCACCGAGCCGCGCAACGCCCTGGTGAAGCAGTATCAGAAGCTGTTCGAGCTCGACGGCGTCGAGCTGGAGTTCGACGACGAAGCGATCTCGGCGATCGCCGACAAGGCGATGGAGCGCGGGACCGGGGCGCGTGGTCTGCGGGCCATCATCGAGGAGGTCCTCCTCAACGTGATGTACGACGTGCCGTCCCGCGAGGACATCGGCAAGGTCGTGGTCACCCGCGAGACGGTCGCGGACAACGTGAACCCGACGCTGGTTCCCCGCGAGGAGCCGAAGAAGAAGAAGTCTGCCTGAGGATGTCCGATTCGTCCTAGACTTCGGGTCCTCAGTGTCCCGCAGTCTGGAGCGCTCGCATGCCGTCTGATCGTGTAGGGCCGTTGGCGGCCTTCGCGGTGGTCTCGGTGGTGTGCGCCCTGGTGGTGGTGGCCAACATGGCGCGCCATCCGCATGCGACGGTGACGGCCGTGGAGGCCGCGCAGGTGGCGCACCTGGGGCCCGAGGTCCGGTTCGGGTGGGTCCTCGCGCCGCGGCCGCGGGACGTGCCGCTCACCGGGAACGTGCTCAGCATCGCTCTGGACGCGCCGGTGACGACCGCTCTGCGGTCCCAGCGCTCCCGGACCGCCCCCGTCGCGGCCCCCACCGGCCGGGCCGCGCGCCCCGCTCACCAGGTGGCTCGTCGAAGCCCGGCCCACGCCCCTCGGCGCGCCCCGGCGCACCGGCCCCCTCCGGCGCACGCGCCGCGGCCGCCCGGGCACGCTGCTCCCGGCCATGCTGCTCCGGGCCATGCTGCTCCGGGCCACGCTGCTCCGGGC
>JBQCCW010000346.1:0-16396 GCA_051961835.1 Marmoricola sp. | reverse complement strand
CTGCGTGGACCGGTTGCCCTTGGCGAGCATCACCAGCGACCCGCCGGCGGCCTGGAACTGGGCGACGTAGGAGTCCATCCGGCCGGCCGTCGTCGGGCCGAACGATCCCGAGGCCATCCCGTCGGGGGTCTTCGCGGGCCCGGCGTAGTAGACGGGGTGGTCGCGCAGGTACGCCGGCATCTCCTCGCCGGCGTCGAGGCGCTCCTTGATCTTCGCGTGCGCGATGTCGCGCGCCACGACGAGCGGCCCGGTCAGCGAGAGCCGGGTCTTCACCGGGTGCTTCGCCAGCTCCGCACGGATCTCGTCCATCGGCCGGGTGAGATCGATCGGGACGACCGCTCCGCCCTGGATGAGCTGCGCCTCCTCCGGGTCGGGGAGGAAGCGCGCCGGGTCGGTCTCGAGCTGCTCGAGGAACACGCCCTCGGCGGTGATCTTGGCGAGCGCCTGTCGGTCGGCCGAGCAGGAGACCGCGATCGCCACAGGGCAGGAGGCGCCGTGCCGCGGGAGCCGCACGACCCGGACGTCGTGGCAGAAGTACTTGCCGCCGAACTGCGCGCCGATGCCGAAGGACTGGGTCAGCTCGAACACCCGCTGCTCGAGCTCGAGGTCGCGGAAGCCATGCGCCGCAAGCGATCCTGACGTCGGAAGGCTGTCCAGGTAGTGCGCCGAGGCGTACTTCGCGGTCTTCAGCGCGAACTCCGCGGAGGTCCCTCCGACGACGATCGCCAAGTGGTACGGCGGGCAGGCCGCCGTACCCAGCGAGCGGATCTTCTCGTCGAGGAACTCCAGCATTCGCGTGGGGTTCAAGACGGCCTTCGTCTCCTGGTAGAGGAAGGACTTGTTCGCCGAGCCGCCGCCCTTGGCCATGAAGAGGAACTTGTACTCCGGCGTCCCGTGCTCGGGAGCGGCGTACAGCTCGATCTGCGCGGGCAGGTTCGAGCCGGTGTTCTTCTCCTCCCACGTGGTCAGCGGTGCCATCTGGGAGTAGCGCAGGTTCAGCCGGGTGTAGGCGTCGTACACGCCCCGGCTGATCCACTCGGCGTCGTCGGCGCCGGTGAGCACGCCCTCGGACTTCTTGCCCATGACGATCGCCGTACCGGTGTCCTGGCACATCGGGAGCACCCCGCCGGCGGAGATGTTGACGTTCTTGAGCAGGTCGAGTGCGACGAACCGGTCGTTGCCCGAGGCCTCGGGGTCGTCGATGATCCGCCGCAGCTGGGCGAGGTGCGCCGGTCGCAGGAAGTGCGCGATGTCGTGCATCGCCTCCGCGGTGAGCAGCTGCAGCGCCGACGGCTCGACCTGGAGGAAGGTCCGGCCGGCGATCTCGTGTGTCGTGACGCCTTCGGTGGTGACCAGCCTGTAGACGGTCTCGTCGGGGCCGGTCGGCAGCAGGTCGGAGTAGCGGAACGAGGCGTCGGAGCTCACGGCGGAAGGGTAGTGGCGGCCCACGGCCGCTCGAGGGCAGGCTCGAGAAGGCGGGCGTCAGGAGCCGTCGTTGAGGCGCTGCAGCATCCGGTTGTAGGCGGCCAGCGCCTCCTCGCCGTCGGGATCCACGTCGGCCGCGAGCTCCTCGCCGCCGGTCCCGACGTGCTCGATGAGCGCCTGGCGCCGAGCCGACTCCAGCCAGGGTCCGAAGGAGCGGCGCTCGTTGTCGCGGCTGGCGAGCATCCCGACCAGCACGCCCAGGGCGAGCAGCATCATCAGACCGTCGCCCGCGGCCCACATCAGCGCGCCGGCGGTCTGCTGGTCGTCCACCGGCGCGGGAGCCCACCCGGGGCGCATGCCGAACATCGTCGGGAAGAGCTCGCGCCCGGTCTGCAGCAGCACGATGCCCACGAGGGTGTCGGGCACCATCGCGACGAGCAGCACGCCGATCCGAACCAGGTAGGGGAGTTCCCAGCGGATCGGCTCGTCGCCGATCAGCGGCAGCAGCAGCCACGCCCCGGCGACGACGTAGAGCACCTGCTCGCCGGTCATCAGCGCCGGGCTGGTGGCCATCGCATCCATGAACCCCGTGAGGTGGGTGGCGACGATGACGAGCGCGTAGACGGCCAGACCGATGAGCGGATGGGTGAGCACCGCCGCGGGACCGCCCTGCAGCAGCGCGAGTGCCCGCTCGCGGGGAGCCGGCGGCGACGCGTCGACGGCGGCGCGGATCGGGCTGCCGAGCACGAGCAGGGCGGGCACCACCATGATCAGGGTCAGGTGGAGCACCATGTGCATCCAGAAGACGTCCATGGCGTAGGAGTTGACGGCCGAGGCGATCGTCACCTCCAGCAGCACCACCCCCGACACGAAGCTCACGACTCGCCAGGCAGCCACCGGGCGGCCGCGGCGGCGGGCGACGCTGACGGCCTTGACGTAGCCGACGAGCAGCAGGAGCCCGACCACCAACCAGCCCGCGTGTGCTTCCCAGGTGGTCGCGAAACTGTGCCAGGACAGCGCCGGCAGGCCCATGTCGTGCATGTGGTCCACGAGACGACCGTACGCCGGATCCGGCTCCCGGGCAGACTCAGGCCCGGTCGGCCGTGCGCCGGATCACGTCGACGAACACCGGGTGCAGCTCGCGGGGGAGATCGTGGCCCATCCCGTCGACGAGGACGAGCTCGGCGCCCGGGATCGCCGCCGCCGTCGCGCGCCCACCGGACACGTGCACCATGCGGTCCGCCGTACCGTGCACGACCGCCGCCGGGACGCGCAGGCTGCGCAGGGCGCGGGTCCGGTCGGGCTGGGTCAGGATCGCCATCATCTGCCGGAGCACGCCGCTGGCGCTGACGCCCCTGTCCCAGGTCTCACGGGCACGCTCGCGGGCCGCGTCCGGGTCCTCGGGGTAGCCGGGCGAGCCGAACATGCGGCCCATCAGCACCGACGTCTCGACGTACGCCTCGCGGGTGCGTGCTCGTCGCGCGAGCAGACGCGGCAGGAGCGCCGGATGTTGCCAGCCCACGCTGCGGCGTCCTGTGGTCGACATGATCGAGACGAGGCTGGCCACGCGGTCCGGGTGCTCCACGGCGAGGGTCTGCACGATCATGCCGCCCATCGAGACGCCCACGACGTGCGCGCGCTGGAAGCCCAGGTGGTCCAGCAGTCCGGCGAGGTCGGCGGCCAGGTCGCTCAGGGCGTACGGCGCTGTGCGGCTGCGGCCCAGGAACGCCCGCACGAGGTCGCTGCGACGCACTCGCCCGGGCATCCGGTCCGAGCGACCGACGTCGCGGTTGTCGAAGCGGACCACCTCGAACCCGGCGACCGCCAGGCGCCGGCACAGGTCGTCGTCCCACCACGTCATCGGCGCGCTCAGCCCCATCACGAGGACCAGCGGATCCCCGTCTCCCGAGGGCGGACGGTAGGTCTGGTAGCAGAGCTCGACGCCGGTGCCCACCGGCGCCCGGAGCTCGCCGGAGACGCGCACGGCGTCCCTGTCGGCGAGGGGGGCAGGGCTCACGAGACGTCCTTCGCGGGCGCAGGAAGCGGGTTGCGGGGCAGTCTACGGAGAGCCGCACGGCGGGGCCTGGCGGCTACGGGTCTGAAAACCCGGTTCGGCGCGTTTGCGGCGATTCGGGACTTTCGACGTGGTAAGGCTCACAATCCGGGTACGTTCCGGCTCGTGAGCACCGCACTGGGAGGCTTCCTCCGGCCCGAGGGCTTCGAGGGTCCACGGGGGCTGCGCGCGCTGTCCCGCGAGGGCAGCACGGCGCTGGAGGTCGCCCGCCACCTGTCCGGACGGCGGTCCTCGCGCCGCGACGCCCGGGCCCTGGCGTACGCCGGCCCGCACCGGCGGGCGGCCAGCGAGCCGGTGCTGCTCGTCCCCGGCTTCATGGCCGGCGACTTCACCCTGCGCGGGATGTCCGACGCGCTCCGGGCCGAGGGCTTCCGCACCTACCGCTCGCAGATCCGGGTCAACGTCGGATGCACCCGCGAAGCGGCCGACCGCCTCGAGCGCCGCGTGGAGCAGATCGCGCTGCGCCGCGACCGCAAGGTGAGCATCGTCGGGCACAGCCTGGGCGGCATGCTCGCCCGGGGGCTGGCTGCACGCCGACCGGATCTGGTCGCGGGGATCGTCACTCTCGGCAGCCCGGTCCTGGCGCCGGCGGCGGTGCACCGTCTCCTCGTCCTCAACGTGGAGGTCCTCAACCGGCTGACCGCGGCGGGCCTCGGGGGACTGATGTCGGCCGACTGCACGAGCGGGGAGTGCGCCCGGCTCAGCTTCGAGGAGTCCCACCGGCCGCTCGAGGAGGGCATCGGCTTCACCGCCGTCTACAGCAAGCGGGACGGCGTCGTGGACTGGAAGGCGTGCCTGGATCCGGTGGCCGACGAGCACGTGGAGGTGCGGACCAGCCACTGCGGCATGGCCGTCGACCCCGTCGTCATCGCCCACGTGGTCCGGGCGCTCCGCGAGCAGCAGACCGCGCGCGGCGCTGCGGCCGCTACGGCCAGCGCGGAGCAAGGTCTGCGCGCAGCGGTGGTCGCGCCCCTCGCTGCCCGCAGGTGAGCGCCGCGACCTCGGTCGCTGCCTCGAGCAGGCGCCGCAGCGCGTCGTCGTCGCTGGGCATGCCGGGGCCGTAGCGCCCCAGGGCGCCCCACTCCAGCAGCGCGCCGAGCAGGCCCGCGGTGAAGGCGTCGCCCGCCCCCACAGTGTCCACCACCGGCACGGTGGCCGCGGGGACGTGGACCTCCGCCGTCTCGGCGTACGCCTCGGCGCCGGCGCGTCCCCGGGTGAGCACCACCAGCTCGGTCCGCTCGCCCTCCAGCAGCGACCGGGCGATGTCGCGGGGGTCGGCGCCGGGGTGCAGCAGCGCCACGTCCTCCTCCGACAGCTTCACCAGCAGGCAGCGCTCGGCGAGCGCCTCCACATCGCGCCACGCCTGCCCGGCGTCCTCGAGCAGCTCGCTGCGCAGGTTCGGGTCGTAGCTCACCGGCACGTCACGGGCATAGGCCTGGTCGACGAGGTCGAGCACCGAGGTCCGCCCGGGATCCAGCAGGGTCCCCAGCGATCCCACGTGGAGCGCGTCGCAGGCGGGCAGCTCCTGCGGAGGCAGCGTCCACGCCAGGTCGAAGGAGTACGCCGCGTCACCGTGCTCGTCGAGCACCGCCGTGGCGGTGGCCGTGCGGTCGCCCGAGGAGGGTGCAGCGACCACCTCGCCGCCGCTCCCGGTGACGGCGGCGATCACCGCCTGCCCGCGCTCGTCGGCGCCCACCTCGGTCAGCAGCAGGCAGGGGACGTCGAGCCGCCCGAGGGCCACGGCGACGTTGAGCGCCGAGCCGCCGACCTGCTCGACAGGCTCGGTCCCGGCGGCCGCCGGCAGCACGTCGACCAGGGACTCGCCGACGACGACGATCACAGGCAGCCCGCGGTCAGCGCGTGAAGTCGACGTCGGCGTAGGCCGAGAGCTTGCTCAGCTTGTGCTCGGAGGCGATCGCGCGGATCGTGCCGGAGCGCGAACGCATCACCAGGGAGTGGGTCTGGGCGCCGTGGGCGCCGTACCGCACGCCGGTCATCAGCTCACCGTCGGTGATACCGGTGGCCACGAAGAAGCAGTCGTCGCCGGCGACCAGGTCGTCGGTGGTGAGCACCCGGTCCAGGTCGTGCCCGGCCGCCAGCGCCCGGTCCCGCTCCGCGTCGTCCACCGGCCACAGCCGGCCCTGGATGACGCCGTCCAGGCACTTCATCGCGCACGCGGTGATGATGCCCTCCGGGGTGCCGCCGATGCCCAGCAGCAGGTCGACGCCGGTGCCCTCGCGAGCCGCCATGATCGCGCCCGCGACGTCGCCGTCGCTGATGAACTTGATCCGTGCACCGGTGCCGCGGATCTCCTGCACGAGCTGGTCGTGCCGGGGCCGGTCGAGCACGACCACGGTGACGTCCTCGGGGCGACGGCCCTTGGCCTTGGCGACCTGGTGGATGTTCTCCGCGGCGGGGTAGCGGATGTCGACGACGCCGGCCGCCTCCGGGCCGGTCGCGAGCTTCTCCATGTAGAACACCGCGGAGGGGTCGTACATCGAGCCGCGTGGGGCCACGGCGAGCACCGAGACGGCGTTGGGCATGCCCTTGGCGGTGAGCGTGGTCCCGTCGATCGGGTCGACAGCGACGTCGCACTCGGGGCCGGTGCCGTCGCCGACCTCCTCGCCGTTGTAGAGCATGGGCGCGTTGTCCTTCTCGCCCTCGCCGATCACGACCGTGCCACGCATGCCGACCGTGGAGATCATCACGCGCATCGCGTTGACGGCGACGCCGTCCGCGCCGTTCTTGTCGCCGCGTCCGACCCAGCGTCCGGCGGCCATCGCGGCGGCCTCGGTGACGCGCACCAGCTCGAGGGCGAGGTTCCGGTCGGGCGCGGTCTTCGCGACGGTGAGGGAGTCGGGCATCGCGCTGTCGGACATGGCCGCATCGTAGCCATCCCCGATCGCGGTGAAACCGCGGTCAGCCGAGCAGACGAGACCAGCCGTCGAGCACGACGACACCCAGCACCACGGCCGGCGGTGTCGCGACCAGCGCCGTGCGCCAGAGGGCCCCGGTCGGCACCGGCCGGCCCGCGGCGACCAGCGTGCGGCGCCACAGCAGGTTCGCCAGGGAACCCGTCCAGGTCAGCGACGAGCCGACATTGATCCCGACGAGGAGCGCGAGCAACGCGGTCGTGCCCAACGGGGCCACCACCGGCACCAGGAGCAGCGTGCCGGGCAGGTTGTTGACGAGGTTCACCAGCAGTGCACCGAGGGTCGCCACTCCCAGCAGGCCGAGGAGGTCGGCCCGGTGCGGGACCAGGTCGGCCAGCACGTCGCCGAGGCCGCCGCGCCCCAGGGCGGCGACGACGAGCCCGAGGCAGAGCACGAACACCGCGAACCCCGGTTGCGCGCTGGCCGCCGCCGAGCGCACGTCGAGGCGACCGGAGCGTGCGTCGCGTGCCATCAGCGCGACGGCCGCTGCCGCGGCGACCCATGCCGGCGCGATCCCGAACGGCGAGGCCGCGACGAAGCCGGCCAGCATCAGCGCGACCACGATGATCGGGTACGTCGGCAACGGGGGCGGCTGGGCGTCGACAGCGGGCCGTGGTCCGAGGTCGCGGCGGTGGGTGGCGCGCAGCACGACGTACTCCACGGCGAGGACGACGAGCCAGCTGGGCAGCATCAGCAGGGCGAACCGGGCGAAGGTGAGGTGCAGCGCCGGCAGGGCGAGGAGGTTCGTCAGGTTCGCCACGGGCACCAGCAGCGAGGCCGAGTTCGCCAGCCGGACGCACGCGAGCTCCCCGGCGCGGAAGCCCGCCGGCGCCACCGCGAGCACCACCGGCGTGAGCAGCACGACCGTCGCGTCGAGGCTGAGCACGACCGTGACGACCGCCGCGGTGAGGAACGTGAGGGCCAGCAACCGCGTGCCGGTGCGGATCCGGGCGAGTCGGGCGCCGAGCGCCGCGAAGACGCCATCGACGCGGCAGCGATCGGAGACCACGAGGATCGCCATCAAGAAGGCGACGACGGGTCCGAGGTGGGCGAGCTCGGCGTGCGCGGCGCGGAGGGGGAGGGCCCCGGCGGCGGCGGTGGCCGCCACGGCGAGCACCCCGAGCGCCACCTCGGTGCGTGCGCGGGGTTGTCGGAACGCGGTCACGAGGAGGAGGCCGAGTGCCACCAACGGCACCAAGTCCCGGCTCACGCGCCGAACCTACCGACCCCTTGAGAGGATGCGGGGCGTGGCCGCACCTCGCAACCCGAACCGCTACGAGCTGCCGATGTCGAACATGGTCGGCGCGATGGTGGTCGTGCTCCTGGTCGTCGGCGCCTTCGTCGGCTGGCGGGCGCTCAACCGGGACAACTCCGGAGTGGGCGTGCAGCCGGTGGACTACCACGCCTGGTTGAAGGCCGCCGTGCAGGACGACCGGCTCGCGGCGGTCGCGCCGCCCTCGCTGCCCGCGGGGTGGACGGCCACCAGCGCGACCTACACCTCGGGTGTGTCACCGCACTGGCACCTCGGCGTGCTCACCCCCGACCAGCAGTACGTCGGGCTGGAGGAGGGACTGGCCCCCGCCGACGAGCAGGTCAGCCAGTTCGTCGACGCCAACGCCACGCAGGGCCCGGTGGTGCGCATCGCCGGGCATCGCTGGCAGAGCTACACCGACGCACGCGGCGACCACGCCTACGTGCGGTCGTTCCCGGCACCCCGGGGCGGGGTGAAGGAGACTCTGGTGATCGTCGGCGGTGCGCCGGTGAACCAGATCCGGCAGTACGTCGCCTCGCTGCGTCCCGCCCGCTGAGCCGGCTCTCGGCTACTCCTCGTCCTGGTCGTCGGGGCCGCCGCCCAGGACCGCGTCCAAGCGGGCTCGGGCGCCGTCGAGGGCATCGGCGCAGATCCGCGCGAGCTCCTCGCCGCGCTCCCACAGGGCGAGAGACTCCGCGAGCGTCGTGCCGCCCTGCTCCAGCGTGCGCACGACCTCGATCAGCTGGTCGCGCGCCTCTTCGTAGGTCGGCGGCGTAGCCGCGGGGGTCGCCTCAGGCATGGTCGTCCTCCTCGGTCCCGGTCAACGGCACGGGCTCGACGGTCGTGGTGGTGGCGCCCAGCCGGCCGTCGGCGAGGCGTACGTGGATGGTCTGGCCGGGCCGGACCCCGGCGACGCTGTCGAGCGCGACTCCGTCCGCGTCGGAGAGCACCGCATAGCCACGCCGCAGGGTGGCCAGCGGCGACAGCGCCCGCACGCGAGCGAGCTGGTGGTCCAGGTCGTCGTCGGCTCGCTCGAGCCGGTGGGTCAGGCAGCGCCGGGCGCGGCCGCGCAACTCCTCCACCTCGCGGACCCGAGCCGCCAGGCCTCCCCTCGGGTCGGCGAGCACCGGGCGGTCCCGGAGCTGAGCGAGGACCACCCGCTCCCGGTCGACGCGGTGCCGGACAGCCTGGCGCAACCGCTCCCGGGCCTGGAACACCCGCTGCGCCTCCTCGGCGACGTCGGGGACGACGCGGCGGGCCGCGTCGGTGGGCGTGGAGGCGCGCAGGTCGGCGACCAGGTCGAGGAGCGGGGAGTCGGGCTCGTGTCCGATCGCGGAGACCACCGGCGTCGTGAGCCGGTGCACGCAGCGCAGCAGCGCCTCGTCGGAGAAGGGGAGCAGGTCCTCCAGGGAACCACCCCCACGGGCGACCACGATGACGTCGACCTCGTCGGCCCGCTGCAGCGCCTCGAGAGCCTCCATCACCTCGCGTGCGCAGTTCATCCCCTGCATGGCGGCGTACCGGATCTCGAACCGCACCCCGGGCCATCGCCGTCGCGCGTGCTCGAGGACGTCCCGCTCCGCGGCACTGCCCGAGGCGGTGACCAGGCCGACCCGGCGGGGCAGGAACGGCAGGGTTCGCTTCCGATCGGCGGCGAAGAGCCCCTCCTCCGCGAGCAGCCGCCGCCGGCGCTCGAGCCGCGCCAGCAGCTCGCCCTCCCCGACCAGGCGGATCTCCCGGACGGCAAGCGAGAGCGTGCCCCGGGCCGGGTAGTACGACGGCTTCGCGTGCACGACCACCTGGGACCCGTCGACCAGGGGAGCCGGCAGGGAGTCGACCACAGCACGGGGGCAGGTCAGGGTGACCGAGATCTCAGCGAGCTTGTCGCGCAGCGTCATGAACACGGTCTGTGACCCGCCCCGGCGCGACACCTGCGTCAGCTGGCCCTCGACCCACACCGCGCCCAGCCGGTCGACCCACCCGCCGATGGCCTGCGCCACCTGCCGGACCGGCGCCGGCTGCTCGGGGGAGGTCTCGAGTGCCACCGGGCGAGCCTAGACGGCAGCGCCGACATGATCCGTCTCGCGACCGCGGACCGGCCGCAGGGCCGCCGCCTACCATGGACCCATGCCCATCGACCTCGGCAACCCACCCGTGCTCGCCCCCGACGAAGCCGGCCGTGCCGTGCTGCTCGCGGCGCCGCGCGGCTACTGCGCCGGCGTCGACCGGGCCGTGGTCACGGTGGAGAAGGCGCTCGACCTGTACGGCGCGCCCATCTACGTGCGCAAGCAGATCGTGCACAACAAGCACGTGGTGGCCGACCTCGAGTCCCGTGGAGCGGTGTTCGTCGAGGAGCTCGACGAGGTGCCCGAGGGCTCCACCGTGGTGTTCTCCGCCCACGGCGTCGCGCCCGCGGTGCACGAGCAGGCGCAGGCCCGACGCCTGCGGACCATCGACGCGACCTGCCCGTTGGTGACGAAGGTCCACCACGAGGCCAAGCGGTTCGCCGCGGACGACTACGACATCCTGCTCATCGGGCACGCCGGCCACGAGGAGGTCGAAGGCACCTCGGGTGAGGCGCCCGGGCACATCCAGCTCGTCGAGGGTCCCGCGGACGTGGCGAGCGTCGTCGTCCGCGACCCGACGAAGGTGGCGTGGCTGTCGCAGACCACGCTGTCGGTCGACGAGACGATGGCGACGGTAGAGGCGCTGCGGGCCCGGTTCCCCGAGCTCCTCGATCCGCCGAGCGACGACATCTGCTACGCCACCCAGAACCGCCAGTCCGCGATCAAGGAGATCAGCACCGACGCCGACCTGGTGATCGTCGTGGGGTCCGCCAACTCCTCGAACTCCGTCCGGCTCGCCGAGGTCGCGCTGGAGGCCGGCGCGCGGGCGGCGTACCGAGTGGACGACGCCTCCGAGATCGAGGAGAGCTGGCTCGACGGCGTCCGGACGGTCAGCGTGACCTCCGGCGCGTCGGTCCCGGAGTCCCTGGTCGAGGAGGTGCTGGCCTGGCTCTCGGCGCGCGGCTACCCCGACGCCCGGGCCGTCCGCACCGCTGAGGAGTCGCTGATCTTCGCCCTGCCTCCCGAGCTGCGGCGCGACCTGCGCGCGGCCGCGCGGTCCTGAGCCGTGGCCCGGTTCCTCGACGTCCACCCGGTCGACCCGCAACCACGGGTCCTCGACCAGGTCGTGGCGCTGCTGCGCGACGACGGCTTGATCGCCTACCCCACGGACTCCGGCTACGCCCTGGGGATCCAACTCGGCAACCGCGACGGCCTGGACCGGATCCGGCGGATCCGCCAGCTCGACGACAAGCACCACTTCACGCTGGTGTGTCGCGACTTCTCCCAGCTCGGCCAGCTGGTGCACGTGGACAACGCGGCCTTCCGGGCGGTGAAGGCGGCGACGCCGGGGCCCTACACGTTCATCCTGCCGGCCACCTCGGAGGTGCCGCGCAGGCTGATGCACCCGAAGAAGCGGACTGTCGGGGTCCGCATCCCCGATCACACGTTCGTACGCGCCCTGCTCGAGCGTTTGGGTGAGCCGTTGCTGTCCTCCACCCTGATCCTGCCGGGTGAGAGCGAGGCGATGACCGAAGGGTGGGTCGTCCAGGAGGAGCTCGAGCACCAGGTCGATGCAGTGGTGGAGTCCGGCGAGGTGCTGCCCTCCCCGACCACGGTGGTCGACTTCTCCAGCGGAGCTCCCGAGGTGACGCGGGTGGGCGCCGGCGACCCAGACCGCTTCGCCTGACTGTGAGCCGCCGGCTCAGGCGTGGGCGCGCCGTTCCAGGATGCGGTAGCGCAGCACCACGACACCGCCGGCCGCCAGGTAGCCGAGCAGCAAGGGACCGGCGAACGCCCCCACGACGCCGATCACCGCCTGGAGGTAGCTGTCGCCGGGCGGCGCGACCTCGTCTCGGGCGACCGCAGCTCCCACCGCCGCGGTGCTGAGGAGCAGCGGTGGCGGTAGCACACCGATGCGGTAGAAGTCGCCGGGGCGTACGGCGAGCGCCGCGCCGATGCACACGAGCACGAATCCCGTGCCGAAGAGGGGTCCCAGCCCGGAGCCGAGGAGCAGGTCGGTCGCGAGGAGCAGCAGGCACGCGAGAACCGCCAGCCGAGTGACCCGGTCACCGGACCATCGGCCCTCCTCCCACACCGTGGGTGCGCGCACGAGGGCAACCTAGGCCCGCTGCGGTCAGCCCTGCAGCAGGCGCGCCGCGCCGGCGATCTCCTCGGGGTCTCCGGGCTGGGGCACCCAGGGCAGCCGGAGGCGGTCGCGTGCCGGGTCGTCGGCGTACCGGGGGATCACGTGCAGGTGGAAGTGGAAGACGGTCTGCCAGGCCGCGGAGCCGCAGCAGTTCAGCAGGTTCACCCCCTCGGCCCCGAGCCTCTCCGTCGCTCGCCGGGCGATCTGCTGCGCGGTGCGGGCACAGGCCGCGAGGTCGTCGGGTCCGATCTCGAGCAGGTCGCGGGAGTGCGCCCTCGGCACGACGAGGGCGTGTCCCGCCGAGCCCGGATTGATGTCCATGAACGCGACGGTGCGGTCGTCCTCGAAGATCCGGGTCGACGGGATGTCGCCGGCGACGATGCTGCAGAAGAGGCAGTCGGGCATGGGCGCAGGCTAGCCCTCCGCTGCCCGCGGCCCCTCCGGCGTCGGGCGGTGGTCCACCAGCTCGGGACGGGTGTCGGCGACCGCCTCGAGCAGCTCGGTCGCGCTGAGCGGACGCGGGGCGGTCTCGACGGGAGCCGGAGCCAGGAGCGGCGTGGCGGTGTCGTCGAGCTCGCTGAACTGGCGGGCGGTGACGAGGACCCGCGACTCCAGCGAGCCGACGGCACGGTTGTAGGCCTCCACCGCCGCTCCCAACGACCGGCCCAGCTTGTCGAGGTGCCCGCCCATCGTGCCGAGCCGGCTGTGCAGGGCACGACCCAGGTCGTGGATCTCCCGGGTGGCCTCGACGAGCTGGACGGTCGTCCAACCGTGGGCCACGGTGCGGAGCAGGGCGATCAGCGTGGTGGGGCTGGCGAGCACGACCTGGCGGGAGGCGGCGTACTCGATGAGGCCCGGGTCGACCTCGAGCGCCGCTGCCAGGCAGGACTCCGCCGGCACGAACAGCACCACGAACTCGGGCGTCTCCTCGAGCCGTCGCCAGTAGGCCTTCGCGCCCAAGGCGTCGATGTGCCCCCGCAGGTGCCGGGCGTGCCGCGCGAGATGCTCCGCAGCGGCGTCGTCCGGCGCCGCCAGAGCGTCGAGGTAGGCCTCGAGCGGCGTCTTGGCGTCGACGACGACGCGGCGCCCGCCCGCGAGGTGCACGACGAGGTCCGGGCGTAGGGCCCCGTCGTCGCCGGGGAGGTGATGCTGCTCGGTGAAGTCGCAGTGGGCGCTCATGCCGGCCGCTTCCACGGTGCGGCGCAGGTGCAGCTCGCCCCACTGGCCCCGCGCCTGCGGGCGACGCAGAGCGGTGGCCAGCGCGCCGGTCTCGCGGCGCAGCGCATCGGTGGTGTGCCGCACCTCGTCGACCTGTTGGTGCAGGACGCCCTGCCAGGAGGCCCGTTGCCGCTCCAGGTCACGGAGACGGTCCTCGAGGCGGCCGAGGCCCTCGGTGAGGACGGCGCGATCCTCACCGGCCGCGGCGAGCGCGCTCCGGGCAGGATCATCGCCACGACGCCCCCACCGGAGCCCCGCGACCAGGCCCATCAGCGCCCCGGCGAGCAGGCCGAGGGCGAGCACCAACATCTCCATGCCGTGACTGTGGCACGCGCCACCGACAGTGCGAGGCGCCCCGCAGGTTGCCCGGGAAGATTGCGGGCACCGCAAGCAGATGAGCGAACAGCCGGAGCACACCTCCGACGACCGGCGGTCGATCGGCGAGACGGACGGTCCCATGGAGGACGAGCTCGAGCGTGCCTTCACCCGGTTGGTCGACGAGGGCACCCAGCGGCTGAGCCGCTCGTGGCGGGAGGTGCTGATCACCGGTTTCGTCGGCGGCGCAGAGGTGGGCGTCGGCGTGCTGGCGTTGCTCGTGGTGGTGCACGAGACCGGCAGCCAGCTGCTCGGCGCACTGGCGTTCTCCATCGGCTTCATCGCCCTCCTGCTGGGGAAGACCGAGCTGTTCACCGAGGGCTTCCTCGTCCCGGTGATCACGGTGGCCGCCAAGCGCGCCACCGGGAGCGACCTGGGCAAGCTGTGGGGTGGCACGCTGATCGCCAACCTCGCCGGCGGCTGGGTGATGATGTGGCTGATCGTGTGGGCCTTCCCCGACCTGCACGGCCAGCTGGTGGAGTCGGCGTCGGTCTACGCGACCGCTCCGTTCGGGGGCCGGATGATCTGCCTGACGATCCTGGCTGGCGCCGTGATGACGCTGCTCACTCGGATGCAGCACGGCACCGACGACGTGCCGGCCAAGATCGTCGCGGCGGTCGCGGCGGCGTTCCTGCTCGTCGGGGCGGAGCTGTTCCACTCGATCCTGGACTCGCTGCTGATCTTCGGCGCCCTGCACACGGGTGAGGCGCCGTTCACCTACCTCGACTGGCTGCGGTTCGTCGGGGTCGCGATCGCCGGCAACATGGTGGGCGGCCTGGGTCTGGTGACCCTGCTCCGGCTGCTCCGCAGCAAGGAGCGGCTCGAGGACGAGCGGCACGCCCGGGACTGAGCCTGCGGTCCTCAGTCCTCCAGGTCGACGACGACGGGCGCGTGGTCGGAGGTGCCCTGGGCGCCGCGCTCCTCGCGGTCGACGAACGCGCCCCTGACGCGCGCTCCGACCCCCGGCGAGCCGAGGAGGAAGTCGATCCGCATGCCGCGGTTCCGCTCGAAGCGCTGGCGGTAGTAGTCCCAGTAGGTGTAGCCGTCCGCGCCGTGGACGTGCGGCCGGACCAGGTCGACGTACCCGCTGGCGAGGAACCGGGCGAAAGCCTCGCGCTCGGGCGGTGTGACATGGGTGGACTTGGTGAAGCGGGTGATGTCGAAGACGTCCTCGTCGGTGGGAGCGATGTTCCAGTCCCCGGCGAGCACGGTCGGAGCAGCCAGCCAGTCGCCGGCCGCCGCGTGCAGACGCTCCAGCCACTGGAGCTTGTAGTGGTAGTGCGGGTCATCGGGCTTGCGGCCGTTGGGCACGTAGAGCGACCACATCCGCAGTGCTGCTGCACCGGTCCCGCACAGCGCCCCGATCGCGCGGGCCTCCTGCACGGCCGGCTCGCCCCAACCGGGGGCGTCGGGGAAGCCGACCACGATGTCGCTGATCCCGACCCGGCTGATCACCGCGACGCCGTTCCACTGGTCGAGCCCGTGAGCGGCGATGTCATAGCCCAGGGACTGCAGGCCCATCAAGGGGAGCTGGTCCTCGCGCGCCTTGGTCTCCTGCACCGCGAGGACGTCGATGTCGTGGCGCTGCAGCAGGTCCTCGACGCGGGCGATCCGCGAGCGCAGGGAGTTGACGTTCCAGGTGGCGATCCGCATCCCGCGAGCGTACGGCGCCGATTCGACGTGCTCGGCGCCCGTAGACTCACGCCACGTGGCCCTCACCATCGGCATCGTCGGACTGCCCAACGCCGGCAAGTCCACCCTCTTCAACGCCCTGACCAAGAACGACGTGCTCGCGGCGAACTACCCCTTCGCGACGATCGAGCCCAACGTCGGCGTCGTGGTCGTGCCCGACGAGCGCCTCGGCAGGCTCGGGGAGATGTACTCCTCGGCAAAGGTGATCCCCGCGACGGTGGAGTTCGTCGACATCGCCGGCATCGTCGCCGGTGCGTCGAAGGGTGAGGGCCTGGGCAACAAGTTCCTCGCCCACATCCGGGAGTCCGCGGCGATCTGCCAGGTGACACGGGTGTTCCGCGACGAGGACGTCACGCACGTGGACGGCAAGGTCGATCCGGCCAGCGACATCTCCACCATCCAGACCGAGCTGATCCTCGCGGACCTCCAGACCGTCGAGAACGCCCTTCCCCGGCTGGAGAAGGAAGCGCGGATCAAGAAGGAGACCCAGCCGAAGGCGGCGGCCGTCCGGGAGGCGCTGGAGGCCCTCGAGGCGGGTACGCCGATCCTCGCCACGAAGATCGACCGCGATCTGATCCGGGACCTGATGCTGCTCACCGCGAAGCCCTACCTCTACGTCTTCAACTGCGACGCCGACGAGCTCGCCGACGAGGAGCTCAAGCAGCGGATGCGCGACATCGTCGCTCCGGCCGAGGCGATCTTCCTCGACGCGAAGTTCGAGTCCGAGCTCGTCGAGCTCGGCGACGACGACGAGGCCCGCGCGATGCTCGCGGAGATGGGCGTCGACGAGCCCGGCCTCGACGTGCTCGCCCGCGTCGGCTTCGACACCCTCGGGCTGCAGACCTACCTGACGGCCGGCCCCAAGGAGTCGCGCGCCTGGACGATCCGCAAGGGCGCCACCGCCCCCGAGGCCGCGGGCGTCATCCACACCGACTTCCAGAAGGGCTTCATCAAGGCCGAGATCGTCTCCTTCGACGACCTGATGGCGGCCGGTTCGATGGTCGAGGCGAAGGCGGCGGGCAAGGTCCGCATGGAGGGCAAGGACTACGTCATGCAGGACGGCGACGTCGTGGAGTTCCGCTTCAACGTGTGAATCGGTGCCCGACGGCGGGTCGGGTCAGCTACAGCTGAGGGTCTTGTGGCCGCGGCCGCTCGAGGCGCAGGTGATCGTGGTGGAGTCGCTCCCTGCAGTGTTGCGCACTGTCACCTTGTAAC
>JBQCCW010000345.1:0-2566 GCA_051961835.1 Marmoricola sp. | reverse complement strand
GAGCTTCTCCCTTTCCTCGTCACTGGCCGCAAGCAGATACGGGCCCTTGGCCAGCGCGTGGTCGCGCAGATCCATGATCAGCGTCTTGGGGGACAGCGGCTTGCCGGTCGCCCAGGCGGGGCACTGCGACTGGCACCGCCCGCACTCGGTGCAGGTGGTGAAGTCGAGGATGCCCTTCCAGCTGAAGTCCTCGATCGCGCCGACGCCCAGCGTCGCGTCCTCGTCGAGCTCCTCGATGTCGTCGAGGCTCACCGTCTGGCCGCCGGAGGTGATGGGCTTGACCGCGCCGAGGGCGGTGCGGCCGGACGCCTCGCGCTTGAACCAGATGTTGAAGAACGCGAGGAACCGGTGCCACGCCACGCCCATCGTGGGGTTCAGCGAGATCGTGATCATCCACGTGAACGAGATGACGATCTTGAGCATCGCCACGACGTAGATGAAGTTCGCCAGCGCCCCGGCCGACATGCCGTCCATGAGCGAGCCCAGCCAGGCCGTGAACGGGAAGTGGAGCACCGAGGAGTGGCCGGGGTCGTCGCCGTACCGGCCGATGGCGTACTCCGCGCCGCGCAGGGCGATGATGCAGAGCCCGACGCCGAGGATCACGCCCTCGACGAAGTAGCCCTGCCACATCGTCGAGCCCCACAGCCGGCCCTTGACGCCGCGGGTGCGCTCCGTCGGCCGGGTCGCGCGGTAGACGATGAACGCGACGATCGCCGCGATCATCACCCACGTGAACGCCTCCGAGACCCACTCGAAGAGGAAGAACGTGCCGAGCCACGGGATCGTGAAGTGCGGGTCGAAGAGCTGCCCGAACGCCGTGACCAGCGTGAAGAACAGCAGCCCGAAGCCGATGAAGATGAACCAGTGGCCGGCGCCGACCAGCGTCCACTGGAGCATCCGGGTGTGGCCCAGCGACTCCTTGAGCATGGTCGCGGTGCGTGCGGCCGGCTGGTCGGACCGCCGCGCGGGCTGGCCCACCTTCAGCACGCCGATGATCGTGCGGATCGCCCGCACGAAGAGGGCGGTGCCGACGACGGCGATGGCCAGCGAGACGACGATCGCGAAGATCTGCAGCATGGAGGGTGGCTCCTCGAGTCGGTGCACGTGCGCCCGCCGGAGGGCAGACGCGACCGCGAGCCTATTGGCGGCTCGGTCCGCGCGGCAGCCCCCGGCGGCGTGACAAGGATCCTACCCAGCGGTAACTTCCGGCACTCCTCCCACCCTCGGGTGGAAGGAGTGCCGGCCGTCACCGGTCGGTCAGATGGTGCCGTCCGCGATCGCCCGCTCGATCCACGGGATGACCTCGTCGAGCATGTCCGACAGGCTCGTGGAGGCCTCGAACCCCAGGACCTCCCGCGCCTTGTCGACGTTCGGGATGCGCTTCTGCACGTCGTGGTCGAAGGCCGGCTCGCTCTCGTAGCGGAACGGCACGTCCGGGCCCTTGACCTTGCGCCAGATCAGCTCGGCGAGCTCCAGCACGGTCGTGGACTCCGGCGTCGAGAGGTTGAAGTCCTCGTTGGTCGCCGCGGGGCTCTCCATGCCGTCGACGATGCCGCGCGCCAGGTCGCCGCCGTAGGTGTAGCAGCGGACCTGCTGGCCGTCGCCGAGGATGTGCAGCGGGTCCTGGCCCTTGAGGATCTTCTGCACCAGGTCCGGGACGACGTGGCTCATCGCGAGCTTGACGTTGCCCGACTCGATCTCGACGTCGCCGAGGGCGCGGCTCTCGCCGACGCCGACGCAGTTGAACGGCCGCAGGATCGTGTAGGGGAGCTCGTACTGGTCCCACGCGGCGCGGGCGAAGTACTCCACGGCCAGCTTCTGGAAGCCGTACGACGACAGGGGCGGGGCCACCCGGCGCTCGTCGCCCTCGACCGACGGCCAGCGGTCGGTCGACTCGAACACCCTCGAGGAGCTCAGGTACGTGACCTTCTTCAGCTTGCCGTCGCGGTGCGCCTTGATCGCGGCGTCGCACGACGCGGCGATGATCCGCTCGTTGGTGGCGAGCAGGTCGTAGGCGTAGACGTGGAAGTACGAGATGCCGCCGATCATGGCCGCGCCCGCGATGAAGTGGTCGCAGTCCATGAGCAGCTCGGTCATCAGGTCGACGTCGGTGGCGTCGCCCTCCATGAGCCGGTAGTCGGGGTGGTCGTCGTAGGACTTCGCCACCCGTCCGTACTTGGAGAAGTTGTCGACGCCGACCACCTCGTGGCCGCGCGCCAGCAGCTCCTCGACCACGTAGCCGCCGATGAAGCCCGCGGCTCCCGTGATCAACACCTTGCTCATGCAGATTCCTTTCCGGCCGCCAGTGCGGTCGGCTCGAGCTTCGGACCGAACGCGTGGAAATACCAGCGCAGGTAGCGCGGCAGCCACTTGGCCAGCTTGAAGTTGGACATGCCGAACGTGCGGTCCAGCCAGATGGTCGGGATCTCCGCCACCGGCAACCGGCGCCGCTTGGCCTTGGCGACCAGTTCCAACCCCACTTCGAAGCCGGAGTCGGACTCGATGCCGACCTCCTGCACGAAATGGCGGTTGTAGGCCTTGAACGAGTTGGTGGCGTCGCGGGTGC
>JBQCCW010000344.1:0-3436 GCA_051961835.1 Marmoricola sp. | reverse complement strand
CACACTGCAACGGCAGATTCACGACAACGGCTTCTCAGGAGCAACCGCGTCGTTCACCGCTAAAGTCACCGGGAACGGCAACAACACCGTCGCCTTCGATGCTGTTAGCCTCGACCTGACGTACGCAGTTCCGGTCCTACGGGGCGAGACTGACACGTGCGTCGCCTCGGGCACCAGCTGCCCCCTTGTCTCACTCGACCCCACTGGGAACAACAAGGTCTTCATGTATCTCCAGGGGACGACGTATGCGCCACGCGCCGACCTGCAGATTGTGCTCAGCAACTTCAGCGCGGAAGTGGCGAAATTCGGAGTCATCGCTCGGCAATTGGAGTTCAACGTGAATACGGGAAACCCGAGCTGGACCGGCCCGGTCTTCGAGGTGCCCGACAACTCGCCCGGCTACGGCTACCAGAACTCTACGGTCGATCTTCGGATACATCTGTGCCCCGGCTCGGCTACTTGTTCCACGAGCGCTCCCGTGGCACTGACCTCGCGCGTGCAGTTGTGGGATCCCTCTGGAACGCCGTCGCCGCCTAAACGCCAGGTGTCCGTCCTGAGCTGGAATCACTTCCGCTGAGCACCGTGTCAGGCGTCGCAGCCGTCCTCGCCGGCCTGCTCGGGCTCGCCATCGGGTCGTTCCTCAACGTGGTCGCGCACCGCGTGCCGCGGGGCGAGTCGGTGGTGAGGCCGCCGTCGGCGTGCCCGAACTGCGGCACCCAGATCCGCAACCGGCACAACGTGCCGGTGCTCGGGTGGCTGGTGCTCAAGGGGCGGTGCTACGACTGCGCGGCGCCGATCAGTGCGCGCTACCCCGTCGTGGAGGCGGTCACCGGGCTGCTGTTCGCCGCGGTGGCGTGGCGGTTCGCCGACCACCTCGCGCTGTTGCCGGCGTACCTCGCCTTCACCGCGATCGCGGTGGCGCTGGCCCTCAGCGACCTCGACGTGCGCCGGCTGCCGGACGTGATCGTGCTGCCGGCGTACCCGATCCTCGCCGCCCTCCTGGCGATCGCGGGCGACGGGCACGCGCTGCTGCGGGCGCTCATCGCGGGGGCGGCGCTCTACGCGTTCTTCTTCCTCATCGCCATGCTCGCCCCCGGCAGCATGGGGTTCGGCGACGTCAAGCTCGCCGGTGTGGTGGGCGGCGTGCTCGGCTACTTGTCCTGGGGAGCGCTGCTGATCGGCGCGTTCCTCGGGTTCTTCCTCGGCGCGGTGATCGGCGTGCTCCTCACGGTCGCCGGCCGCGCGGGGCGTCGCTCGGCGGTGCCGTTCGGCCCGTTCATGCTGCTCGGCGCTGGGATCGCGATCCTCGGGGCGAGCGGCCTGGGCGACGCCTACCTCTCCCGGCTGGGTGGCTGAGCGCTGCCCGCCCGAGTGTCGGTCAGCGCTCGGCGAAGCAGACCAGGCAGGAGACCGGGTCGTGCTGGATGTTCGCCCGGTGCAGCCGCTCGTCGTAGTGGAGCAGCGCGGCGAGCGCGTCGTGGGAGCGCTCGATGACCGTGGTGGTCGCGTCTTCGGTGGCACGGGGGGCGAATGCGACAGCCATGATGGGTTCCGTTGCTAGGCGGTGCGATGCGGTTCCGGCGTCTCCCGACGGGGACTTATGCCTATGTTGCACCGGTCTAGAGCAGAAAGCCACCATTAGTCGGATTCAGGACTTTGGTCCTGGACCAGTGCTAGTGCCGGCCGGCCCGGGCCGGGATGAACACCGGCACCCCGCGCTCCCCCACCCAGACGTCGAGCACCGCGTGGTGGCTGCGGTCCCCGAAGAACGCCTGGTTCGCCACCAGCACCCGGCGGCCGAGGACCGTCGCACTCGACGGGGTGTCGAACGGGATCGGCGAGCCGTTCGCCCCGCTGACCCGCGTCCCGAAGCGCCGCAGCTCCGTCCCGCGCGCGCTCAGCTCGACGACCTGGTTGGCCAGGCCCGCGAGTGAGACGTAGAGGTGGCCCGAGCGCGCCAGGCCGAACCCGTCGGGCAGGTCGCCGGGCTGCGAGGTCCACAGCGTCCGCAGGTGGGTCGGCCGGGACCGCCGGTCCAGGCCCAGCCGGTAGATCTTGCCGTCGACGGGCACCGAGCCATCCAGGGCGGTCGACTGCTGCCCGATGAGCACGCCGTGGTGGCCGGGCAGGAGCGTCAGTCTGGTGGTGCCGAACTCGGTCCCGTCGAGCTTGGCCGAGCGGTACCAGACGCGGGGCCGGCCGCCGCCGGGCGGCACCCGCCAGATCACCGCCTGGCCGTAGTCGGTGACCAGCAGGCTGCCGTCGGGCAGCCACGCCGCGTAGTTGGGGATCGCCGGACGGTCGACGGCGTTCGGCGAGCAGCCGGGCGGCAGCGGCGCCGCGCCGGGCGGGCAGGTGGGCCGGTCGCGGAGCACGGCGTACGTCGTGAAGCGGCCGGTCCGCGTGTCCAGCCGCATCACCCGGGACGTGGACTTCTCCAGAAGCACGAGACGGCCGGCCGCATCCGAGGTGGCGACCTGCACGCCGTGCTCGGCCTTCAGGTCCTGGCCGGGGACCGTCCAGGAGCGGGCGAGCCGGCCGGAGCGGGTGTACTCGAACACCTTCGACGGCGTCGCGTCACCGGCCGGGTCGGTGTAGCTGCCGACGTAGACGCGGCCGCGCGGTTGTGCGTAGACGTACGCCGGGAAGCCGGGCTTGGGCACCTTGGCGAACACCCGGGTGTCCCCCACCGTGCGCGTGCTCGGCGCGGCGGCCGCTGGGGCGAGGAGTCCGAGGCTGAGCACAGCGGCGAGCACCGCGGCGACACGGGCACGACTCACGGGGCTCCTCCTGCCTTCCCCCCGCCTAGTCCTCTCGGGCGACGTGGGACAGCTGCGGCCAGACGAGCGCCAGGGTAAGGCCGGAGCCGACGAACGCGAACCAGAAGGGCGCGACCACGCCCCACCGCTCCGCGATTGCTCCCCCGAGCGCCTGCCCGATCACCAGGCCTCCGAAGACACCCACCATGTAGACGCTGCCGACCCGGCCCTGGAAGGCGTCCGGCACCGCGCGCTGCCGCAGCGTGCGCCCCACCGTGCCCCACACGAACGCGTAGAAGCCGAACCCGAACATCACCACGAGCGCGAGCCACGCGGCGGTGGTCAGCGCGAGCACGAGGTGCATGAGCACCTCGGTGACCAGGCATACCTTCATCATCAGCTCGTACGACGCGCGCCGCTCGATCGTCCCGAAGCAGCCGGTCGCCGCGATGCCGCCGATCGCGATCGCGGTGGTGAGCAGGCCGAACCCGACCGCGTGGAGGTGCAGGCGCTCCTGGGACCACAGCACGAGCACCGACCAGGCCGCGCCCCAGGTGACGTTGAAGGTGAGGATCACGACCGCGAGCGTCCGCATCGCAGGGTGCCGGACGAGCCAGCCGATCCCCTCCGCGATCTCCCGGCGCACCGGACGGTCGCCACCCGCGCGCTCGGGCAGC
>JBQCCW010000343.1:0-2754 GCA_051961835.1 Marmoricola sp. | reverse complement strand
GGGTGAGGTCGCTGACGACCCAGAGGTCCTCCTCGTCGACGGCGTACGGCCGCACGTCGAGCCGCGCGGCCACCTCGCCGACGGTCCGCTCGAGGAACCCCTCGGCGGCGAGCCGGTCGACGAGCCCGGGGAGTGCCCGCTCGGCCGCCGCGAGCTCGACCGGGCCCTGCAGCAGGAAGAGGCGCGCGAGCGTCTCGAGCGCCGAGCCGCCGCCGGTACGCCGGAGGCCCGGCGTCGTCTCGTTGCGCATGAGGGCGGCGTGCGCGACCGGGCCGAGCAGCTCGGCCACCGCGTCGTAGGTGTAGCCCGCGGCGACCAGGGCGGCGCGCAGGCGGGTGGGGAGCTCCGGGGTCGACGACACCCGGAGCAGCCTACGGGCGGGCCCCGCCGCGACTGGGCCAGCCCGGCGGGTGGTTCCGCGCGGCAACCCGGTTCCGGCCGCTTAGGGTCCGCAATCGGGAGGCCGCCGGGGGGCTCGGCGGCGAGGACACAGGAGGGTGCCCTGATGCTCAGGGTCAAGCACGCCATGGGCGCGGTCACGATCGCCGCGATGACGATGACAGGGGTGGCCCTGGCCGCCCCGCCGGTCGCACAGGCCGGGATCCTGTGCACGAGGCTCACCGCCCTGACGGCTCCGCTCGTGAGCGGCTCCGGCGCGGTCGACGAACCGCTCACGATCACCACGATGCCGACCTGGAGCTGCGGCCTCACGTCCGAGCCGACCGTCCAGTGGTACGACGCCGCGGGTCCCATCGCCGGGGCGACCGGCACCACCTACACGCCCACCGCCGACGAGGCCGGCGGCGCTGTCCTCGCGGGCGTGACCGCCCAGGTGCTCGGCCTGCTGCCGGTCCCGGCCACCTCCAACGCCGTCCCGATCGCGCTCCCGAGCGACCCGGGCGGCACCGGAGGCACCGGGGGCACCACGGTCGACCCCGTCCTCGACCTCGCCAGCCCCCTGACCGTGACCGGCACGCCGGCCGTGGGCCAGCTGCTCGCCGTGGCGGCCCCGGTCTGGAACCTGCCCGGCGTCACGACGACCTACCAGTGGCTGCGCGACGGCGCCCCGATCCCGGACGCCACCGGGGCGACCTACGTGCCGGTCGTCGGCGACGCCGGCCACACCCTCGTCGCCCAGGTCACGGGGACGCTCGTGGGGCTGCCGGCCGTGGTCCGGCCGTCGGGCCCCCTGGCCATCCCCGTCGTCGCCGACCCGGTGCTCGCGCTCGTGGACGCCGTGACCGTGTCCGGCCCCGGCATGATCGGGACCGCGCTGGGCGTCACCGGCCCGACGTGGAGCCCCGCGGACGCGACCACGAGGTACCAGTGGCTCCGCGACGGGGTGCCGGTCCCGGGCGCCACGAACCCGACCTACCTGCTCCAGGCGGTCGACTACGGGCACGCCATCACGGTGACCGCCACCGGCGAGCTCGCCGGATGGGTGGCCAGCACCGCGTCCAGCGCCGCGACCAGCCCGGTCCTCGGCGCCCCGCTGGCACCCGGCACCGCCCCGCGCATCACGGGCACCGCGAAGGTCGGCCGGCTGCTGACGGCCGACCCCGGAACCTGGACCGGCGGCGACCTCGGCGACCTCGCGCCGCCGACGTACTCCTACCAGTGGCTGCGTGGCGGTGCGCCGATCGACGGCGCGGTGGCCCAGACCTACCAGGCGAGCATCGCGGACATCGGGTCCGCCCTGACCGTGGCGGTGACCGCGGTGCGGCCGGGATACGGCTCCGGCCAGGCGCGGACGGCCGCCGTCTCGGTCGCCAGGCTCGGCTCGACCCTTCAGGCCACGCTCGCGAGGAAGGTCGTCCGCACACCGCAGCGCGGGGTCCTGAAGCTCCGCCTCCGCGTGCCCGGCGTCGCCGCTCCGACGGGTGCGGTCGAGGTCGTGGAGGGCCGCCGCGTCGTGGGCAGGGGCACGTTCGTCCGCACGGGCGCGGGCGCCCTGTCGCTCCGCCTGGGCACGCTGAAGCCGGGCGTGCACCGACTGAAGGCCGTGTACGCCGGGTCGCGGACGGTCGCCGGGAGCTCGGCAAGGGTCGTGCGGCTGACCGTCCGCCGCTAGGTTGACCGGCATGCGCCGGCTGCTCGGGACCCTCGCCGCCCTCCTGCTCGTGCTCCCCGTGGGGGTCGGCGCCGTCAGCCCGGCGGCCGGCCGCACCGGCCCGGCCGGTCAGGGGCAGCAGCTCCGCGACTCCGCCGTACGGGCCGTCATCGTGTTCGACAAGGACGCCCGGAACCCGTGGCGCAGCACGATCACGTGGCGCGCGCTGCGGCAGCGCGACGGGGTGTGGCGGGTCGTTGACCACGAGACGTGGCGCGCCGGGTCCGGGCTCGGCGGTCCGGGGACCACCGACGCCTGCCACCGCGACGTGGGGTGGCTCCCGAACGGCACGTACTCGTTCGTCCAGCACAACGACTACCACGGCAGCCTGATCCACGGACGGGCGTTCTACCTCGGCGCGAAGCGGTGCGGGAACGGCACGTTGCGCACGGACCTGTTCATCCACACCGAGACCGGTGCCGGCAACCGACAGTGCGCGAACGGCCCGGGCGACCAGATCTGCCGGTGGGAGTACCCCAGGATCAACGACTACCGCTCGCACGGGTGCATCAAGATGTCGCCGCGCGACCTGCTGGACCTCGTGCAGCACTACCACCGGTGGTTCCGAGCCGAGGTGCGCTACCCGACGCAGCAGGTGGCCGTCCGCGTGCGGTCCTGACGACGCACGTCGGCCCGTCCGAGCG
>JBQCCW010000342.1:0-29516 GCA_051961835.1 Marmoricola sp. | reverse complement strand
GAGTGCACTTCACAACCTGGCGAACATCACCTGGACCAGCGGGTCGACCGCGAAGCACAACCCGGTCATCGCGGCCAAGGGTCTCCATGCTCTTCGGGACCTCGCCGCTCGCTGGCTGGCCGAAGGTGACCGCTCGAAGCCGGACCCCCTTCCCGTGGTCTACCCGGACGGCGATGTCGGTGTCGTCTTGGACGCGCTGTACGCCGGGGTCGTAGCCGCCCACGAGTCGCACCAGTACCAGGAGGCGGTACAGGTCCTGCAGGCGTACGCCGCGCTGTGGCCCCGTGCCCGGGAGGGCGCCCGCGACCACATCCGCCGAGACGTGCAGACGATGCAACCCCTGCTCGAGCAGATGCCGGAATCGGTCCGCCTCCGGCAGGCACGGCGGGAGCTACTCGAGGAGATGGGCATCGCCGCGTCGGCGTGAGCCGGATCGGCCGCCGCGACGGCGTCGAGCACACTCGAACCGGGCCGGAAGCCGAGCGGTCGTTGGTTGAGGTGCGAGCCTGCGAGCCACGAAACCAACGGTCCGAGCGGTCCGAGCCTTGGTTTCGTGGCCGGAGCAGAACGCGCCGACGAAGTCGCTGCGCGGACGTGCGCTCCTCGCACCTCAACCGACGGGGCGGGTCGGCCGCTCAACCAATGGTTGGTCGTGTCACAGCTCGGACTGGACTCCGGCCAGCAGCTGCCGCGCCATCACGATGCGCTGCACCTGGTTCGTGCCCTCGTAGATCTGCGTGATCTTCGCGTCGCGCATCATCCGTTCGACCGGATAGTCGCGGGTGTAGCCGTAGCCGCCGAGGACCTGCACGGCGTTCGTGGTGACCTCCATCGCGACATCTGAGGCGAAGCACTTGGCCGCGGCGCCGAAGAACGTCAGGTCGGCGTCGCCCCGTTCGGAGCGCGCCGCTGCGGCGTAGGTCAGCTGCCGGGCCGCCTCGACCTTCATGCCCATGTCGGCGAGCAGGAACTGCAGGCCCTGGAACTCTGCGATCGCCTTGCCGAACTGCTCGCGCTCCTTGGCGTAGGCCAGCGCGTAGTCCAGAGCGCCCTGGGCGACACCGACCGCCTGTGCCGCGATCGTGACGCGGGTGTGGTCCAGGGTCTTCATGGCGGTCGCGAAGCCGGTGCCCTCTTCGCCGATCAGGCGGTCAGCGGGGATGCGCACGTCGTCGAGGTAGACCTCGCGCGTGGGCGAGCCCTTGATGCCGAGCTTCTTCTCCGGAGCGCCGAAGCTGACGCCCCGATCGGACTTCTCCACCACGAACGCCGAGATGCCACCGCGAGTGCCCTTCTCGGGATCGGTCAGCGCCATCACCGTGTAGAACTCCGACTCCCCCGCGTTGGTGATCCAGCGCTTCACACCGTTGAGCACCCACTCGTCGCCGTCGCGCACCGCGCGCGTCTTCATGGCACCGGCGTCGGAGCCGGCACCGGGCTCGGAGAGGCAGTAGGAGAACCCGCCCTCGCCCCGCGCGAGCGCCCCCAGGTAGTGCTTCTTGAGCTCTTCGGAGCCGCTGATCTGCAGCGGCAGCGACCCCAGCTTGTTGACGGCCGGGATCAGCGAGGCCGACACGTCGACACGGGCGATCTCCTCGATCACCAGCACCGTGGCCAGGGCGTCCGCCCCGGCACCCCCGAACTCCTCGGGGACGTGCGGTGCGTGGAAGTCCGCGGCGCGCAGCGCCTCGGCGGCCTCCGACGGGAAGCGCGCGTCCTCGTCGACCTCCGCGGCGTAGGGCGCCACCTTCACCTCGCACAGGTCGCGGACCGCCGCGCGGATGGCCTCGTGCTCTTCGGTGAGAGCGTAGATCGGGAAGTCAGCCATGCCTCGATTCTAGGTCGCCGGTTAACGATCGTTAGCCTTGAGCGCGTGGTGCGGTCCGTCACATCCGTTTGACGCCGGCAACCGATCCGAGCCGCTCGCCCCTAGGCTCGGAGGATGCGCATCACGCTGATCGGCGCCCACGGCAAGGTGGCCCGCTTGACCGCTCCGCTTCTGGTCGCCGCGGGACACGACGTCCAGGCGGTGTTCCGCAATCCCGACCACACCGCCGACGTCGCGGCCACCGGTGCGACCCCGCGGGTCATCGACGTGGAGCAGGCGGACACGGCCGCGCTGAGCGCGCTGCTGACGGGCAGCGACCTGCTGATGTGGTCGGCCGGCGCCGGCGGCGGCGACCCCCGCCGGACCCTGGCGGTCGACCGCGACGCGGCGATCCGCTCCATCGACGCCGCCGAGCAAGCGGGCGTCCGCCGCTACCTGATGGTGTCCTACTTCGGCGCAGGCCCCGACCACGGCGTCCCCCAGGACGACCCCTTCCACGCCTACGCCGAGGCGAAGGCGGCCGCGGACGCCCACCTGCGCGCGAGCGGCCTCGACGAGGTGATCCTCGCCCCCAGCAGTCTCACCGACGACCCCGGCACCGGCACGATCGAGATCGGCGGAGCGGCCGGCCACGTGTCCCGCGCCGACGTCGCGGCCGTCCTCGCGGCCACGGTGGAGCGTCCCGCGCTCGCCGGACGGATGATCCGGTTCAACGACGGCACCACCCCGGTGAGCCAGGCGCTCGACGCGCTGCTGCACTGATGGCGCCGGCCCGCCGCGCCCTGCGCGACCATCTCGCCGACACCCGGCCGCTCCGGGTTCCCGACTTCCGACGGCTGTGGACCGCCAACATCGTCACGATGGTCGGCGCGCAGCTCACCGTCGTGTCCGTTCCGGCCCAGATCTTCGCCCTCACCCGCTCCTCGGCGTACGTCGGTCTGACCGGCGTCTTCGGCCTCGTGCCGCTGGTGGTCTTCGGCCTGTACGGCGGCGCCCTGGCGGACGTGTTCGACCGGCGACGCCTGCTGCTCTTCTCCACCTGCGGCCTGATCGCCACGAGCGCCCTGTTCTTCGTCCAGGCGGCGCTGTCCCTGCGATCGGTCTGGGTGGTGCTGGTGATCTTCGCGATCCAGCAGGCGTTCTTCGCCATCAACCAGCCGACCCGCAGCGCGCTGCTGCCGAAGATCGTGCCGCCCGACCAGCTGCCGGCCGCCAACTCGCTCAACATGACCGTGCTGCAGTTCGGCGCGATCGCGGGCCCACTGGTCGGCGGCGCGCTGATTCCGGTCCTCGGCTTCTCCTGGCTCTACCTCACCGACACGATCTGCCTCTTCGCGACGCTCTGGGCGGTCGTGCTGCTGCCCCCGCTGCCTCCGGAGGGAGTCCAGGGGCGAGCCGGCGTGCGCTCGGTCGTCGAGGGGCTGTCCTACCTGCGCGGCCACCCGGTGCTGCTGATGTCCTTCCTCGTCGACATCATCGCGATGGTCTTCGGGATGCCCCGCGCTCTCTTCCCGCAGATCGCCCACCAGAGCTTCGGCGGACCGGTGGACGGTGGGCTGGCGTTCGCGCTGCTCTTCGCCGGGATCCCGGCGGGGGCCGTGGTCGGCGGCGTCTTCTCCGGCTGGGTGTCTCGGGTCTCGCGCCAGGGGCTCGCGGTCGTGGTGGCGATCGTCGTGTGGGGTTCCGCGATGGTCCTGTTCGGCGTCTCGGCGGGCCTCGCGCACGGACGCGCCGGGCCCTACCTGACGCTCGCCCTCCTCGGCCTGGTGATCGGCGGGGCCGCCGACATGGCCTCGGCCGCGTTCCGCTCCACCATGCTGCAGGAGGCGGCGAGCGACGCCGTGCGCGGCCGCCTCCAGGGCGTGTTCATCGTCGTCGTGGCGGGTGGGCCACGCGTCGCCGACGTCGTCCACGGCGGCGCGGCGGCCCTGGTCGGGACGGGAGCCGCCGCGGCCGGAGGCGGCGTGTTGGTCGTGGCTCTCGTGATCGTCGCGGCGCTCGCGCTGCCGGTCTTCGTCCGCTATCGCGTGCATCGGGGGCTGGTCGCGGTCGCCGACCTAGGCTCGGCTCCATGACCCAGCCCTGGCTCGACCCGGCCGCTGTCGACTTCATGCTCGACGAGTGCGAGACCTGGGCGGTCGTCGGGCTCTCGGGAGACCCCCGCCGGACCGCCTACTCGATCGCCTCCCTGCTGCAACGCAAGGGCAAGCGGATCGTGCCGATCCACCCGGCCGCACCCACGGTCCTGGGCGAGCAGGGCTACGCCACGCTGGCCGACGTCCCCTTCCCCGTCGACGTCGTGGACGTGTTCCGGCGCTCGGAGGAGGCCGGGCCGTTCGCCGACCAGGCGGTCGCCATCGGCGCACGCGCCGTGTGGTTCCAGCTCGGCGTCGTCGACCAGGCGGCGTTCGAGCGCACGCGCGCGGCCGGCGTGCCGATGGTGATGGACACCTGTCCCGCCATCGAGTGGCGCCAGCGCGGTTGAGGTGCCCGATCTCCTCCTCCCGCCCGGCCCCGGGATCCCCCAGGGCCTGGTGATCCCCGCCGAGGACCTGCAGGAGCGGTTCTCCCGGTCCTCCGGCCCCGGCGGCCAGTCGGTCAACACCGCGGACAGCCGGGTGGAGCTGGTCCTCGACCTGACCGCCACGGCCGCGCTCGACGACCCGCTCCGGCGGCGGGCGATCGCCGCCCTCGGGGAGGTGGTGCGGGTGACCGCCTCGGAGCACCGATCCCAGCACCGCAACCGCGAGGCCGCCCGCGAGCGACTCGTCGAGCGGCTGCGGAGCGCACTGGCTCCCCCGCCGCCCGCGAGGGTGCCCACGAAGCCCAGCAAGGGTACGCGTCGCCGTCGGCTCGACGCCAAGAAGCAGCGCGGTCAGACCAAGGCACTGCGCCGTCGTGTCGATCCCTGACGGAGGACCGGACCCCTCGCCGGAGGTCAGATGACGCCGAAGGCGAGCATCGCGTCGGCGACCTGCCGGAACGACGAGGTGTTCGCGCCCAGGATGTAGTCACCGGGCCTGCCGTACTCCTCGGCCGCCGCCGCGCAGCGCTCGTGGATCCCCACCATGATCTCGGCGAGCCGCTCCTCGGTGTACTCGTGCGTCCAGGAGTCACGCGAGGCGTTCTGCTGCATCTCCAGAGCACTGGTCGCCACACCGCCGGCGTTGGCCGCCTTGCCGGGCCCGAACAACACGCCGGCTTCGGTCAGCACCGTCGTGGCGGCGGGTGTCGTGGGCATGTTGGCGCCCTCCGCCACGGCGACACAGCCGTTCTTCACCAGCCTGAGGGCGTCGGACTCGGCGATCTCGTTCTCGGTCGCGCACGGCAGCGCGACGGCGCAGGGCACGTCCCAGATGCTGCCGCCGGCGACGTACGTCGCTCCGCCACCCCGCTGCTCGGCGTACTCCGAGACGCGGCCGCGGCGCACCTCCTTGATCTCCTGGAGCAGGGGCAGGTCGATGCCGGCCTCGTCGACGACGTAGCCCCCGGAGTCCGAGCAGGCGACGACGGTGCCGCCGAGCTCGCGCACCTTGTCGATCGCATAGAGCGCCACGTTGCCCGACCCCGACACGACCACGCGCTTGCCGTCCAGGTCGTCGCCGCGGGTGCGCAGCATCTCCTGCACGAAGAAGACCGTGCCGTAGCCGGTCGCCTCCTTGCGGACCAGGGAGCCGCCCCAGCCGATGCCCTTGCCGGTGAGGACGCCGGACTCGTAGCGGTTGGTGATCCGCTTGTACTGGCCGAAGAGGTAGCCGATCTCCCGAGCACCCACACCGATGTCGCCGGCCGGCACGTCGGTGTACTCCCCGATGTGCCGGTAGAGCTCGGTCATGAACGATTGGCAGAACCGCATCACCTCGGCGTCGCTGCGGCCCTTGGGGTCGAAGTCCGAGCCGCCCTTGCCGCCGCCGATCGGCATGCCGGTCAGGGCGTTCTTGAAGATCTGCTCGAAGCCCAGGAACTTCACGATGCCCAGGTAGACGCTCGGGTGGAAGCGCAGGCCGCCCTTGTAGGGGCCGAGCGCCGAGTTGAACTCCACCCGGAAGCCGCGGTCGATCTGGATCTGGCCGGCGTCGTCGACCCAGGGCACCCGGAAGATGATCTGCCGCTCGGGCTCGCAGATCCGCTCGATCACTCGGGCGTCGGCGTACTCGGGGTGCTTGGCGAGCACCGGGCCCAGCGAGCCCAGGACCTCGAGGACCGCCTGGTGGAACTCGCGCTCGCCGGGGTTGCGCTGCAGGACCCGGTCGTAGACGGACTGGAGGCGGCTGTCGTCGATGCTCACGGCCCGGAGCCTAACGAGACGGCGAGGTGTCGTTGGGGCCGCCGTCAGAAACCGAGGCGGTGGCCGCTCTCTCCCCGCACGACGTTGCCCTTGGCCAGGGCGGTGCGCCGCAGCTCCTCCGCGAACTCCCGCATCCGCTCCTGTAGGGCAGGATCGGTGGCGCCGAGGATGCGCACGGCGAGCAGGCCGGCGTTGCGCGCGTTGCCGATCCCTACCGTCGCCACCGGCACCCCGGCCGGCATCTGCACGATGGAGAGCAGCGAGTCCTGGCCGTCCAGGTACTTCAGCGGCACGGGGACGCCGATCACCGGCAGCGGCGTCACCGACGCCAGCATCCCGGGCAGGTGTGCGGCTCCCCCGGCGCCGGCGATCACGACCTGCAGTCCCCGGCGCGCGGCATCGCGGCCCCAGGCGATCATGTCCTCGGGCATCCGGTGGGCGGAGACGACGTCGGCCTCGTAGGCGATGTCGAACTCCACGAGCGCCTCGGCCGCGGCCTTCATCACCGGCCAGTCCGAGTCGCTCCCCATCACGATGCCGACGCGTGCCTCACTCACTCGCTCTCCTCCCCCAGCTCGCCGGCGAACCAGGCGGCCGCATGCCGGGCGCGCTCCAAGACGTCGTCCAGATCGTCGCCGTAGGCGTTCACGTGGCCGACCTTGCGGCCCGGCCGCAGGCCCTTGCCGTACAGGTGCACCCGCAGCCGCGGATCCCGGGCCAACGCGTGCGGATAGCCCTCGTAGAGCGGGGCCGCGTCCGCGGCGGGCAGGATGTTCACCATCACCGTCCACGGCGCCCGTGCGGCTGGCGAGCCGAGGGGCAGGTCGAGGACCGCGCGCAGGTGGTTCTCGAACTGCGAGGTGATGGCGCCGTCCTGGGTCCAGTGACCGGTGTTGTGCGGGCGCATCGCGAGCTCGTTGACCAACAGGCTCCCGTCGGGCGCCTCGAACAGCTCGACGGCGAGGATGCCCGTGACGCCGAGGTCCGTGGCGATCCGCATCGCCAGCTGCTCCGCCTCGACCGCACGGTCGGGGTCGAGGTCGGGCGCGGGTGCGATCACCTCGTGGCAGATGCCGTCGCGCTGCCGGGACTGCACCACGGGGTACGCCGCGACCTGCCCACTGGGCGAGCGCGCCACCAGAGCGGAGAGCTCGCGACGGAAGTCGACGCGCTCCTCGGCCAGGAGGCGCACCCCGGAGGCCTCGGCGGCGGCGAAGGCCTCGCCGGCGACCGGGGCGAGATCAGCCTCCCCGTCGACGAACCAGACGCCCTTTCCGTCGTACCCGCCACGGGTCGTCTTCAAGACGCAGGGGAACCCGAAAGCCGCCACGTCCTCGACCGTCTCCACCACGGCGTTGCGCGGGCACGGCACGCCGAGCTCGGCCAACCGGTGGCGCATCACGGCCTTGTCCTGGGCGTGCAGGAGCGCGTCCGGCCCGGGGCGTACGGCGAGCCGCTCGGCGAGGGCGCGCAGGTGCTCGGTCGGCACGTGCTCGTGGTCGAAGGTGACGACCGCACAGCCCTCGGTGACCCGCTCGAGGTCGGCCAGCACGGTGTGGTCACCGACGAGCTGGTCGGGGATGACCTGGGCCGCGGAGACGCCGGGCGCCTCGGCGAGCAGTCGCAGCGGGATCCCCATCGCGGCCGCCGGCTCGGCCAGCATCCGGGCCAGTTGGCCGCCGCCGATGACGGCGACGGTCGGCGTGCTGGTCACGTGGGGCGCGCTCACGTCCGCCAAGGTTAGGGCACCCACGGTGGCTCACTCGGCCCCGTGGCGCGGCCGGTTCCGGCGTACCGTCACCGGCTCCACGTCGCCGAAGCCGCGCAGCGGCCGGGCGGGAAGCGCGCGCACCTCGAAGTCGGTCGCCGGCAGCAGCGCCGCGGTGGCGTGGTCGATGATCGCCCGGTTGCGGCGGGCGACCGTGGTGAGCCGGGCGGCGAGATTCACCCCGGGGCCGTAGAGGTCGCCCATCCGCAGTACCGCCGGTCCGGTGGCCACGCCGACTCGGACGTCGGGCAAGCGCTGGTCGCCGCCGATGACGCCGATGATGTCCAGACCGATGTCGACGCCCTCGATGGCGGAGTCGGCCCAGAACAGCACCGAGTCGCCGAGGCTCTTCACCACCCGGCCCCCGTGCTCGGCGACCACGTCGTGGCAGCGGCTCTCGAAGACCTCGACCAGGTCGCCGATCTGGTCCTCGTCGAGCTCGTTGGACAGCGCCGTGAAGTTGACCAGGTCCGCGAAGCCCACCGTGGCGGTGGTGGTGACCTCGTCGGTCGGGACCTGCAGGGGCTCGGCCCGCGCGATCGCGACCGCCAGGTGACGGCGCCAGGCGTAGACGAGCAGGGTGTCCAACAGCTCAGCGGTCCGCGCCACGAGCTCCACCGAGAGGCCCACGCCGCCCGAGCCCGACCGCCCCTCGGGCCGCCCGAAGCCGTCGTCCGTGGCCGCGACGAGGTTGCCGACCTCCCAGTCGGCCAGGCGCGACATGGTCGAGCCGACCGCACGGGTCATCGCCACCAGCGCGTCCTCGTCGAGGCCGAGGTCGCGCGCGGCCACGACCGCCCTGAGCGCCTCCACGTCGGAGACGGTGAACGCCGCCGTGCCGGCGGCGTCGGGGAACCCCAGGGCGCGCCAGAGTCGGCGGGCGAGGTCGACGGGAAGCTCGGAGGCCACGGCGACCTGGTCGGCGGTGAGCTCCCGCGGCTCGCCGAGGACCGCACGCTCCAGAGCCGCATGCAGGCCGGCGATGTCGACGGGGTCGCTCACGCCGGGGTCACCATGGTGTCGATCATCGCAGGTCGCTAGGACGCGGGTCTGACGTGCACGACGTCGCCCGCCGCGACGAGCCGCTCGCCCGCCCCCGTGTCGAGGACCAGCTGTCCGTGCGCATCGATGTCGACCACCCGCCCGGTGATCGACGTACCACCGGGGAGGTCGACGCGGACGTCGCGGTCGAGGGTCGCGCTCAGCCCTCGGTAGGTGCTCATCACGGCATGGGGTGAGCGCGCCAGCGTGACGAGCTGCACCCGGAGCTGGCGCAGGACCTCCCCGAACAGCGTCGCCCGGTCAACGACGGCGCCCGCGAGGGCCAGCGAGGTGGCGGTCGGGACCGGCAGCTCCTCGCGGCTCTGGTCGACGTTGATGCCGATGCCGATCACCGCGTACGCCGGACGCGTGTCGAGCCGCTCCACGAGGATCCCGCACACCTTCTCACCGTCGATCAGCACGTCGTTCGGCCACTTCAGCAGCGGCCACACGCCCAGGTAGGGCTGCAGCGCCCTGGCGACCGCCACTCCCGCCGCGAGCGGGATCACCGGCCACCACTCCGGCTCGACCACGGGGTCGAAGACCGCCGAGAACATCAGGCCCGCACCGCGCGGCACCTCCCAGCTGCGCTCCAACCGGCCCCGCCCGGCGGTCTGATGGTCGGCCACCACGACCAGGTTGCGTGCGGGCGCTGCGGCGGCGAGCGCGTTGGTCGACCCCGCCTCGGCGTGCAGCTGCACCACCCAGTCGGGACCGGCCGCGGACTGGAGCCGCTCCTGCTCGAGGGGTGACCGGGGGGAGGTCGGCTCCGTCACAACCACTAGATTGACGCACGGCCCGAGCGGGCCGCCAGTGAGTCGTCCCAGGAGTCACAAGGAGGCCAGGCGTGAGCGCACATCCCGGCGAGGGCACCGACGTCCCCGGTTCGGACACCGGCATCGACATCCACACCACGGCGGGCAAGCTCGCCGACCTCGAGCGCCGGGTCGACGAGGCCGTGCACGCCGCCTCGGCCAAGGCGGTCGAGAAGCAGCACGCCAAGGGCAAGATGACCGCCCGCGAGCGGATCGAGAAGCTCTTCGACGAAGGCTCCTTCGTCGAGCTCGACGAGCTCGCGCGGCACCGGTCGACGGCGTTCGGCCTGGAGAAGAACCGCCCCTACGGCGACGGCGTGATCACCGGCTACGGCACCGTCGACGGTCGCCAGGTCTGCGTGTTCTCCCAGGACTTCACGATCTTCGGCGGCTCGCTGGGGCAGGTCTACGGCGAGAAGATCGTCAAGGTCATGGACCTGGCGATCAAGACCGGCTGCCCCATCGTCGGCATCAACGAGGGCGCCGGCGCCCGGATCCAGGAGGGCGTCGTCTCGCTCGGCCTGTCCGGCGAGATCTTCACCCGCAACGTGCACGCCTCCGGCGTGATCCCGCAGATCTCGCTGATCATGGGGTCCTGCGCCGGCGGCCACGTCTACTCCCCCGCCGTCACCGACTTCACGATCATGGTCGACGGCACCTCCAACATGTTCATCACCGGGCCCGACGTCATCAAGACCGTCACCGGCGAGGACGTGACGATGGAGGAGCTCGGCGGCGCCCGGACGCACAACACCCGCTCCGGCAACGCTCACTACATGGCCAGCGACGAGGACGACGCGCTCGAGTACGTCAAGGCGCTGCTCTCCTACCTGCCGCAGAACAACCTCGACGAGCCGCCCTCCTATGACGAGCCGGCGTCGCTGGAGATCTCCGAGGAGGACCGCGCGCTCGACGCACTCATCCCCGACGGTGCGAACCAGCCCTACGACATGCACGAGGTGATCACCAGCATCCTCGACGACGGGGAGTTCCTCGAGGTGATGCCGCTGTTCGCGCCGAACCTCCTCATCGGCTACGGCCGCGTCGAGGGCAAGCCCGTCGGCGTGGTCGCCAACCAGCCGATGCAGTTCGCGGGCACGCTGGACATCGACGCCTCCGAGAAGGCCGCCCGCTTCGTGCGGACCTGCGACGCCTTCAACATCCCGGTGCTCACCTTCGTCGACGTGCCCGGCTTCCTGCCCGGCACCGACCAGGAGTGGAACGGCATCATCCGGCGCGGCGCCAAGCTGATCTTCGCCTACGCCGAGGCGACGGTGCCGCTCGTCACGGTGATCACCCGCAAGGCCTACGGCGGCGCGTACGACGTGATGGGCTCCAAGCACCTCGGTGCCGACATCAACCTCGCCTGGCCGACCGCGCAGATCGCCGTGATGGGAGCGCAGGGCGCGGCGAACATCGTGCACCGCAAGGAGCTGGCGAAGATCGAGAAGCAGGGCGGCGACGTCGAGAGCCGCCGCGCCGAGCTCATCCAGGAGTACGAGGACACCCTCGCCAACCCCTACATCGCGGCCGAGCGCGGCTACGTCGACGCGGTCATCGCCCCGCACGAGACGCGGGTGGAGATCGTCAAGGCGCTCCGGCTCCTCGCCACCAAGCGGGCGACCCTGCCGGCCAAGAAGCACGGGAACATCCCGCTGTGAGCGGCGAGCAGGAGCGGCCCGTGCTGCGCGTCCTCACCCCCTCGGCGACGCCGGAGGAGGTGGCGGCCGTCGTCGCCGTGCTGTCGGCGATCGGCGGCTCGGCGCCGGCCGCGCGGAGGCCGGTCCGCCGCTGGGCGGCGTACGAGCGGAACCTGACGCAGCGCTTCCCCCACGGTCCGGGCGCCTGGCGCGCTAGCGGCCTGCCTCGCTGAGTCGGCCGGAAGCGCTCAACTGGCGCCACGCCTCGCGAAGGGCGACGAGGAGCAGGACCACCAGGAGCGCGTTCCGGGCGACGAGCGCGAGGGACACCAGCGGTGACCACCCCGGCTCCCAGTGCGTGACGGCGCGGTAGCCGAGCGGGTACTCGACCTGGGTCAGCGCAGCCGCCACGAGGAGGAGTGCGGACCACGCCGCCAGACGCCGGCGGCCGGGCGGCGCGCTGCGGACGAGCGCCGCGACGGCGAGCGGCACCAACCACAGCAGGTATTGCGGACTGCACACCTTGCTCACCACCACGAACCCGGTCACGGCACTCAGGCACATCCACGACACGGCATCGGTGGAGGGCCGGTCGGCGCGCCACGCGCGCCACCACAGGGCGAGCAGCGCCACGGCGACGAGGGCCTCGGCCACGGTGCCGGCGTGCAGCATCCAGCCGACGCCGCGTCCGCGGATCTCCACGGCGCGGTACGGCGAGAAGAACACCTCGTAGCGATGCGGGGCGAGGATCCGGGCGAGGAGCACCGGGGTCGCGGCGACCGACTCGACCTGCAGTCCGCGGTCGCTCTGGTAGGCCAACGGCGAGAAGAGCCGACCCCACCCGGCGACCACCACGCAGAGCGTCACCAGCGCCGCCCCGGTGACCGCGACAGCGGCCAGGAGGCGCGACCGGACGACGCGGGGCGCTGCGAGCGCGGGGACCAGCAGGACCGGCCACAGCTTCACCGCCGTGCCGAGTGCAGTCAGCATGCCCGCGCGGACCGGGCGGCGGGCCGCAGCGAGGAGCGCCACGCCGACCAGCACCGCGGGCACCATGTCGAACCGGGCGTACGGCGTCGCGCCGAGGAGCGGCGGACCGACGACCCACAGCCACGGGATGATCCCGGGCACCGCCCCCGATCCGCGCACGAGGCGGCGGCGCACCAGCCACAGGAAGACCGCGTCGGCGGCGAGCGCGAGAGCTGCCACGACCGTCCACGCCCAGTCGTCCACCACGCCGAGCAGGTGGACCAGCAGCCACGGGACGGCGACGACCGCCACCGCAGGCAGGGGGTACTCGACCAGGAGGTGGGAGAGGCCGGCGCCGTGCAATCGGTCGAGGCTCTGGACGTAGTAGGTCGGATCGCCGGTCACCGCCCGCTCCGGCCCGACGACGACGAGGAGCAGGACGGCGGCGCGTGTCAGCGCCCAAACGCCCCACACCCCTGCCGCGCGCCCGCGTGACTGCACGCTTCTCACCTCGCTGCCTGGGACGCGGTCTGCCGCACCGTAGCGGAGCAGCGGCTCAACTAGGGTCGGGGGTGTGCCGCAGCCCCTTCCTCGCCTGATCCTCGCCTCCCAGTCCCCCGCACGGCTGAAGACACTCCAGGCAGCGGGGCTCCGGCCCGAGGTGATCGTGAGCGGGGTCGACGAGGACCGCGTGCAGGAGGACACGCCGTCCGAGCTCGCGCTGAAGCTGGCACAGCTCAAGGCGGTGGCCGTCGCCGCGAACGCCCCCCGGTCACTGGTGATCGGCTGCGACTCGGTGTTGGAGTTCGACGGCGAGAGCTACGGCAAGCCGCGTGATGCCGCGGACGTGATCGAGCGCTGGCGCCGGATGCGGGGCAAGCACGGCGTGCTGCACACCGGCCACACCGTGATCGACACCCATCGCGAGGTGTGGCTCTCGCGTGGCGCCGCGACCCAGGTGCGGTTCGCGCAGGTGTCCGACGAGGAGATCGAGGCCTACGTCGCCACCGGCGAGCCGCTGCGAGTGGCCGGTGCCTTCACCCTCGACGGCCGGGGCGCGGCGTTCGTGTCCGGCATCACCGGTGACCCGCACAACGTGGTCGGCATCAGCGTCCCCCTGCTCCGCCTGATGTTCGACGAGCTCGGCTTCCTCTGGACCGACTTCTGGCGCCGCTGACCCGCTCGGCTACTCGACCGGCAGGCCGAGGCCGCGGGCGATGAGCATCCGCTGGATCTCGGAGGTGCCCTCGCCGATCTCGAGGATCTTCGCGTCCCGGTAGAAGCGGGCGACCGGATACTCCTCCATGAAGCCGTAGCCGCCGTGCACCTGCGTGGCGATCCGGGTCGCGGTGACGGCCGACTCGCTGCTGTAGAGCTTGGCCACCGAGGCGGCGCGCTTGAACTCCGCGACCGACGGGCCGCTGCCGGCAGCCATCGCGTCCTTCATCGCGGCCGCCTTGTAGGTCAAGGCCCGAGAGGCCTGCACCATCACCTCCAGATCGGCGATCTGGAAGGCGACGGCCTGCTTGCGACCGATCGGTCCGCCCATCGTCTGGCGCTGGCCGGCGTACTCCACGCAGGCGTCCAGGCAGCCCTGGATCAGGCCCACCGCGAGCGCGGCGATGGCGACCCGGCCGTCGTCGAGGGTGGCGAGGAACTGCGCGTAGCCGCGTCCCCGCTCGCCCAGCAGGTTGCCCTCGGGCACCCGGACGTCCTCGAAGGTCAGCGGGTGGGTGTCGCTGATGTGCCAACCGAGCTTGTCGTAGGCCTTCTCCGCGGTGAAGCCCGGCGTGCCGCTCGGGATGATGAGCGCGGAGATCTCCGGCTTCTCCGAGCCGTCGGCGGCCGTGCGGGTGCCGGTGCGCGCGGTGACCGTGACCACGCTGGTGATCTCCGAGCCGGAGTTGGTGATGAACTGCTTCGCGCCGTTGACCACCCACTCGCCGTCGACCAGCTGCGCCTTGGTCCGGGTCGCGCCGGCGTCGGAGCCCGCGCCGGGCTCCGTCAGGCCGAATCCCGCGAGGCGCCGGCCGGCCACCAGGTCGGGCAGCCAGGTCTGCTTCTGCTCGTCGTCCCCGAAGGTGAGGATCGGGTTGATGCCGAGTCCGACGGCGGCCTCCAGCGTGATGCCGATCGACTGGTCGACCCGGCCGAGCTCCTCGATCGCGACGCACAGCGAGGTGAAGTCGCCCTCGGCACCGCCGTACTCCTCCGGGGCGGTAAGCCCCATCAGTCCCAGCTCGCCCATCTGCTGGACGACGTCGACCGGGAAGTGATGCTCCCGGTCCCACTGGGCCACATGGGGGGCGATCTGCTTCTCGGCGAAGTCGCGGACGACGGCGCGGAACTGCTCGTGCTCGGGAGAGAGGTCGTACATGCTTCCGATGGTAGTTAGCGATCGTTAACCGCGCCAGTGGGCGCCCGTCGGGCGCGATGCGGCGGCGGCTAGGCTCCGGCCATGTTCAAGATCATGCTCGCGCTGCACCTGCTCACCGCCGTCTTCGCGATCGGTCCGCTCGTCGGCGCCGGCATGTCCGCCGCCCGCGGCCTCCGGGGCGCCGACGCGTCGGCGACCGACTCGGCCGCCCGCACGCTGACGATCTACTCCTATGCGTCGGTGCTGGTGATCATCTTCGGCTTCGGGCTGCTGTCGGCCAAGACGCCGTACGGCGACCACAGCACGCCGGGAAGCTTCTCCGACCTCTGGGTGTGGCTGTCGCTGGTCCTGTGGGTCGTCGCCATAGCGATCACCCTCGGCATGGTCGTCCCCGCGCTGCGCAAGGCCACCGCGGAGATCGGCGGCGCGGGCAATCTCGCTCCGCTGGCCGCCCGAGTGGGCGCCGGCGGCGGCATCGTCGCCCTGATCTTCGCGGTGATCGTCTTCCTGATGGTCTACCAGCCGGGCTCCTGAGCGAGGTGCCCTCCGACCCCCGCTAGAGTCCGATCAGTTCAGACCCCGATCGAGGAGGACCCGGGCGTGCCCCAGAGCGAGACGCAGATCAAGCCGCTGCAGAAGGTGCTGATTGCCAACCGTGGGGAGATCGCCGTACGGGTGATCCGCGCGTGCAAGGACGCGGGCATCGCCTCGGTCGCCGTCTACGCCGACCCCGACCGCGATGCGGTGTTCGTACGGCTGGCGGACGAGGCGTACTCGCTGGACGGCGCCACCCCCGCCGACTCCTACCTCGACATCGAGAAGATCATCGCGGTCGCCAAGAAGTCGGGGGCCGATTCCGTGCACCCGGGCTACGGCTTCCTCGCCGAGAACGCCGACTTCGCCCAAGCCGTCATCGACGCCGGACTGATCTGGATCGGCCCGCCGCCTGCCGCCATCGAGGCCCTGGGGGACAAGGCCAAGGCCAAGCACATCGCCGAGCGCGCGAACGCCCCCCTCGCCCCGGGCACCAAGGACCCGGTCAAGGACGCCGACGAGGTCGTCGAGTTCGCCAAGGCCAACGGCCTCCCCGTCGCCATCAAGGCCGTCTTCGGTGGCGGCGGCCGCGGCCTCAAGGTCGCACGCACCCTCGAAGAGATCCCCGACGCCTACGAGTCGGCCGTCCGCGAGGCGATCGCGGCGTTCGGTCGCGGCGAGTGCCTGGTCGAGAAGTTCCTCGACAAGCCGCGCCACGTGGAGACCCAGTGCCTCGCCGACCAGCACGGCAACGTGGTGGTCATCTCGACCCGCGACTGCTCGCTGCAGCGGCGCAACCAGAAGCTCGTCGAGGAGGCCCCGGCGCCGTTCCTCAGCGAGGAGCAGGTCGCCGAGCTCTACGAGTCCTCCAAGCGGATCCTCAAGGAGGCCGGCTACTACGGCGCCGGCACGTGTGAGTTCCTCGTGGCGCAGGACGGCTCGATCTCGTTCCTCGAGGTCAACACCCGCCTCCAGGTGGAGCACTGCGTCTCGGAGGAGGTCAGCCGGATCGACCTCGTGCGCGAGATGTTCCGTGTGGCCGCCGGCGAGGAGCTCGGGTACGGCGATCCGGAGATCATCGGTCACTCCATCGAGTACCGGATCAACGCCGAGGACGGCGGCCGCAACTTCATGCCGGCGCCGGGCACGCTCACCGCCTGGGTCCCGCCGCAGGGGCCCGGGGTCCGGGTCGACGGCGGCTACGAGAACGGCGAGACGGTCCCGGGCTCCTTCGACTCCCTCATCGCCAAGCTCATCGTCACCGGCCGCGACCGGACACAGGCGCTGGAGCGCTCGCGCCGGGCGCTGGAGGAGTTCGTCGTCGACGGCATGCCCACGGTGATCCCCTTCCACCAGGCGGTGGTCCACGACCCGGCCTACGTCGGGCCGTCGAACCCGTCGGGAGAGGGCGAGTTCAGCGTCTTCACGCAGTGGATCGAGACCGAGTTCGACAACCAGATCCAGCCCTACTCCGGCGCCTCCGCCGAGGCTCCCGAGGCCGAGGAGCGCCAGAGCGTCACCGTGGAGGTCGCCGGCAAGCGGATCGAGGTGGTCCTCCCCGCAGGGCTCGGCGGCATCGGCAGTGCACCGGCCGCGAGCGGAGCCAGGAAGCCGAAGCGCTCCGCGGGCAAGAAGGCCGGCGCGGCCGTCTCGGGCGACTCGGTGACGAGCCCGATGCAGGGCACGATCGTGAAGGTCGCCGTCGAGGAGGGTGCGACGGTCGCCGAGGGCGACGTCATCGTCGTGCTCGAGGCGATGAAGATGGAGCAGCCGCTCAAGGCGCACAAGGCCGGCACCGTGACCGGCCTGAAGGCCGAGGTGGGCGCCACCGTCGGCAACGGCGAAGCCGTCTGCGAGATCAAGGACGCCTGACCCCCGCCGGGGCCGGCCCGGCTCGCGCCACCGGCCGAGCTCGGGCAGGGCGCCGCCGGTCACGCTCAAGCCGGCCGCGCGGCCTCGGCCGGTGACCCACCAGGCGAGGTCCGCCGCCGGACCGCTGATCACCGGTCCGCCCTCGCCGGACCGCCACGTCCGGTCGAGGTCGTCGGCGTGCACGCTGAAGGCGGCGGTGGCGGCCCAGCCGGGCACGACGTCGTCGAGGACGGCGACGGCGAAGTCGGTCGGCCAGGCGCGGTGGTGGTAGCCGGCGTCGAGGTCGGCGTGGTGGATCTCCACCTCGCGGCGCCGCATCGACGCGACGTCGCCCACCTCGAACTCCGGTCCCCCCGGCACTCTCGGCACGGCCACCCCCGAATGGGCGTGGTCCAACGCGCTCCAGGCCGCCTCGAACCACGTGCACGACCCGAGGAGGCGGTCGCGCAGCTCTCCGGGAGGCGCCGCAGCGAGCGCGGCGATGTCGCCGTCGCGGCGTGCCTGCGAGGGATACATGGGTACGACGGCACCGCGCCGCGCGCCCTCCAGCGAGCCGGCCAGCCCCTCGGCGTTCAGGGCGAGATGAGCCACCACGTGGGCGCGCGTCCAGCCGGGCAACAGGGACGGCTCCGCGAACCGGGCGTCCTCGAGACGGTCGACGGTGCGGATCAGCGCGTGGGTGCTGACGCGCAGGGCGTCGGCAGCGGTCTCGGCCATGGGACCATCCTGCCCTCGGTCGGGGAACGCTCAGCGGTCGATGGCGAACCAGGTGCTGCGCAGGCCGAGCAACGAGCGGAACGCGTCCGCGGAGAGGGACCAGGTCCCGCCGGTCCCCGTCAGGTCGACCGCGACCGCTCTGCCGTTCCAGGCGCAGCCGTCCGTGCACCCCTCGCGCTGGGTGATGGTGATGCGGGTGGGCGTCCCGACGTCGTGACCGGCTCGACGCGCCGCGGCAGCGAGGTCGGCGACCTTCACCGTGGTGCTCCACGCGCTGTAGGGGTTCTTGCCGGCGTCGTCGTCGTAGGGGTCGGCCTGGCTGACCAGGTAGTCGTGCGGCGGACCGGCCGAGGTCTGGCCCCCGTTCGAGGAGCCGAACTGGGCGAGGATCGGCACGCCCTGGTAGGTGAGGTACTGCCCCCGAGTCGCGGCGATCGCCTGGTCGGTCGAGGGCTGCGCGGCGCCCGGTCCGGCGTACACCTGGCAGGCGGTGGTGTCGCACGTGTCGTAGGGCCCACGGGCGTTGTCCCTCATGAGCCGCAGCGCGTAGGTGCGGGCGGCGATCGCCTGGGACTGCAGCGCGGCCGGCAGCCAGGAGGCGGGCATCTCGGCGGGCACGACGCCCCGCAGGTAGTTCTCCACGGTGAGCACGTCGACGGTCATCCGGTCGCGGGAGTTCGGCGAGGGCCGAACCGAGCGGAGCACGCCCTGCACCGGCACCTGGCCGGTGGGAGTGACGAGCGTGAATCGGTAGTGGGGGGCGTGGAGCTCGCCGTCGCCGACGAGAGCCGTCGGGCCGCCCGGGAGGCGGTAGCGGTGCCAGGAGGTCTTCGCCCCGCGGTACTGCACGATGCTGTGGCCGGACGCGACGCCGAGCCGCCAGCGGGTGACCCAGCGCGGCCCGTTGAGCGGGTACGTCGTCCCCGTGCCGCGGTCCACCACCGTCAGCCCGGGCTGCGCGAGCACCTGGAGGTCGCGAGTCGTGTCGGCGGTGAGCAGCACGCGGATCCGGCGTCCCGACCAGGTGGCCGCCTTGGTGCCCGGGTAGTAGAACGCGACGATCTGGGGCGCGGTGAGACCTTGCTTGGCCGCGCCCTGGGCGCCGTACTGCGACATCCCGTGCCCGTGGCCGAAGCCGTGGCCTGCGACGAGGAACGTCGGGCCGGTCAGCGCCACGTCGTCGCCGGGCGCGACGTCACCGCGACGGGCCTGAGCCGCGCCCGCGGGCAGCAGCGCCACCGCGAGCGACCCGACCACCAGCAGCACCCGCAGAGCGCGCATGGACACCTCCCGAGTTCCGCAACGGCAGCGAACCGGAACGATAGACCGGATTCGCCTCCCGAGTGACCGGTTCGCCCGGATCAGGACTGGTGGCGGTGGTGCAGCCGGCGTGCCGCCTCGGCGACGGAGCCGCTGTTGGAGGGATACACGGTGAAGGCGCCGGCGACCTGGTCCGCGGTCAGCGACTCCGCGACGGCCAGGGAGACGGGGTGGATCAGCTCGCTCGCCCGGGGGCCGACGACGACACCGCCGACCACGATCCCCGTTCCCGGACGGGCGAAGAGCTTCACGAAGCCGTCGTGGACGCCTTGCATCTTCGCCCGGGGATTGCCCCGCAGCGGCAGCAGGACCACCTCGGCCTCGATCTCCCCGGCGTCGACCGCCTGCTGGGTCCAGCCCACCGTCGCGATCTCGGGTGCGGTGAAGACGTTGGAGGCGACCTTCTTGAGGTTCAGCGGCGCGACCGCGTCACCGAGGAAGTGCCACATCGCGATCCGCCCCTGCATCGCCGCCACCGAGGCCAGCATCAGCACACCGGTGCAGTCCCCGGCGGCGTAGACGTCGCGCGCCGTGGTCCGCGAGACCCGGTCCACCACGATGAACCCCGCGTCGTCCGTGGCCACACCGCACTCCTCCAGGCCGAGGTCGCCGGTGTTCGGCAGGGAGCCGAGGGCCAACAGGCAGTGCGATCCCTCGACGGTCCGTCTGTCGGTCAGGCGCACGACCACCGTGTCGCCGTCCCGCGTCACGGACTCCATGCGGGAGCGACCGAGGACGGTCATCCCCCGCCGGACGAGGACGTCCTCCAGCAGGGCCGCGGCGTCGGCGTCCTCGCCGGGCAGCACACGGTCCCGCGAGGAGACCAGGACGACATCGATGCCGAGGGCGTTGTAGGCGCTGGCGAACTCCGCCCCGGTCACCCCCGACCCGACGACGATCATCCGGGTCGGCACCTCGGTGAGGTCGTAGACCTGTTCCCAGGTGAGGATGCGCTCGCCGTCGGGCTGCGCCGACGGCAACGTGCGGGGCCGGGCGCCGGTGGCGACCAGCACGGCGTCGGCCTCGACGGTCTCGTCGCCGGCCTCGCTGTGGACGGCGACCCGCGTGGTGTGCCCGGGGCCGGGCTCGAGGCGTCCCCGTCCCTGGACGACCCGGACGCCCTCGCGCGCGAGCCGCTTCCCGATGTCGCCCGACTGCTCGAGCGCGAGCCGCTTGACCCGGGCGTTGACCCGGGCGAGGTCGACGGCGACACCGTCGTCGCCGATGAGCACGCCGAGCTCGTTGGCGCCCTCGACCTCCGTCATCAGCTCCGCGGTGGCGATGAGCGTCTTGCTGGGCACGCAGTCGGTGATCACGGCCGAGCCGCCCAGGCCGTCGCTGTCGACCACGGTGACGTCGGCGCCGAGCTGGGCTGCGACCAGGGCCGCCTCGTAGCCGCCCGGTCCCCCGCCGACCACCGCCACGCGCCGCGCCCCGCGCAACCCGGCCGACGTGTCGGGTCCGTCCGCACCTGCTCCCACCGTCGTCGTCACGGGAGGCATTGTCGCGCACCTCGAGGAGCCGAGGGCGCCCTACCCTCTGCTCGGCTCGGTGCTCTACCTTGGGCGCTCGTGACGCTCTACGCCGCCTACGGGTCGAACCTCGACCCCGCCCGGATGGGTGAGCGGTGCCCGCACTCTCCGTTGCGGGCCACCGGGTGGCTCCAGGGGTGGCGGCTCACGTTCGGCGGCGAGGACCACGGCTGGGACGGCGCGCTGGCCACCGTGGTGCCGGACCCCTTCGAGCACGTCTTCGTCGCCGTCTACGACGTGACCGAGGAGGATCGGGCGCTGCTCGACGGCTGGGAGTCGGCCGACACCGGCCTCTACCGCAGGATCCGGGTCCGCGTGTCGACGCTCAGCGAGGAGCTGGTGGCGTGGATCTACGTGCTCGACGCGTTCGAGGGCGGGCTCCCCTCGGCGAGCTACCTCGGCACGCTCGCGGACGCCGCAGAGGCCGCGGCCGCGCCGGCGGACTACGTGGAGGCGCTGCGGGCGCGGCCCTGCCGCTCGGTGTTCGGCGGCTGACCCGCCGAGGAGCGCCGTGAGGGCGATTGGCGGCCGTCCTCACGGGGCATGTGCTCGGGATACCGACCACCGAGGAGGTCCGATGTCCGAGGACGACGTACGACGCGAGGGCGCGGCTGTCGAACCCGAGCTGACCGAGGACGACGTGGCCCGGATCGAGGCCGAGCGTCGTGACCGGCTCGCCGAGGACAAGCGGCCCGACGGCGCCGAGGTCGACAACACCGACCGCGACTTCGACTCCGAGGCGGGGAAGTTCACCGACTCCCCCGGCTACGACCCCCACGACCGGCCCTTCGACGACGCGGCCGGCGAGAGCGGTGCGGCGCGTGCCGCCCACGGGAGCGGCGCGCCGGCGGCCGAGGAGGACGGCGACGAGCCGGAGGGGTGAGCCCGGGGTCGGCTGCGCCGGTGCTGCTTGAATGGCGTCATGGCTGACATCACCCTCGGCGGCAACGCCACCCACACCGTCGGAGACCTGCCCCCCGTCGGAGCGAAGGCACCCGACTTCACCGTCACCACCGCCGACGTCCAGGACGTCACCGCGGCCGACTTCGCGGGCAAGCGGGTCCTGCTGAGCATCTTCCCCAGCGTCGGGACGGGCGTCTGTGCCGCGAGCGAGCGCCGGTTCAACGAGCTCGCCGCCGGGCTCGACAACGCGCGGGTGGTCTCGGTGTCGATGGACCTGCCGTTCGCCCTGAGCAGCTTCTGCGCCGCCGAGGGCATCGAGAACGTGACGCCCACCTCGGCGTTCCGCTCGAGCTTCGGCGACGACTTCGGCGTACGCATCACCGACGGCAAGTTCGCCGGCCTGCTGGCCCGCGCGATCGTGGTCCTCGACACCGACGGCACCGTGCTCTACCCCGAGCTGGTCCCCGAGATCGGCCAGGAGCCCGACTACGACGCCGCTCTCAAGGCGCTGGGCTGACACCTCCAGCGGCCTCGGCGTACCGCCCGGGGACCCCTTGGGTGCGGGTGTTGACTCGGACCCATGACTGATCTCGGCACGCGCACCCTTGGCAGCGCCGACGCTGCACTCACCGTCTCCACCCTCGGGCTGGGGTGCATGGGGATGTCGGAGTTCTACGGCACCGCGGAGGAGTCGCAGGGTGTCGAGACGATCCACCGGGCTCTCGCCCTCGGCGTGACGTTCCTGGACACCGCCGACATGTACGGGCCGTTCACCAACGAGCAGCTCGTGGGACGCGCGATCGCGACGAGCGGGCACGACCGCGACGGGATCGTGCTCGCCACGAAGTTCGGCAACGAGCGGCGCGCCGACGGCAGCTGGGTGCGGGTCAACGGCACCCCGGAGTACGTCCGCCGGGCCTGCGACGCCTCCCTGCAGCGCCTCGGCCTGGACCACATCGACCTCTACTACCAGCACCGGGTCGACAAGACGGTGCCCATCGAGGAGACCGTGGGCGCGATGGCCGAGCTCGTCGAGGCCGGCAAGGTGCGCCACCTCGGGCTCTCCGAGGCCGGCCCCGACACGATCCGGCGGGCGCACGCGACGCATCCGATCACGGCGCTGCAGACCGAGTACTCGCTGTTCACCCGTGACCTCGAGGACGACATCCTCCCGGTGCTCCTGGACCTCGGCATCGGCTTGGTGCCCTACTCGCCCCTCGGCCGCGGCCTGCTGACCGGCAAGCAGGTCTGGACGGCACAGGACGAGAGCGACCGGCGCGAGGAGCGCTTCCCGCGGTTCTCCGGCGAGAACCTGCGCACGAACCTGCAACTGGTCGACAAGGTGCGTGCTCTCGCCGAGGAGAAGGGCTGCACTCCAGGACAGCTGGCCCTTGCCTGGGTGTTGGCTCAGGGTCCGCGACGCGGTCTCGGCGTCGCACCGATCCCGGGCACCAAGCGCGTGACGTACCTGGAGGAGAACGTCGCCGCGGCCGGCGTCGAGCTGAGCGACGCCGACCTGGAGGCGCTCGAGGCGGCGGTGCCGGCGGGCGCGGTCGCCGGCCAGCGGTACGGCGACATGAGCAGCATCGACGGCTGAGCTACCCGCTAGTAACCTTCCGTGTCATGACCTTCGTCGCCTGCACCGTCGCCGACGGCATCGCCCACGTCCGGCTCGACCGTCCCGAGAAGCTCAACGGCCTCACGCTGGACACCCTGACCGAGCTCGCCGCGGTCGCGCGCCGGTTGCGGCGCGACCGGTCGCTGCGTGCCGTCGTGCTCAGCGGCGAGGGCTCCTCCTTCTGCGCCGGCTTGGACTTCGCCACCGTGCTGAAGTCCCCGCAGCGACTGGCGCTGGGCTTCGTGCCGAACCCGCTGCGGGGCACCAACGTGTTCCAGGAGGCGTGCTGGGCCTGGCGACGGGTGCCGGTGCCGGTGATCGCCGCCGTGCACGGCCACTGCTATGGGGGCGGCCTGCAGATCGCCCTGGCCGCGGACTTCCGGATCGCCACCCCCGAGTCGGAGTGGTCGGTGCTCGAGGGCAAGTGGGGACTCATCCCCGACATGAGCGGCGTCCGCAGTCTGGCCGAGCTGGTCGGCATCGACACCGCGAAGAGGCTCACGATGACCGCGGCGATGATCAGCGGCAAGGAGGCGGCCGAGCTCGGGCTGGTGACCGAGCTCGCCGCCGACCCGGTGCCGGCGGCGTTCGCGCTCGCCGAACAGCTGGCCGCCCGATCACCGGACGCCCTCGCGGCGGCGAAGCGGCTCTTCAACGACACCTGGACCGCCTCGCCGCGCCGGACGTTCGCCCGCGAGCGCGCCGAGCAGCTGCGGCTGCTCTTCGCGGCGAACACCAAGGCGGCTCGCGAGGCCGCGTTCGGCAAGGTCGCGCCGGTGTTCGGCCGCCGCGGCGGTCCCCGCTGAGCGATGCAACCTCCGGCCCCGCCGGAGCGTAGAGAAGGCGATGCCCACCGCGGGCAGCGGCCGGCACCGGCCACGTCTACGGAAGAGATCGTCATGTCGCACACGTCGAGGCCCACCCCGCCCCGCACCTCCACCACCCGTCGCCGTCTCGGCAGCCTGGCCGGCGTCGCCACCGCCGCCGTGCTGGCCGCGGCCGTCGGCTCCCCCGCCCAGGCCGCCACGAAGAGCTTCGACGATCCCCGGGACCCGGGTCACAGCGTCGACCTGCGGGGCGTCCAGGTCCGCAACGCCGCGCACCGCGTCGTCGTCACCACCCGCTACAGCGACCTGCGCCGGGAGCCGGCCAGCGGCGCGGGGGGTGCGGTCTACCTCGACACCGACCCGCGGCGTCCCGGCCCGGAGTTCGTCTTCGTGGGAGGCTTCTACGAGGGCACCGACTACCAGCTCCTGCACACCCGTGGCTTCGGCGCGCGGGCCTGGGGAGCTCCGGTCGAGGGCACGTACCGGATGAGCGTCGACTACGCCCGCGAGACGGTGCGGATGGTCGTCGCCCGCGCGGCGTTGGGTCGCCCGGCGGCCGTCCGGGTGGCGGTGCGCGCTTCGGGGCCGGACAGCGTCGATTGGCTCGGCGCGCCGCGGAGCTTAACTCCCTGGGTGCCGCGCGGCTGAGCCCGAGCGCTCCGGGGAGCCCTCGGTCGAAGCCCCGCATCATCACCGCGTGGTTCCACCGCAGCAGCGGCCTGAGCGGGTACGACGCCGCCGCGAGGGCTCCCCGGGCGTCCACCTCCTGTTCGTAGGCGAGCGCCGTCGTCGACCCGTGCGACTCCAGGCGCCACCGCGCGAACCCGTCCAGGGCGCCGCCGATCCGCACCTCGAGCACCGCTGCCTCGCGACGGATCGCCTCGAGGACCAGCTCGAGCTCATAGGGCAGCACCGAGCGGCAGAGCACGAGCGCGGTGTCCGGCCCCAGGCTGCCGACCGCCCGCACCTGCGGCCACCAGCGCGGATACCGCTCGAGGTCGAGCAGGACCGCGCGGACCCGATCCGCCGGCGCCGGTACGGCGAGGCGGTGCTCGAACCGGTAGTGCGCGCTCATCGGGGAGACCGTAGCGACCGACGGACCGAGCGCGGCGGCCGGAGCCGGGGATGCGGCGAATGTCCGATTCGCCGGACCGGGGCCCCCGGCCGTCGTACGCTGCGAGCACGGGCCGAGGGACCCGGGTGTGTCACGGGAGGGAGACACCGAGGATGAGCTCCTGCGTGCCGGGCCGCGAGGCGACCGCTCACCTGGCGGACGCGGTGCTGTACAGCGCCCCCGTCGCGGTCTTCGTGAGCGACCTCGAGGGGACCGTCCTCCAGGCCAATCCGGCCGCCGAGGTCCTGCTCGGACAGCCGGCCGGCGGCCTGACCGGCGCGTCCCTGCCGGCACTCGACGCCGACTTGCGGGGCTGGCGCCCACCGACGGGTGCCGGGAGCCCCGAGGAGCGGGAGTCCCGCTACCGCCGGCGCGACGGCTCGGAGGTGCCCGTGCACGAGTGGGTGACGACGCTGACGGGCGACGACGGCACGGCGTACGGCGTGCTCACCGTCGCCTACGACATCACCAAGCGTCGGGAGGCCGAGCAGTTCACCAGGCACCTGGCCCAGCACGACTTCCTCACCGGCCTGCCGAACCGCGCACGCCTGCTCAACCACCTCGTGCACGTCATCGACCGCGCCGACGAGGAGGGCGCGCAGGTCGTCGTCCTCGTGGTGGACCTCGACCACTTCAAGGACGTCAACGACACCCTGGGCCACCACGTCGGCGACGAACTCGTACGGCGGATGTCGGAGCGCCTGCGCGCCCGGGTGCGGGAGACCGACCTGGTCGCCCGCCTCGGCGGAGACGAGTTCGCCGTCGTCTTCGCCGACATCGTGGACCCCGCCGAGCTCGAGGAGCGCATCCTCGGGCTCGTCGACGACGTCGCCGCGCCGATCGTGGTCGCGGGCCACGAGCTGGTGGTCACGGCCAGCATGGGAGCGGTGAGCTACCCCTCCGGGGGCGACCCGGCAACGCTCCTGGAGAAGGCCGACATGGCGATGTACCACTCCAAGACGAGCGGCCGGCATGCGTTCACCTGGTTCGATCCCTCGATGGCGCAGGAGGCCAACGACAAGGTGGCGCTCGCCGCAGGACTGCGCCGCGCCCTCTCCGAGGAGTCCCTCGACGTCGTCTACCAGCCGCTGATCGGCCTGCACGACGACGGGGTGCTGGGCATGGAGGCACTTGCCCGCTGGACGAGTCCCACCCACGGCCCCGTGGGCCCGGACCGGTTCATCCCGGTGGCCGAGGAGCACGGGATGATCCTGGACCTGGGCGACCAGGTGCTGCGCCGGGCGTGCACGGACGCGCGCGCGCTGGAGCGGCGCCTCGGGCGCCCCTTGCAGCTCGCCGTGAACGTCTCTCCGCGGCAGCTGCGCAGCAGCCAGTGGCTGCCGATGGTGTGCGCTGCCCTGGAGGACACCGGGTTCGACCCGACGCACCTCGAGCTCGAGATCACCGAGGGCATCATGCTCGACGACCCGGCCCGCGTGCTGGACGTGCTGGCCGCCGTCCGGACCCTGGGCATCAAGGTCGTCATCGACGACTTCGGCACCGGCTACTCGAGCCTCGCCTACCTGACCAGACTCCCCATCGACAAGCTCAAGATCGACCGCAGCTTCGTCCAGGACCTCGATCGCGGGGGGCCAGGCATGGCGGTGACCGAGGCCATCATCGTGATGGCCCACCACCTCGGCATGGTGGTGCTCGCCGAGGGCGTCGAGACCGACGAACAGCGGCAGTTGCTCCGCTCGCGGGGGTGTGATCAGGCGCAGGGCCACCTCTACAGCCCGGCGGTGTCGCTGGCGCGCTTCGCGGCGGTGGCCGAGGATCTCAGCGCGGCGGGCCGAGCGGGAGTCGCCTGACCTCCACGAGGCGGTCCACCCCGTTGTCGTGCTCCAGGCGGAGCAGCGAGAGGTGGTCCATCGTCCAGGGCGCGCTCCGGTAGGACCCCATCGCCGCACGCAGCCGGCTCAGCTCACCCGCCGCGCCCACCCCACCGACGAGCCGCGCCCGGGCGACGACCACCGCGGGACGGAAGCGACGCCGATCGATGAAGAGCCCGAGGCCCTCGACGGTGCCCGAGACGCTGCGCGCCACGCTGGTGAGCCCGTCGACGTCGCCGTCCAGGGCCACGGCTGCGGCGTCGGGCTCCTCGGGTGCGAGGCCCGCGATGCACAAATCCGCCGCGCGTGCCGCCGCGACGCTCTCCTCGAGGACGTCTCCGAGCCGGAGCACCTCGCCGGTGGGCAGGTTCCCGAACGCCGCGACCGGCACGTGGAGCTGACCGGCGGGCACGGCCAGCACCTCCTCCTCGCGCGGTACGGCGGGCGCCGGGGCCGGCCGAGCCCGGCCGAACAAGCCCCGGCGCTCGAGCGCCGGCGGGGCGGAGGACGCCTGGAGGGTCTCTGTCACCCGGGAGGAGAGCGCGACGGCGATCTCCTCGGGCACCAGGACGCCGAGCTGGACCTGCATGGACGCAGCCTAGGAGCAGCAGCGCCCCGGCGGCGGCAGCATCGGCTCAGCGCGCCAGGGCGATGACGAGAGCAACGGCCGGCAGGGCCACCAGCACGACCTCCGGCCACGCGATCAGTCGACGCACCCGGCCCTCGCCTCGGGAGGCGTCCCGGAGCCGCTCGGCGACCCGGGCCTCCAAGAAGTCGGGCAGGTTCGCTCCGACGGCGACCGCACCGGGCGCGACGGTCTCACTGCCCGCGCGGGCCTGGCGCTCGTCGCGCACCATGCGCAGGGTGCTGCGTCCCACCGCCGTGCCGACGTACCTCCGCTCGCCCACGTGCACGTGGGTGACCGACCGGACCGTGACGCCGTCGACGAGGCCCCAGGGCACCACGTGGTCGACGAAGCCGTTGCGGAGCACCATCGCGTCGCGTCGCAGCACGATCCGTGGGCGGAGCAGCAGCGTCCACACCAGGGCGATGCCGAGCAGGCTCGCCGAGACGAGCACGGGAGTGTCGCCGAAGCTGCGATCGGTCAACGCCACCACGAGGACGACGAGTCCGAGCACGATGCCGAACCATCCGCTCACCGTGCCGCTGGTCGGACCCAGTGCCGGCTCGTCGACCAGCGTGGACGCGCCGGGGCGGCGCAGCGGGCTCATGTCGGCCCAGCCTAGGCGAGACCGCGGAGCCGGGTAGTGTGCTCGGTCGGTCCGTCCGCACACCGCTCGAGGAGCCCGTCCATGCGCGTCTTCACCACGTTCGAGGAGATCGAGGCCGCCGCCGGCCAGGAGATCGGCAGCAGCGACTGGGTGGAGATCACCCAGGACCGAGTCGACCGCTTCGCCGACGCCACCGGCGACCACCAGTGGATCCACGTGGACGTCGAGCGAGCCCAGGACGGCCCGTTCGGCGGCACGATCGCGCACGGGTACCTCACGCTGTCGCTGGTGCCGTGGCTGGGAGCGCAGGTCTTCACCCTCGACACCCCGGGCGCCAAGCTCAACTACGGCGTGAACAAGGTCCGGTTCCCGAACCCGGTGTTGGTGGGCTCCCGCGTCCGGGCCCGGGTCTCGGTCGGCTCGGTGGCCGACGTACCGGCCGGCAAGCAGCTGACGCTCAGCTACGTCGTGGAGATCGAGGGCCAGGACAAGCCGGCGTGCGTCGCCGAGACGGTGGTCCTGCTCCTCCCCTGACCGGTGCCGGGTTTGAACCGGTTCGTCCGGTGGTAGGACTAGGTCGCCGCCACGGCGGCCCTCCCACCCGAACGGAGTCGCCATGCCCGCCCCTGCCCGACGAGGACTGGTCCTCGCCGTCCTCCTCGTCCTGCTCAGCTCCTTGCTCCTGGTCGCCGGCGCCACCGCCGCCGACGCGGCCTCCCGAACCCGCTGTCAGCGCGGCAGCAGCATGGAGGGCGGCCGCTGCTGGACGCGGCACCAGATCTACCGTCACCTCAAGGTCGTCGAGGCGGTGCCGCTGGAGAACCGCAGCCACAAGACCGGCACGTTCCACTGCACCTTCAGCCGGAACATCAGCCAGTCCGTGGAGGCCGGCTACAGCGTGGCGTACGAGGCCAAGGTCAGCATCATGAAGCTGGTCGACGCCGGCACCACCATGACGCTGCACATGAACGTCTCGCAGACCGCGTCCCAGGCGACCGAGGCAGGCGCGTCGTTCCGCCTCAAGCCGGGGCAGCGGGTGGTGTGCCAACGCACCTACGGCTATGTGACGACCCGGATCAAGGACTACCGCTGGTGGGGCAGCACCGGCGCCCACGCGGGAAGCTCGACGCACTACTACACGGTGAAGGTCCCGGCGCGGCTCGGCATCCGCGTGGTCGACTGACCGCTTCAGCAGCCGGCGAGCGTCTCCACGGCGACCGCGGCGAGGGCGGCCCCCCCCCAGGGGCCCGCGCGCGCGGGGGGACCGACCGCCCCCCGGGGGAGGGGGG
>JBQCCW010000341.1:0-3689 GCA_051961835.1 Marmoricola sp. | reverse complement strand
ATAACTAGAGTAAGCCTAGTGACTTAGTTCTCAGATGTCGTAGTTCTGACCGCACGTGCGCTCTGACCTGGGCAAATTCTGATTGTTACGGCGTCGGGGCCGCGCTGGGGCCGCAGGCGCTACGGCCTGATGCTTCCGGGGAGATGCACAGAGCACTGAGTTCACTCTAGGGAGCGGGCTTGACCACGTGTTGCATCGACATCGACGGCAGGCGGCGCGCTCAGGCGGTCGGGGGAGCGGATGAGCGTGTCCATGTCACTCAGGTGCTTCCGACGGTCGGACCCTGCCCTGTCTGAAGCTGGGTGGCCGTCCTTTACTCAGGCCTGGCATTGCAAGGGATGGACTTCTCGTAGAACGTCAACGCTGGCAACTGATGCTCGACCCGATGGGGATGGTGGTCGTCGTAACGGCGACCCGGTAGCTCATGCCAGCGCTAGGAACAGCTTCTCCATCTTCTTGACGTCGACGTCGTCCAGTCCCTGCTCGCTCTCGGTCAGGCACTGCTGGAGGCCGGTGGCCACGATGGCGTAGCTCGCGCGGGCGAGCGCCTTGTTGACCGCGGCGAGCTGGGTGAGGACGGACTCGCAGTCGGAGCCTTCCTCCATCATCCGGATCACGCTGGCCAGGTGGCCGTTGGCGCGCTTCATGCGGGTGATGATCGCCTTGATCTCGGTGGGTTCGAGGTCCATCAGTTGTTCTCCAGTCCGGTGAGAGCCGAGGTGAGCCGCTGCCGCGCGTCGGCGGCGACGGCATGCAGGCCCTCGTCGGCCGCGTCGGGCCCGGCGAGCGACATCATGGCGTCGGGATCGAAGGCCTCGACGAGGGTGGTGGTGTCGTCGAGTGCACGGACGACGACGTTGCAGGGCAGCAAGGCGGCCACGGACGGGTCAACCTGCAGCGCCTGGTGCGCGAGCTGGGGGCGGCAGGCGCCCAAGATGACCTGCGGTGCCACATCGACGTCGAGCTTGGTCTTGAGTGTGGCCTTGAGGTCGATCTCGGTGAGCACGCCGAACCCGGCCTCGCTCAGTCGGCCACGCACCGCCTCGACCGTCTCTTCGTAGGGGCGGTGGACCGTGGTGCTGAGCGTGTACTCGGCCATCTCGGGGGCCTTCCCTTCCGTCGTTCCTGCGTGCCGATCGGCACTGACGCTGTCAACTGTATAACCCCCGGGGGGGTTGTGCTAACTTCGAGACGTAACCCCCTGGGGGGATACATCAACTCGGGTGATGAGCCCAGCAAGGGAGTGACAGACATGCGCGAAATCGCGATCGACCAGGCCGCCGCGGCGCTCGACCAGGGCGCGGCCGTCATCGACGTCCGGGAACCCGCGGAGTTCCGGACCGGGCACCTGCCCGGCGCCGTGAACATCCCGATGGGTCAGCTCGCCGCGCGGCTGGGCGAGATCGACCGGAACCGTCCGGTGTATGTGGTGTGCGCGTCGGGAAACCGAAGCAGCGCGATGACCGACGTCCTGACCGCGGCGGGCTTCGACGCCATCAACGTCGCCGGCGGCACGTCCGCCTGGGCCCGCTCGGGCCGACCGATCCAGAAGTGAGGAACTGCATGAGCGAGAACAGCAGCCAGTCCAGCGCCCCCGCCTCCGCGACCACCGAGGCCGAGCAGCACCCTGCCGGCGTCGACAGGTTGACGGTGCGCACCCTCCAGACGCCGTCCCTGGGTGATCGGACCTACGTCGTCCACGACGGCGAGGTCGCCTTCGTGGTCGACCCTCAGCGCGACATCGACCGGGTCCTGGAGGTCCTCGAGGCCGACGGGGTCCGGCTGACCCACGTGTTCGAGACCCACATCCACAACGACTACGTCACCGGCGGCCTCGCGCTCGCGCAGGCGACCGGGGCGGCGTACCTGGTCAACGGCGCGGACGAGGTCTCCTTCGCCCGCACCCCCGTCGCCGACGGCGAGGTGGTCGAGGTCGGCGCCCGGATGCGGGTCCGCGCCCTGGCCACTCCGGGACACACCTTCACCCACCTGTCCTACGCGCTCGCCGTCGACGGCCCCGACGGTGAGGAGCCGTACGCCGTCTTCACCGGCGGGTCCCTGCTCTACGGCGCCACCGGCCGGCCGGACCTACTCGGCGAGGAGCACACCCACGCCCTGGTGCGACACCAGCACGCCTCCGCGCACAAGCTGGCCACCGAGCTGCCCGACGCCGCCGAGGTCTACCCGACCCACGGGTTCGGCTCCTTCTGCTCCGCCACCCAGTCCGATGCCACTTCTTCGACCATCGGCCAGGAGAAGACCTCGAACCCAGCGCTCACCCAGGACGAGGAGACCTACGTCCGCGAGCTCCTCGACGGCCTCGGCGCCTTCCCCGCCTACTACGCCCACATGTCCCCCGCCAACGCCGCCGGCCCCAGCGCGCCGGACCTCTCACCGGTGCAGGAGGCGGACGCGACCGAGCTGCGGCGCCGCATCGAGGCCGGTGAATGGGTCGTCGACCTGCGCAACCGCAAGGCCTTCGCCGCCGGCCACGCCCCGGGCACCCTCAACTTCGGCCTCGACGGCGCCTTCTCGACCTACCTCGGCTGGCTGATCGACTGGGGCACCCCGGTCACCCTGCTCGGCGAGACCGCCGAGGACGTCGCCACCGCGCAGCGCGAGCTGGTCCGCATCGGCATCGACCGCCCGGCCGCCCAGGCTACCGGTGACCCACACAGGTGGACCACCGGTGAGCTCGGCAGCTTCCCGACCGCGACGTTCGCGGACCTGGCGCAGGTGCGGCACCACCGCCAGGTGGTGATCCTGGACGTGCGCCGGGCCGACGAGTACGAGGGCGCCGCCGTCGCCGGCGCCGTGAACATCCCGATCCACGAGCTGCCCCGGCGGGTCGCCGAGGTGCCCGAGGGGGAGGTGTGGGTGCACTGCGCCAGCGGCTACCGCGCCTCGGTCGCCGCCTCGTTCATCGCCGCCGCCGGGCGCACCCCGGTCGCCATCGACGACTCCTTCGAGAACGCCGAGAAGGTCGGCCTGCACCTGGTCAGCCCCCACGACGGGACCGACGGCTGAGATGTCGTTGATCCTGGCGGTCGCCGCCGGGGCGCTCATCGGACTCTCTCTGGGCGCGCTCGGCGGCGGGGGGTCGATCCTCGCCGTCCCGGTGCTGGTCTACCTGCTGAACCAGTCCGGCGCCCAGGCGACCACCGGCTCACTGGTCGTCGTCGCGGCCACGTCGCTGATCGCAGCCATCACCGCCTACCAAGCCGGCAACGTGCTGCTCGGCCGCGGAGTCGCCTTCGGCGCAGTCGCCGTCGGCGGAGCCGCAGCCGGCGCAAAGGCGTCGGCCCACGTCCCCTCCGACGTGCTCCTGGCCGCGTTCGCGGTCCTGATGCTCGCCGTCGGCGGTCTGATGGCGCTGCGACAACTGCGGCACGGCCGCGGCAGCAGGTCACGCGACGCCGATCGTCCCTCGCTGGACGACCCGATCATCACCTTCAGTCCCACGTTCGCCTGCCAGTGCCCGCGCGCCCTCAAGGTCGTCGTGACGGCGACGGTCGTGGGCCTGCTGACCGGGTTCCTCGGTGTCGGCGGCGGATTTCTCGTCGTCCCCGCCCTGCTGATGGCGCTCGCGCTGCCGATGGACTACGCCGCCGGCACCTCCCTGGTCGTCATCACCATCACCAGCCTCGCCGCGCTCGCGGTCCGCGCCGGCACCGGCACCCACCCCGACT
>JBQCCW010000340.1:0-3712 GCA_051961835.1 Marmoricola sp. | reverse complement strand
CCGCTGGAGTGCGAGTACTTCGCGCTGCGCGGCGTCGCGCTGCTCAAGACCACGATCGACAAGGTCCGCGAGCGGCTGAACCCGAAGCTCGAGGTCGACGGCGTGCTCGGCACGATGTACGACGGCCGCACGCTGCACAGCCGCGAGGTGATGGAGCGGCTCGTGCAGGCCTGGGGCGACACGGTCTTCCACACGGTCATCCGCCGCACCGTGAAGTTCTCCGACTCCACGGTCGCCGGCGAGCCGATCACCAGCTACGCCTCCTCGTCGGCCGGCGCCGACGCCTACCGCCAGCTGGCCAAGGAGGTGCTGGCGCGGTGCCTCGCCGGGTGAGCCTGCCGGCCGCCGACGACCTGTTCCGCCCGACCAGCCGACGAGCCAGCCCGCGTCGGAGGTCTTGAGCAGCGACCCGCTGCCGCCGCCAGAGCCCGGGCCCCGGGTGTCGAGCGGCCGGGTGCGCCACGACGAGAAGATGACGGTCTACGTCACCGCCGAGGAGCTCCTCGACCTCGAGCACGCGCGCCTCGGACTGCGCCGCGACCACGGCCTCGCCGTCGACCGCGGCCGGCTGGTCCGGGAGGCGATCGCGCTCGCCCTGGCCGACCTCGAGGACCAGGGCGCGCAGAGCGCGATCGTGCGCCGCCTCGCCGGCGAGGCGTGAGCGCTTCGCCCGAGCCCGGCACGGCGGGCGAAGGGGATCATGGCACCACGGCTGGCTTCGCCGTCCGGCTCGACAACTTCGAGGGACCCTTCGACCTGCTGCTGAGCCTGATCAGCAAGCACAAGCTCGACGTCACCGAGGTGGCGCTCTCCAAGGTCACCGACGAGTTCATCGGCTACATCCGCTCCCGCCAGGCCGGCTCGGCCGAGGGCGAGGGGTGGGACCTGGAGCAGACGACGTCGTTCCTCGTCGTCGCCTCGACGCTGCTCGACCTCAAGGCCGCCCGGCTGCTGCCCCAGGGCGACGTGGAGGACGAGGAGGACCTCGCGCTGCTCGAGGCGCGCGACCTGCTCTTCGCCCGGTTGTTGCAGTACCGCGCGTTCAAGCAGGTGGCTCGGGTGCTCGAGGGGCGCCTCGAGGCCGAGGCGCTGCGGCATCCGCGCTCGGTCGGCCTGGAGCCGCGGTACGCCGGGCTGCTGCCGGAGGTGCTGATCGGGCTGGGGCTGCAGGAGTTCGCCCAGCTGGCGGCGCGGGCGCTGCAGCCCAAGCCCGAGCCGGAGCTGGCGCTCGGGCACATCCACGCGCCCGCGGTGAGCGTCCGCGAGCAGGCCGGCATCGTCGTCGCCGCGTTGCGCTCCGGCGGCACGCTCACCTTCCGTGCGCTCGCGGCCGACGCTCCCGACACGATGACCCGCGTCGCTCGGTTCCTCGCGCTCCTCGAGCTCTTCCGCGAAGGGGTGGTCGGCTTCGACCAGGTCACCCCCCTCGGCGAGCTGACCGTACGGTGGACGGGGGACGACGACGGCCTGGACCTCTCCGCGGGCTTCGACGAGTTCGACGGCCGTCCGGGAGAGGACCAGCCCCTGCCCGCAGCCGACGACGACGAGCCCGCCGCTACCGAGGAGGACGCGCAGTGACCGAGAGCACCGGCGACGTCGGGACCGAGCCCGGCCCCACGCCCGCTGAGGACGTCGAGACGCTCGCGGTGCCGCTGGCCGCCTTGCGGCCCGCACTCGAGGCGGTGCTGATGGTGGCCGACGAGCCGCTCGACGAGACCACCCTCGCCTCCGTGCTGGGCTATCCGGTGCCGACGGTCGCCGAGGCGCTCACCGTCCTGGCCGCGGAGTACGACGAGCAGGGGCGCGGGTTCGAGCTGCGCAGTGTCGCCGGCGGTTGGCGCTACTACACCCGCGAGGAGATGGCAGCCGTCGTCGAGCGGTTCGTGCTCGACGGGCAGCAGGCGCGCCTCACCCAGGCGGCGCTGGAGACACTCGCGGTGGTCGCCTACCGGCAGCCGGTGAGCCGCGCCCGCGTCTCGGCGATCCGGGGCGTCAACGTCGACGGCGTGATGCGGACGCTGCTCAACCGGGGACTGGTCGAGGACGCCGGCACCGACGCCGAGACCGGCGCCCACCTGTACCGCACCACCAGCTACTTCCTCGAACGCATCGGCATCACCTCGCTGGCCGAGCTGCCCGAGTTGGCCCCCTTCCTTCCCGAGCTGGACGAAATGGACCTCGAGGAGCAGGAGAGCCCGGCGCGGGAGGCGCCGGCCGAGCCGTTGCCGGCGGAGCCGGACGCGTGAGCGGCCCCGACGACGGGCTGGTCCGCCTGCAGAAGCTCCTCGCGCAGTCCGGGGTCGCCAGCCGGCGCCGCTGCGAGGAGCTGATGCTCGCCGGACTCGTCGAGGTCGACGGCGAGGTGGTCACCCGGTTGGGGACGAAGGTGGACCCGCGAAGCGCGGTGATCCGGGTCGAGGGCCGGCGCCTGCCGCCGGTGAGCGAGCACGTGCACCTGGTGCTCAACAAGCCTCGCGGGGTCGTCTCGACGATGTCGGACCCCCAGGGCCGGCGTACGCTGGCGGACCTGGTCGCCGACCGCCCCGAGCGCCTCTTCCACGTGGGCCGGCTCGACACCGACACCGACGGGCTGCTGATCCTCACCAACGACGGCGACTTCGCCCAGCGCCTGGCCCACCCCTCCTACGAGGTCGAGAAGACCTACGTCGCCGAGGTCGCGGGCGTCCCGAGCCGTGCGACCCTGCACCGGCTGCGCGAGACGGTGGTGCTGGAGGACGGACCCGTGCCGGTACACCGGGTGCGCGTCGTGTCGAGCCGGGGCAGCGGCTCGGAGGGCCGGGCGATCGTCGAGCTGGTCATCCACGAGGGGCGCAACCGGATCGTGCGGCGGCTGCTCGACCACGTCGGCCACCCGGTCCGCCGGCTCACCCGCACGCGGATCGGCCCCGTCGGCATCGAGGGTCTGCGGACCGGGGAGCTCCGGGCGCTCACCCCCGCCGAGGTCGGCGCACTGCTGGACGCCGCCGGGATGTGAGGCGAGCGGTGGCCTAGGCTCTGCTGCCGTGTCCGTACGAGCCGTCCGGGGTGCCACCCAGCTGGAAGCCGACGAGCGTGAGCACCTGCTCGAGCGGGTCACGGAGATGGTGCGGGGGGTGATGACGGCCAACCGTCTCGAAGTGGACGACTTCATCAGCATCATCTTCACCGCTACCTCCGACCTGCATGCGGAGTTCCCGGCGTACGCCGCGCGACAGCTCGGCTTCCACGATGTCCCGCTGATCTGCGCGCGCGAGCTCGAGATCGAGGGCTCCATGCCGCGGGTGGTGCGGATGATGGCGCACGTGGAGACCGGCCGGTCCCGGGCCGAGATCACCCACGTCTACCTGCATGGCGCGGCGGCGCTGCGGCGCGACCTCGACAACGTGCACGCGGTCCCCGACGGCGAGCGATGACCTCCCTCGAGGCGCCCGCGACCCTCGGGTCGGCGGAGCCGGGGCCGGTGCTCGTCGTCGGCGTCGGCCTGCTCGGCACCTCGATCGGGCTCGCGCTGACCGCGCGCGGCGTCGACGTGTTGCTGCAGGACGTCAACGGCGACCACGTCCGGACCGCCTCCGGCCTGGGCGCGGGACGGCCGGCGCCGACCGACGTCGGACGCCCGGCGCTCGTGGTCGTCGCGGTGCCGCCCGACCACGTCGCCGACGCCGTGCTGCAGGCGCTCGGCACCGGCGCGGTCGTCACCGACGTCGGCTCG
>JBQCCW010000339.1:0-2190 GCA_051961835.1 Marmoricola sp. | reverse complement strand
CGGCAGCAGCCGGATCAACGCCTCCGACCTGCCCGAGTCCTTCAACCGGCTCGGCAGCCAGCAGATCCTGACGATCCCGGTCCTCACGATCATCGCGGCCGTCGTGCTCGCCGGCGTGGGCTACTACCTGCACACCGCGCGCAGCGGCCGCGAGCTCTACGCGATCGGGTCCGACCCCGACGCCGCCCAGCTCTACGGCCTCCCCGTGCGCCGGCGGATCCTCGCCGCGTTCGTGATCTCCGGCGCCCTCGCGGGCCTGGCGGGCGTCTTCTACGCCGCCCGCTACGGCACGGTCAGCTCCGGAGCCGGCCTCGGCATGGAGCTCCAGGCCGTCGGCGCCGCGGTCATCGGCGGCGTCGCCATCTTCGGCGGGAGCGGGTCCGTCTGGGGCGCGGCCATCGGCGCGTTCCTGCTCGTCACCATCAACCGCGCGCTGCCGATCGTCGGCATCAGCGACTTCTGGCAGCAGGCCGTGGTCGGCGCGCTCATCATCGCCGCCATCGTGCTCGACCGGGTGCTGTCCGCCCGGCAGGAACGACGGCTCGTCGCCGCCCGCGAGGAAGCGAGGTCCCACGCATGAGCACCACCCTGGCCGCGGCCCCGGCCCGCACCTACCGCGCCTACTCCAAGCCGCTCTGGCGGCGCTGGCTGCTGACCCGCGAGTTCGCCGTCATCGCGCTGCTCGTGATCGTGCTGGCCTGGTCCAACCTCAACGTGCCGAACTTCGACGGCCCGCTGACGTTGTACTTCCTGTTCCTCGACATCACGCCGATCCTGCTCATCGCGCTGCCGATGACGCTGGTGATCATCACCGGCGAGATCGACCTGTCGGTCGCGAGCGTGGTCGGGCTCTCCAGCGTGCTGGTCGGCCAGCTGCACCACGACGCGGGCCTCTCGATCCCGGTCGCCGGCCTGGTCGCGATCCTGGTCGGCGCGCTGTGCGGGGCGTTCAACGGCTTCCTGGTCTCGTACGTCGGGCTCCCGTCGCTGGCCGTCACCATCGGCACGCTCGCGCTCTACCGCGGCATCGCGGTCGGCCTCCTCGGCACGACGGCGGTGACCGACTTCCCGGAGCACTGGACCCAGCTCGCGCAGCAGCGCATCGGCAGCTCGAGCTACCCCGTCGTGCTCATCCCCTTCGCCGTGCTCGCGATCGCGTTCATCCTGCTCCTGCACTTCTCGCCGTTCGGCCGAGGCGTGTTCGAGATCGGGCTCAACGACGAGGCGGCGCACTTCAGCGGCGTGAACGTCGAGCGCACCAAGTTCTGGCTGTTCGTGCTCAGCGGCGCGGTCTCCGCGTTCGCCGGCATCTACTACACGCTCCGCTACGGCAGCGCCCGCGGTGACAACGCCACGGGCCTGGAGCTGCAGGTCATCGCGGCGGTGCTCCTCGGCGGCGTCTCGATCTTCGGCGGCCGGGGCGCCCTGCACGGCGTCATCGCCGGCGTCGTGCTGATCGGCGTCATCTCCAGCGCGATGCGCCTGGAGGGCCAGACCGTCAACGTCATCAACATCGTCATCGGAGCACTCCTGGTGCTCTCGGTGATCTCCACCAGCCTCCTCTCCTGGGCCTCGGGCCTCACCTCGAGAGGACGGGGTCGTCGACCCCCGTGGCGACGCCAGCCGGCCGCCACCAGCACCACCACGTGATCCCACCCGGGTAGCACCACAGAGAGGCAAGCAACGATGAAGCTCCGGAACCGGCGGATCACCGCCATCGCGGCGGTGACCCTGGTCGCCAGCCTGGGTCTGACGGCCTGCGGCAGCAACAACGACAGCAGCAGCGGGTCGAGCGGCTCGGGCGGCGGCAGCGTGTCCGTCACGTTCCTGCCGAAGAACCTCGGCAACCCGTACTTCGACACCAGCGACGCCGGCGGCAAGAAGGCCGTCGCCGAGTTCGGTGGCACGTTCAACGAGGTCGGCCCCGACGCCGCGACCCCCGACGCTCAGGTGCCGTTCATCAACACCGCGGCCCAGCAGGGCGTGGACGCGCTGGTCATCTCCGCCGACGACCCGAAGGCGATCTGCGACGCCGTCGGCACCGCCCGGGACGCCGGCACCAAGGTCGTCACCTTCGACTCCGACACCTCCCCGGACTGCCGCGACCTGTTCATCAACCAGGCCACCGCCGAGGGCATCGCCAAGGTCGAGGTCGACATGATCGCCAAGGAGATCGGCGACGCCGGCCAG
>JBQCCW010000338.1:0-10119 GCA_051961835.1 Marmoricola sp. | reverse complement strand
AACGAGGCGTTCGCGGCCCAGGTCGTGCCGTCCTACCAGGACCTCGGCATCGACATCGACCGGCTCAACGTCAACGGCGGCGCGATCGCGGTCGGGCACCCGTTCGGCATGACCGGCGCCCGGCTGCAGAACACCATGCTGAACTCGCTGCAGTGGCACGACAAGTCCACGGGCCTGATCACGATGTGCGTGGGCGGTGGCCAGGGCATGGCGATGTTCCTCGAGGGGATAAGCTGAGCCGGCCCAGCCCGTACGACGCAGAGGCGCCCCGGACCATCCGGTCGGGGGCGCCTCGTGCTGTGCGGGGAGAAGTCAGCTCATCCGCTCGCGTCTATGGTCGCTCCTGAGCTGCGCTGCACCGTCCAGGTCCGCCGCTCCGTGACGGAGCGCCGCAGCTCAGCTCATCCGCTCCAAGATCATCGCCATGCCCTGGCCACCGCCCACGCACATCGTGATCAGGCCGGTGGACTTGTCGTGCCACTGCAGCGAGTTGAGCATCGTGTTCTGCAGCCGCGCGCCGGTCATGCCGAAGGGGTGACCGACCGCGATCGCGCCGCCGTTGACGTTGAGCCGGTCGAGGTCGATGCCGAGGTCCTGGTACGACGGCACGACCTGGGCGGCGAACGCCTCGTTGATCTCCACCAGGTCGATGTCGTCGATGGTCATGCCGGCGTGCTTGAGCGCCTGCTTGGTGGCCTCGACGGGGCCGAGACCCATGATCTCGGGCGACAGCGCCGTGACGCCGGTCGACACGATCCGGGCGAGCGGGGTCAGGCCGAGCTCCTCGGCCTTGGTGTCGGACATGATCACCACCGCTGCCGCGCCGTCGTTGAGCGCGCAGCAGTTGCCCGCGGTGACGACGCCGTCGGGCCGGAAGACCGGCTGCAGCTGGGAGATCGCCTCGTAGGTGACCCCGGCGCGCGGACCGTCGTCGGAGTCCACCACGGTGCCGTCGGGCGTGGTCACCGGCGTGATCTCGCGGGCCCAGAAGCCGTCGTTGATCGCCTTCTCGGCGAGGTTCTGGCTGCGCACGCCGAACTCGTCGAGCTCTTTGCGGTCCAGCCCGCGCAGCCGGGCGACGTTCTCCGCGGTCTGGCCCATCGCGATGTAGATGTCGGGGATCTCGCCGTCCTCGCGGGGGTCGTGCCAGTCCTTCCCGCCCTGGGCGTACTCCTCGGTGCGCCTCTGTGCGGCGTCGAAGCGAGGGTTGCGCGTGTCCGGGATGTGGTCGGAGGTGCCCTTGGCGAACCGCGAGACCGTCTCGACGCCGGCGGAGATGTAGACGTCGCCCTCGCCGGCCTTGATGGCGTGGAAGGCCATCCGCGAGGTCTGCACCGAGGAGGAGCAGTACCGGGTGATCGTGGCGCCCGGGATCTCGTAGCCGAGCAGCGTGGTGACGACGCGCGCCATGTTGTTGCCCGACTCCCCGCCGGGCAGGCCGCAGCCGAGCAGAAGGTCGTTGACCTGGTTGGGGTCGAGCTCGGGGATCTTGTCGAGCGCCGCGCGCACGATCAGCGCGGTGAGGTCGTCGGGACGGAAGTCCTTCAGCGAGCCCTTGTTCGCACGGCCGATCGGCGAGCGGGCCGCGGAAACGATCACTGCCTCGGGCATGGATTCTCCGTTTCGAGGGGGCAGGGAGCGGGCCCGCGAGGAGCCCGGGCGGCTGAGGCGCCACCGAGCGCACTCTAACGGCCCTGAGCCTGGAAGGATCCGGGGCATGCGTCACGTCTACGAGTGCCCCCTGCGCTGGGCCGACATGGACATGCTCGGTCACGTCAACAACGTCACCTGGGTCGACTACCTGCAGGAGGCGCGCATCGACATGTTCGCCGTGCACGCGGGATTCAGCGGGGTGGCGGACCTCGCCGAGGGCGTCGTGGTGGTCCGGCACGAGGTCGACTTCGTCGCTCCGCTGGTGTTCCGGCGGCAGCCCGTGCTCGTCGACGTCTGGATCAGTGAGATCCGCGCGGCCTCGTTCACGATGGCCTACGAGGTCTACGACGAGGTGGGCGGTGAGGCGGGGCGTCCCGAGCGGAAGGTCTACCTCCGAGCCAGCTCGGTGCTCTCGCCGTACGTCTTCGAGTCCGCCAACCCGCGTCGTCTCACAGCCACGGAGAAGGACGTGCTCCAGCGGTTCCACGAGCCGGCCGCGGCGCGCACGCCGGTGCCCAGCGCCGGCACGTCTCGGCACGTCCACCCGATGAAGGTCCGTCTCTCCGATCTGGACGTCTACCGCCACGTCAACAACGTGAAGTACTTCGAGTACTTCCAGGAGGCGCGGATCCAGTACGTGATGGACCTGCACCAGCGCGGCGAGGTGTGGAGCGACCACGTCATCGCGCGCACCGACGTCGAGTACCTCCGCCCGGTGGAGTTCCGGCTCCAGCCCTACCAGGTGCACCAGTGGATCTCCCACCTCGGCAGCCGGTCGTTCGCGATCGCCTCGGAGCTGCGGGACGGCGACGTCGTGCTCGCGCGCGGCCGAGTCGTGATGGTCACCTTCGACAAGGACTCACAGCGCTCGGCGCCGATGCCGCCCCAGCAACGGGCGCGCCTGGAGCAGGAGTACGCCGCGGCGGCGAGCGCGGGCGCTTGACGGGCGCCTGAACGGCCGCGTCAGTCCTCGGGGTCCGGCTCCTCGAGGGCGTTGACCATGAACTGGGCGGCGTGGGTCACGTACTCCCAGAACTGCGCGTCCTGCTCCGGGCTCAGCTCCGCGGCGTCCAGGCCGTCGCGGAAGTGCCGGAGCCAGTGCTCCTTCGCCTTCGGCGTCACGGCGAACGGTGCGTGGCGCATCCGCAGCCGGGGGTGCCCGCGGCGCTCGGAGTAGGTGGTCGGGCCACCCCAGTACTGCATCAGGAAGAGCCGGAACCGCTCCTCGGCCGGTCCCAGATCCTCCTCGGGGTACAGCGCGCGGAGGTAGCCGTCGGACGCGACCCCCTCGTAGAAGCGGTGCACGATCGTGGTGATCGTCGCCTCGCCGCCGATCTCCTCATAGAACGTGCTCACGACTTGTCGCTCCCCTCGTCGGTGGCGCCCGGGTTCGTCTGGCCCGGCCAGAGCACCCGCTGCACGACGGGCATCTCGATCCCCTCGGTCTGGAAGCGGTCCTTGACGCGCTCGCGCATCTCCCGGGCCACTCGCCACTGCTCGAGCGGCGCGGTCTTCAGCGTCACCCGGACGACGATGCCCTCGGCCGACATCGACTGCACGCCCCACACCTCGGGCTCCTCGATGATGACACCTTCGTACTTCGGGTCCTCCCAGAGGTCGTGGCTGATGTCGCGCAGCACCTGACGGACCCGGGCGAGGTCGGCGCTGTAGGCGACCGAGACGTCGATCACCGTGCGCGCCCAGTTCTGGCTCTGGTTGCCGACCTTGAGAATCTCGCCGTTGCGGACGTACCAGACGGTGCCGTTGACGTCGCGCAGGCGCGTGACCCGCAGCCCGATCGCCTCGACGGTCCCACTGACGTCGCCGAGGTCGATGGAGTCGCCGACGCCGTACTGGTCCTCCAGGGTGAGGAAGATGCCGGAGAGGAAGTCCTTGACCAGGCTCTGCGCGCCGAAGCCGACGGCGACGCCCACCACGCCGGCGCTGGCGATGATCGGAGCGATGTTCACCCCGATCTGCGCCAGGATCATCACGAAGAAGATGCCGTAGATCAGTCCGCCGGCGATGCTCTTGCCGAGCGAGCCCAGGCTGCGGGCGCGCTGCGCACGCCGACTGGACCCGACGGTGCGCTCCGGAGGGCGGTCGCCGTCCTCGGCGTCGCGGCGCAGCGGATTCAACCGGGAGGGCAGGACGCCCTCCTCCGCACGCCGGACGAGGCGGTCGACGAGCCGGAACGCCACCCAGCGCAGCGCCCAGGCGAGGATCAGCAGCCCGAGGATCGCCAGCGGCTTGCCGATGGCCCACTCCGCGGAGCGGGCCAGGAACGCGTTGTGCGTCAGGTCCCACACGCCCGCACAGGTCTGGCTGTCCGAGGCCCGGCACGGCGCGGGGATGTCCAGCAGTGCAAGGGGGAGCAGCATGTGACGGAGGCTACGAGAACGCGCGCGGCGGCCCCAAGGCAGACGTCGCTATCCTGCTTGTGTGATCGCTCACCGCACTTCGCGCGCCCCGCTGCGCGGCGCGGCCGCCGGCCTGGCCGTCGCCCTGCCGCTCCTCTCCGGCGCTGCCTTCGCCGACGACCCGGCGACGTTCGCCACCGCGCCGCACGTGTCCGCGCTCGACTGGCTCCTCGTGCTGCTCCTGATCCCCGGCGGCATCGCGATCATCATCGCGCTGCTCACCGTGCTGCCCTCGATGCTCGGTGGCGACTCCTCGACCTCGGACGTCTGGCACGGCGACGACGAGTGGTTCGGTGGCCCGAGCAAGGGCGTCGAGGCGGCCACGCCGACGCAGCCCGAGGGTGGCAGTCAGGGCGGCGCCGGTGGCCAGTACTGACGGCTTCTCGGCGCGCCAGCGCTCGCAGATCGACCGTGCCATCCGCGCGGCCGAGACCGTGTCGCGCTATGAGTTCTCGGTCTTCGTCGGCGGCGTCGAAGGTGAGCCCCGCGCCGCGGCACTGTCGCTGCATGCGGCGCTGAAGACACCGTCGCGGAGCGTGTTGATCATGGTCGACCCGCAGCGACGAGCGCTGGAGGTCGTCACCGGCGACGTGGTCCGTCGCGACCTGCACGACGACTCCGTGAGGTTGGCCGTCGTCTCGATGCAGGCGGCCTTCGCCGACGGAGACCTGGTCGACGGACTCACCCGGGGGCTCGCCCAGCTCGCGGAGGCGGCGCGGCAGCCCCGCTCGTTGCACGTCCACTGACCGCCTCAGCGGCTGACGATCCTCGCCCCGATGGTCTCGGCGATCTCGGGCGTGACCTCCGTGATGCCATGCGCGCTGGCCGCATGCGCGGCGATCTGTTCCATCAGCTCGGCGCGGTCGGTGCTCTCGAAGCGTGCGGTGCAGCCGGGCATCACGTCGCCACAGGCGAGTCGGAAGGTCATCGGGATTCCTCTCCATGGGGAAGCGGCTGCGCGGGGGTGCGCAGCCAGAGCACAGCGCCTCGGTCGTCCTGGTCCACGCCGAGCGATCCGCCGAGTGCGACGGTGAGTGCGCGGGCGAGGTAGAGGCCGAACGTCACGCCGGTGTCGTCCGCGTTGCGGTCGAAGGGCTCGAAGAGCGCACGAAGCCGCCGACGCTCGATCGGGTCTCCGGTACGTCGCACCTCGAGCACCCACCATGCGCCGTCGCGGCGGAGGTCGACCGCGCGGTCCCGAGGGGTCGGGTCCATCCCGGCGACCTCCCACAGGTCGACCAGCACGCGCTGGTAGGCCGCGGCGTCGACCGGGAGGACGGTCTCCGGCCCGCCGCCACCGACCCTGCCCGGCGGATCGGGAAGGGCGGCGACCAGGTCGCCGATGCGCGTCGGCGTCGGGCGCAGCCGCACCCGGCCCAGCGACGCGGCGACGAGGTACTCCACCTCCTCCACCCGGGCGGCGAGATGGTCCAGCGCGTCCTGGATGCGGCGGACCGCGCCGGTGGGGATCTCGTCGTCCTCGAGCATCGCGGCCCAGCCCCGCGCCACCGTCAGGGGACTGCGCAGCTCGTGCGCGACCGCGGCCAGGAACCGGTCGCGCTGCGAGGCCTCCTCGGGCGCCGGCTGGTTGGTGACCCGGGCGGCGCCGCTCTCGACGAACGCCCGGACCCACCGCTCGGCCAGCGTCGGCTCGACCGACCAGCGTGCGGCGGCGTCACGCAGCGGCGTACCGCCGAGGACCTCGAGCACGAGCGTCACCCGAGGGTCGCCGGGGGCGCCGGAGCCCGTCGCGGGCAAGCCCCCGTCCGCAGCGCTCCGCATCCGATCAGCGTAGGTCCCGCGGCAGCGGTTCCCGAGCGATCCCGGTCCCCGGGGCGGACCGGTCCAGTCCACCCCGGGGCACCGGGCCGAGCTCCGTCAGGAGGCGTCGCGCTCCTGCGCCTGCAGCATCCGCGCGACCTCGGCACGCCCCTCCAGCACGTACCGCTTGGCGCCGGGGTTCGCCGAGGTGTCGGCGAGCCAGGCGTCGACGCGAGCCAGCAGGTCCGGCGAGCCGAGCACGGCGGGGAAGAGGAACTGCAGCGCCACCGCGGCCTTGTGGGGACCCAACGTGCTCCAGGCGGTCTCCGCGGCCGTCAGGTACGCATCGACGTATGGCTGGAGCACCTCGTCCTGCCCGTGTTGCATGAACGCGAGAGCGATGCTGCGAGCGGTCTCGTTGGGGGTGGAGGAGTCGAGCATCGCCGCCTGCCACGCGGCCGCCTTCGCGTCGGCGTCCGGGCGGGCCGCACGGGCCGCCGCCGCGTGCTCCTTGCCGCTGATCGTGTTGTCGGCCGCGAGCTCGGCGTCGATCTCCGCCTCACCGGCACGACCGGTGCGCGCGAGCGCCGTGAGCAGCGACCACCGCAGGTCCTGGTCGACGTCGAGGCCCTCGAAGGTGAGGGAGCCGTCGAGGAGCGCCTGGATCTCCGCGAGTGCCTCGTCACTGCGGGCGGTGGCCGCCCAGGACCGCACGAAGGTCAGCTGGTGATCGCTGCCCGGAGCGGCCTCGGCGACCAGCCGGCGCAGGCCCTGCTCCCAACGCCGGAGAAGGTCCTCGCGATGTGCGGGAGCCGCGAGGCTGTGCACCGCCTGCGCGGCGTACGCCGGGATCCGGCTCAGCCCCCAGGCGTCGGTCTCGGCGCCCACGTTGGCCAGCACCAGGGCGACGAAGTCGCCCGGGCGCATCTCCGCGTCGCGGGTCATGTCCCAGGCCGCGCTCCAGCACAGGGCGCGCGCCAGGGAGTCGTCCAGAGACGACAGGTGCGCGATGACCGTGGCCAGCGAGCGCTCGTCGAAACGGATCTTGGCGTAGGCGAGGTCCTGGTCGTTGAGCAGCAGCAGGTCGGGCTGCTTCACCCCGACGAGCTTGGCGACGTCGGTGCGCTCGTCCTCGACGTCGATCTCGAGGTACTCGCGGCGCACGAGGGCGTCGCCCTGCCGGTCGTAGAGGCCGATGCCCAGCCGGTGCCGGCGCAGCGTCGGCCACTCCGGCGGCGCGGTCTGCACCACGGTGAGGGACGCGTACGCGCCGTCGTCGTCGAGGGTGAACTCGGGGGCGAGTGTGTTCACGCCCGCCGTCTGCAGCCACTCGTGCGCCCAGCTCTGCAGCTCGCGCCCGGAGGCCTGCTCCAGCGCCCCGAGCAGGTCGCCGAACTCGGCGTTGTCGTACGCGTGGTCCTTGAAGTACTGCTGCAGGCCCGCGAGGAAGGGCTCCAGGCCGACCCAGGCCACCAGCTGCTTGAGCACCGAGGCGCCCTTGGCGTAGGTGATCATGTCGAAGTTGACCTCGACGGCCTCGAGGTCGTAGTTGTCCGCGGCGATCGGGTGCGTCGTGGGGAGCTGGTCCTGGCGGTAGCCGGTCTGCTTGCGGGCGTTGGCGAAGCCGGTCCAGGCGTCGGTGAACTCCGTGGCCTCCGCCTCGCACCAGTAGCACGCCCACTCCGCGAACGACTCGTTGAGCCACAGGTCGTCCCACCAGCGCATCGTCACGAGGTCGCCGAACCACATGTGGGCCATCTCGTGGGAGATCACCGAGCAGCGGAACTCGTAGAAGGAGCGCGGCTGGCGGCTGCGGGGGAGGTACTCGTCGCGCAGCGTTACCGCACCGGCGTTCTCCATCGCGCCCATGTTGTACTCCGGCACGTACAGCTGGTCGTACTTCTCGAAGGGGTAGGGGGAGTCGAACCTGTCCTCGAAGAACGCGAAGCTCTGCTTGGTGATCGTGACGACGTCGTCGAGGTCGCGCTGGAGGTAGGGGACCAGGGACTGCCGGCAGTAGTGGCCTAGGGGGATCTCGTGGAACTTCCCCTGGTAGCTGTCGAACTCGGCGTGGTACTCGCCGGCGATGATCGCCGTGATGTACGTCGACATCCGCTTGGTGGTGGGGAAGTGCCAGGCGGCCTTGCCGCCGCCCACGGCCTCCGGCTCGGGGGTCGGCGCGTTGGAGACGACCAGCCAGGTGTCGGGGGCGGTCACCGAGAAGGTGAAGACGCTCTTGAGGTCGGGCTGCTCGAAGGTCGCGAACACGCGCCGGGCGTCGGGCACCTCGAACTGCGTATAGGTGTAGACGCGGTCGTCGACCGGATCCACGAACCGGTGCAGGCCCTCCCCGGAGTGGCTGTACGGCAGCGCCGCCCGCACGACCAGCTCGTTGGACTCCCGCAACCCGGTGAGCTGGATGCGATGGTCGGCGTACACCGCGGCGGGGTCGAGGGCTTCGCCGTTGAGGGCGATCTCGCGGATGTCGGCGTCGACGAGGTCGACGAACGTGGACGCGCCGGCCTCGTTCGCGCGGAACGCGATCGTCGTGGTGCTGTCGAAGGTCGTGTCCGAGGTCGTGAGGTCGAGGTCCACGGTGTAGGAGTCGACGGTCAGCAACTGGGCGCGGGTGCGCGCCTCATCCCGGGTGAGGTTCATTCCTGGCATGGGGGCCATCTTGTCACCCGGCTCACACCGGCCGGGAATCGGTGAGCGGTCGACGTGGTTGTGACAAGCATGGATGCCTCCAAGGACGTCGCCGACTTCTGGTTCGACCCGCTGTGCCCGTTCGCCTGGATCACCTCCCGGTGGATCCTCGAGGTGGAGAAGGTGCGCGACATCGAGGTGCGCTGGCACGTGATGAGCCTGGCCTACCTCAACCAGGACAAGGACATCTCCGAGGACTACCGCGCGATGCTCAGCACCGCCTGGGGGCCGGTGCGGGTATGCATCGCCGCTGCGCAGCAGCACGGCGACCAGGTGCTCGCGCCGCTCTACACGGCGCTGGGCACCCGGCGGCACAACGGCGGCCAGGAGTTCACGCGCGCGGTCATCGAGGACGCCCTGGCTGAGGCCGGGCTGCCCACGTCGCTGGCCGACGCCATGGACGACACCTCCCTCGACGACGCCGTCGCCAAGTCGCACCACCTCGGCATGGACGCCGTCGGCGACGACGTGGGCACTCCCACGATCCACATCAACGGCTCGGCCTTCTTCGGGCCGGTGCTCGGGAGCATCCCGCGCGGCGAGGACGCCGGCCGGCTCTGGGACGGCGCGGTGGCGGTCGCGGCGTTCCCGACCTTCTTCGAGCTCAAGCGCAGCCGGACCGGGGATCTCGACTTCAGCTGAGGCTCACTAGGATCGCCCGAGTGAGTCGCGTTCGTCCTGAGTCCCGTCGGAGGGTCCTCTCCGCTGTCGCGTGGCCCTACGCCAACGGCCCCCGTCACATCGGCCACGTCGCCGGTTTCGGGGTGCCCTCGGACGTCTTCAGCCGCTACATGCGGATGGCCGGCCACGACGTGCTGATGGTGAGCGGGACCGACGAGCACGGGACGCCGATCCTGATCGCGGCCGACGAGGCCGGGGTGACACCGCAACAGCTCGCGGACCAGAACCACCGGCTCATCGCGGAGGACCTCGCCGCGCTCGGCGTGTCCTACGACCTCTACACCCGGACCACGACGCGCAATCACACCCAGGTGGTGCAGGAGCTCTTCACCGGCGTCTACGACAACGGCTACTTCCTCGAGGAGACGACGTACGGCGCGATCAGTCCCTCCACCGGCCGGACGCTGCCGGACCGCTACATCGAGGGCACCTGCCCGATCTGCGGCTACGACGGCGCCCGGGGCGACCAGTGCGACAACTGCGGCAACCAGCTCGACCCGCAGGACCTGAAGAACCCGCGCTCCAAGATCAACGGCGAGACGCCGGAGTTCGTCGAGACCCAGCACTTCTTCCTGGACCTGCCGGCGCTGGCGGGAGCCCTCAAGGCGTGGCTCGACGAGCGTGAGGCGAGCGGCACCTGGCGGCCGAACGTGATCCGGTTCAGCCAGAACATCCTCGAGGAGGTCCGCCCGCGAGCGATGACCCGCGACATCGACTGGGGCATCCCGGTGCCGCTCGAGGGATGGCGGGACAACCCGACGAAGCGGCTCTACGTGTGGTTCGACGCCGTGGTGGGCTACCTGTCGGCGAGCATCGAGTGGGCCCGGCGCACCGACGACCCGGAGCGCTGGCGGGAATGGTGGAATCGACCGGATGCCCTGTCGTACTACTTCATGGG
>JBQCCW010000337.1:0-2272 GCA_051961835.1 Marmoricola sp. | reverse complement strand
CATGCCTCAATGTAGGACTCCCGGCCGCTGCTCCGTACGTGAACGCAGCACGTCGCCGGTGCCGCCGAACCATCGCCCGCGCGGGCGTCGGCTCGCTACGCTCGACGTACGCGCGGCATCGGAGCCGGGCCAACCCTCGAGTCGGCACCTGCTCCGCACGCGTGGACGGCGTCGGTGAGGGAGTGGTGACATGAACGCGAGCAGCGCGAGGTCGATGACGTTCCGGGCGAGCGGCGGCGAGGCGGTCGCGGCTCTCGAGGAGGCGGCGCGCCGCGCGGGGATGCAGCACCTGTCCTCGGACGCCGAGACCGGCATCTTCGTGTTCACCGCCGGGCGGATGGTGCTCGCGTCCGGGGAGAAGGTCACCGCCCAGGTGCGTGAGGTCGCCCCCGGCACCGTGCAGGTGACGCTGTCCTCGAGCCTGCAGTTCGGCCTGGGGAACGTCGGGGCCAACGGCGGCGGCCGCGACCGCATGGGCGACGCCCTCGCCCAGCTGCTCCCGCCCGCCGTCTAGGCAGTGGATCGCGTGCCCGCGCCCCCACGCGACGTCATCCGACGGGGGTGATGCCGCCTCGCGCGGAGCCCGGGATCGTGACAGCTGGAACCCTGAGCCGACGGAAGGAACGCATCGTGACTGCCAAGAGCGACTTCACCGAGGAGGAGTGGGCGCGCATCGTCAGGTCACCGTTCGTGGCCGGGATGTCGATCTCCCTGGCCGACCCGGGCGGGCCGATCGAGGCCGCCAAGGAGTCGATGGCGATGGTCAAGAGCGCGACCAACCCGCCCAGTCGTGAGCAGCTCCTCGCCGAGGCGGCTCTCGAGATCCAGGCCATGCTGCAGCAGCGGCACAACCCGATCAGCGGCTACAAGCCGACCGGGGAGCAACCGCCCGGCGAGCAGGTGCTCGGCGAGCTGCGCGCCGTGCAGGGGATCGTCGCGGCGAAGGCGACGCCGGAGGAGACCGCCGCGTTCGGCCAGTGGCTCGTCGCCGCGGCCCAGGCGGCGGCCGACGCCGCCAAGGAGGGCGGCTTCCTGGGTTTCGGGGCGCAGCTGGTCAGCGAGCGCGAGCAGGACATGCTGGACCGGGTCCGCGAGGCCGTCACCGGGTGAGGTCCGCAGCGTCCCGGTGCGTCCGGCCGCGAGCAGGTGTTGGCGATCGCCGGCGGCATCCGCACGTGCAGCGTCGGGTCGGGGGAGGGGCGTCGTGACGCCGGTCGGGTGGGCCGTGGTGACGCTGGTGGCGCTCGCCGTCGGGTTGGGTGTCGCAGCAGTCACGCTCGTGCCGTGGCGGGTCCCGCGGCCGGACGGCGCAGCCCGCGCGGCAGCGCTGCAGGGCATACCCGACGAGGTGGTCACCGCAGGACGGGCCCTGCACCGAGCGCTGCGCCCGAGCTCCTACGGCTCGATGCTGGTCGGGCTGGTGGCTGCCCTGCTGCTCGGGCTGACCCCGGCCGGCGCCCGCGTGGTCGAACGGGTGGCCGAGCCGGTCGGCGCCCACTGGCTGGCCGAGGCGGTGCTCGGCGGCCTGGCCGTCCTGGCGCTGCTGTGGTCGGTGTCGCTGCCGTTCGCGGCGTGGCGCCACACCGTGCTGCGCGACGCCGGGCTGTCCACCCAGGGCTGGCGCGGCTGGATGACCGACCTCCTCAAGGGCGCCGCGATCGGCGCCCTGGCTGCGGCGTGCGTGCTCGCCGGGTTCTACACGCTGACCCGGGTCGCGCCGGACTGGTGGTGGGCGTTCGGCGCGGCGGGTGCCGCCGCCCTGGTGGTCCTGCTCTCATTCGTGTTTCCGGTCCTCGTCGAGCCGGTGTTCAACAGGTTCACGGCGATGCCCTCCGGCTCGCTCCGGGACGAGCTGGTGATGCTCGCGGTCCGGAGCGGTGTGCCGGTGCGGGAGGTGCTGGTCGCGGACGCGTCGAGGAGGACCACGGGGCTCAACGCCTACGTCTCCGGCTTGGGGGCCACACGACGGATCGTCGTCTACGACACCCTGCTGCGCGAGGCCCCCGCCGGCGAGGTCCGCAGCGTCGTCGCCCACGAGCTGGGCCACGCGAAGGCCCGCGACCCCGAGGTGGGCACCCTGCTCGGGGCGGTCACCGCCGCGTCCGCCGTCGTCGCGCTCTACCTGCTGGGCGAGGTGGACGTGCTGCTGCGCCGCGCCGGTGTGGACTCCATCGGCTCGCCCAGGGCGATCGGCCTGGTGCTCGCGGTGGCGGCGCTCGCGGGCCTGGTCACCAGCCCGTTCGAGAACCTCGTCTCACGCCGGGTCGAGGCC
>JBQCCW010000336.1:0-12130 GCA_051961835.1 Marmoricola sp. | reverse complement strand
ATGAGCACCTCGGTGACCAGGCAGACCTTCATCATCAGCTCGTACGACGCGCGCCGCTCGATCCTCCCGAAGCAGCCGGTCGCCGCGATCCCGCCGAGCGCGAGCGCGGTGGTGAGCAGGCCGACCCCGACGGCGTGGAGGTGCAGGCGCTCCTGGGACCACAGCACGAGCACCGACCAGGCCGCGCCCCACGTGACGTTGAACGTCAGGATCACCAGCGCCAGCGTGCGCATGCCCGGGTGGTGCAGCAGCCAGCGCACGCCCTCGGCGATGTCGCGGCGGACGTGGGTCCGCGTCTCCGGCTGCGGCAGCCGCGGCACCCGCATCCGCAGCACCAGCAGGGCGCCCAGCGCCGCGCACACCGCCTGCGTCACGAACGGCACGGCCGCGCCGAGCGCGAACAGCGCGGCCCCCACGGGAGGGCCGATGAGCTGGTTGGTGGTGAGGAACGCTCCCTGCAGGCGGGCGTTGCCGATGCCGAGGTCGGCGCGGTCGACGAGCATCGGCAGCAGCGTGCTGGCCGCGGAGTCGGAGAAGATCTCCGCGGTGCCGAGCAGCAGCATCGCGGCGAGGACGAGGGCGATCGAGATGCGATCGGTGAGGATCGAGAGGGCCAGGACCGCGAGCACTCCGGCTTGGAGCAGGTCGACGACCGCCACCAGCAGCCGCCGGTCGACCCGGTCGGCGATGGCGCCGGCGTACAGCCCGAGGACCAGCCACGGCACCCGCTGCAGCAGCGCCGCCGCCGCGACGAGCGCCGGCGAGCGGGTCTGGGAGGCGATCAGCAGGGGCCCGGCCGCCAGCGCGATGCCGTCGCCGAGGTTCGAGACCAGGGTCGAGCCGAGCAGGAGCCGGAACGGGCGGCCCATCCGAGCCGGGACGGCGGCCTCGACGGCACGGCCGACCAGGGTCGGCGGGGAGGAAGCGCTCACCGGCGGATCGACAGCGGTTCGCTGCGGATCTGAGCCGGGAGGCGACTCCGATCCGCAGCAGTCAGGGCGAGGGGGCCGGTGCTCAGGCGAGCTCGAGGACCTCGTCGGTGGCGGACTCGGCCGCCATCGCCGCGAGGGCGTCGTTCTCGTGCTGCAGGCGCAGCACGATCTGCTGCAGGTCCGAGACGCGCTGCCGCAGCGCTCGGTTCTCGGCGGAGAGTCGCGTCAGGGCGAGGGGGTCGCTGCCGGGCGCGTAGCCGAGAAGAGCCTTGGCCATGGATGTCCTCCGACGGGGCGGTCGTGCGGGGTGGGCCCGGATCCGGACCGTCTCCAAGAGTCTCACGACTCGGGACATGGGATCAACTCGTGCGGGAAGCGGTCCTCAGGAGGTCCGCCGGGCGCGCGGCGCCGGCTGGCACACCGGGCACCAGAAGGAGGAGCGGTTCATGAACGCCGTACGCCGGATCGGGGTGCCGCACCGGTCGCAGGGCCGGCCCTCCTGTCCGTAGGCGTGCAGGGACCGGTCGAAGTAGCCGCTCTCCCCGTTGACGTTGACGTAGAGCGCGTCGAAGGAGGTGCCGCCCTGCTCGAGCGCGGCGCCCATCACGTCTCGCACGGCCGCCAGCACCGCGAGCACCTGCGCCCGGGAGAGGCGTGAGCCCGGCCGCTCGCCGTGCACCTGCGCCCGCCACAGCGCCTCGTCGGCGTAGATGTTGCCGATGCCCGAGACCAGCGCCTGGTTGAGCAGCTGCCGCTTGATCGCGGAGTCGCTGCGCCGCACCCGGCGGACGAACTCGTCGGCGTCGAACTCCGGGTCGAGCGGGTCGCGAGCGATGTGGGCGATCTCGGCGGGCAGGTCCGCTCCCCCGACGGCAAGGGCGAGCCCGCCGAACATCCGCTGGTCGACGAAGCGCAGGTCGAGCCCGGACTCCAGGGCGAACCGGACGCGCAGGTGCCGCTCGACGCCGGCGTCGTGCGGCTGGACGAGCATCTGACCGCTCATGCCGAGGTGGGCGAGGAGGGCATCACCGGTCTCCAGGGGCAGCCAGAGGTACTTGCCGCGGCGCCGGGCGGCGGTGAAGCTGCGGCCGGTGAGCTGCACAGCGAAGTCGTCGGCGCCGGCGAGATGGCGGCGGACCGGCCGCTGGTGCAGCACCTCGACCGAGGTGATCACCTGGTCGAGAACGTGCGCCTCGAGGCCGCGCCGGACGACCTCGACCTCGGGGAGCTCGGGCACCGGCCCTGCTCAGCCCTGGGGCGCGAGCGCGCGGTAGGCCGACTCGGCGGCCTGCTGCTCGGCTTCCTTCTTCGAGCGCCCGACGCCGTGGCCGTAGAGCTCCTCGCCGACCCGCACCCGGGCGGTGAACACCTTGGCGTGGTCGGGGCCCTCGTCCGCGATGACGTACTCGGGCACGCCGAGCTCGTTCTCGGCGGTGAACTCCTGGAGGCTGGTCTTCCAGTCCAGGCCCGCGCCGAGCGCGGCCGCCGCCGCGAGCAGCGGATCGAAGAGCCGGTGGATCATCGTCGCCGCCTCCTCGAAGCCGCCGGAGAGGTACACCGCCCCGATCAGCGCCTCGACGGTGTCGGAGAGGATCGAGGCCTTCGCGCGACCGCCGGTCGTCTCCTCGCCCTTGCCCAGGAAGACGTGGTCGCCGACCCCGATGGTCACGGCGACCTCGGCGAGCGCGCGGGCGTTGACGACGGCGGCACGCAGCTTGGCCAGCCGGCCCTCGGAGAGGTCGGGGTGGGTGCGGTAGAGCGTCTCGGTGATGACCACGCCGAGCACGGAGTCCCCGAGGAACTCCAGCCGCTCGTTCGTCGGCAGCCCACCGTGCTCGTAGGCGTAGGAGCGGTGGGTGAGGGCGAGCGTCAGCAGCTCGGGATCCAGCTGGGGATCACCGAGCGCTGAACGCAGCTCGCCGTACGACGGGGACCCGGGCTGGGCTCCGTCCGTCATCGGCGCGACGACGTCGCTCAGAGGACCTGACGACGCTCGGCGCGGGCGCCGTACTGGCCGCAGTCCGGGCAGGCGCGGTGGGGCAGGTGCTTGCTGCCGCACGCCGGGTTGCTGCAGGTCACCAGGGAGGGCGCGGAGGCCTTCCACTGCGACCGACGGTGGCGCGTGTTGCTGCGCGACATCTTCCGCTTCGGGACAGCCACGGTTACTCCTTCATCGATTCTTCGTCGGGGTTGCCGGGGGCCCGGCCGGTCGTGATGCCACCCAGCGCGGCCCACCGGGGGTCGACCGGTGCGTCGTGCCGGTGGTCCGGATCGTCCGCCAGGCGCGCGCCACACTCGACGCACAACCCCGGGCAGTCGTCCCGGCACAACGGCTGGAACGGCAGCGCGAGCACCACCGCATCCCTCAGCACCGGCTCCAGGTCGATCAGGTCGCCCTCGAGCCGGCTGACATCGAGCTCCTCGTCGTCCGCGGGGTCGCCCTGGTCCTCGTAGAGGTACAGCTCCTGGATGTCGACCTGGACCTCGTCCTCGATCGGCTCCAGGCACCGCGCGCACTCCCCCTCGACCGCGGCCTGCGCCGTGCCGGTGACGAGCACTCCCTCCATGACGGCCTCCAGGCGCAGGTCCAGGTGGACCGGCGCGCCCTCGGGGACGCCCAGGATCTCGATGCCGAGCTCCGCAGGCGCCTCCGCCGTCCGTGTCACCGTACGCTGCGCCCCAGGGCGGCGCCCGAGCTCGCGCGTGTCGAGCACGAGCGGCGCTCTCGGGTCGAGACTGCGCACGAGTGTCACTTCCGTCAGCGGCAACTGCAGAACCTGCGCGAGTCTAGCCGTCGCGGTGCGAACCGGCCAAAACGCGCCCGGGAGCGCTCAGTCGCGGCGCAGGTGCTGGGGCAGCACGATGTCGTCGACGTCGGAGTCGTCGCCCAAGCCGTGCACGTGACCGCCGCTGAGCCGCGCCCGGCCCCGCCGGACGGCGTCGAGGGTCCGCTCGAGGGTCAGCTCGAAGTTCGCGAGCCGCTCCTCGACGTAGGCGTCGGTCTCGCGCTGCAGCTCCTCGGCCTCACGACGGGCGGTCGACTCGATCTCCTCGGCGCGCTGCACGGCGAGGTGGTAGACGTCGGTGTCGGAGACGAGCTTGTCGCGGTGCACCTCGGCCTGCCGGATGATCTCGGCGGCCTCGCTGCGCCCCTCGGCCACGACGGCGTCGCGATCGCCCACCACCTCGGTGGCGTGGCTCAAGGTCTCGCCGATCGCCGCCTCCAGACGCGCCAAAGCCTCGTCGAGCTCGGAGCGGTTCACCATCACCGAGGACGACATCGGCATCGAGCGTGCCCCGGCGATCAGGTCGCGGAGCTCGGCGAGCCGGGCGTCGATGTCCTCACGCATCGGTCACCGTCCCCTCCCGGCCGGCCCGCTCGGCAAGCCGAGTCGTCAACTGGGCGAGGACGTGCGGCGGCACCAGCGCCGAGACGTCCCCGCCGAAGGTTGCGACCTCCTTGACCAGCGAGGAGGCCAGGAAGGAGTACTCCGGGCTGGTCGGGATGAACACGGTCTCCACATCGGTCAGGGAGGAGTTCATCTGTGCCATCTGCAGCTCGTAGTCGAAGTCGCTCACCGCGCGCAGGCCCTTGACGATCGCCTGGATGCCGTGGCTCGCGCAGAAGTCGGTGAGGAGGCCCTCGAAGCCGTCGACCGTGACGTTCGGGTACGGCGCACACGCCTCGCGGAGCATGTCCATCCGCTCCTCGGCCGAGAACAGCCGGGCGCTCGCCTTCGCCTTGTTGATGCCGACGGCGACGACGACCTCGTCGAAGAGTGAGGCGGCGCGGGACACGATGTCGATGTGCCCATTCGTCACCGGGTCGAACGAACCCGGGCAGACGGCTCTGCGCACGCGGGGGCCTCCTGGGCTTCGTGGCCGGCCCCTGGGGGACGGCGATGGGGGACGGCGATGGCGGGACGGGGATCGACCGCCGGTCCGCCTCAGCTCCCCCGGTCGGCGCGAAGATACCAGAGCACCGTCTCGCCGTAGGCCCGAGAACGAACCCGCTGCACGCCGGTCGGCCAGTCGGGTTCCACGGTACGCGCCGAACGCTCCACGACCACGTCGGCCTCCGGAGCCAGCCAGCCGTGCCCGACCAGCAACGCCACCGTCCGGACGACCTCGTCGTTGTCCAGCGGGTACGGCGGGTCGGCGAGGACGATGTCGTACGGCGCGTCGGGCGCGGCAGCGAGGACCCGCGCGACCGGCTGCGCCGCCACCCGCACCGCGAGGCCGGTGTCGCGGGCGTTGGCCTCGATCAGCCGGGCGGTTCGCCGGTCGGACTCGACGGCGAGCACCCGCTCCGCCCCGCGAGAGGCCGCCTCGAGGGCGAGCGCGCCGGTCCCGGCGTACAGGTCGAGGACGGCGAGCCCGGTGAACGAGCCGTGGGTGGCCTCCAGCGCCGAGAACAGCGCCTCGCGGACCCGGTCGGAGGTCGGTCGAGTGGCGCTGCCCGCGGGCGTGCGCAGCCGCCGGCCCCCCGCGGCACCGCCGATCAGGCGCGTCATGGGGGTCAGGCTCTGTCGAGGAAGTCGGAGCGGCCGGTCTCGTCGAGCTCGCGCACCCGCTCGGCGAGGTCGGGGGTCTCGAGGAGCTCGGGGTCGGCGGCCAGATACGCGGTGGCCGCGTCGCGGGCCGCGGCGATGATCTCCTCGTCCTCGAGCACCGACAGCAGCCGCAGAGTCCGGCGCGCGCCGCGGCCGCTCTGCCGCGCGCCCAGCAGGTCGCCCTCGCGACGCTGCTCGAGGTCGACCCGCGAGAGGGCGAACCCGTCGCGGGTGGCGGCGACGGCGGCGAGCCGCGCGAGGCTCGGATGTCCCGGCTCGGCCTCGCTGACCAGCAGGCACAGGCCGCTGTGACCGCCGCGGCCGATCCGGCCGCGGAGCTGGTGGAGCTGGGAGACGCCGAACCGGTCGGCGTCGAGGATCACCATCACGGTCGCGTTCGGCACGTCGACGCCGACCTCGATGACGGTGGTGGAGACGAGCACGTCGATGTCGCCGTCGCCGAAGGCGCGCATCACCGCGTCCTTCGCGTCGGGCGCCATCCGGCCGTGCAGCGCCTCCACCCGCAGCCCGTCGAGGGGTCCGGCCCGCAGCATCTCGACGGTGTCCTCGACCGCGAACAGGATCCGCTCGTCGTCTGCGTCGGCGTCGGAGGGCTCGTCGGTGATCCGGGAGCACACGACGTAGGCCTGCCTGCCCGCCGCGACCTCCTCGCGCACGCGCTCCCACCCGCGGTCCAGCCAGGTCGGGTGCCGCAGGGTGGGCACCACGCTCGTCTGCACCTGGCCCCGCCCCGCGGGAAGGTCGGTGAGGGTGGAGGTGTCGAGGTCGCCGAACACGGTCATCGCGATCGTGCGCGGGATGGGCGTCGCGGTCATCACCAGCACGTGCGGCGGCGTCGCCGCCTTGTCCGAGAGCGCCGCCCGCTGCTCCACCCCGAACCGGTGCTGCTCGTCGACGACGACCAGGCCGAGGTCGGCGAGCTGGACCTTGTCCTCGAGCAGGGCATGGGTGCCGATGACGATGCCGGCCTCACCGGAGGCGGCGTGCAGCAGTGCCTGCCGTCGCGCCTTGGTGCCCATCGAGCCGGTGAGCAGGGTGACGATGGTGGCGGCGTCGGCCGCCCCGAGCCGACCCGCCTCGGCGAGGTCGCCCAGCATCGCCTGGATCGACCGATGGTGCTGCTGGGCGAGCACCTCGGTGGGCGCGAGCAGGACGGCCTGCCCCCCGGAGTCGACCACCTGCAGCATCGCCCGCAGCGCGACGAGGGTCTTGCCCGAGCCGACGTCGCCCTGAAGGAGGCGGTGCATCGGGTGCTCCCCGGCGAGGTCGGCGGCGATCTCCTCGCCCACCGCGCGCTGCCCGGGCGTGAGGGTGAACGGCAGCCGCGCGTCGAAGGCGTCGAGCAGGCCGCCCGTGCGCCCGGGCCGCGGGCGCGTCGGCGTGCGGGCGGCGTCGGCGCGGCGGCGTGCCAGCACCACCTGGGCGGTGAACGCCTCGTCCCACTTCAGTCGTTTACGGGCCGCACCCAGCTGCGCGTGGTCGGCGGGCCGGTGGATCCCGACGTACGCATCCGCCGCGCTCACCAGGCCGTGCTCGCGGCGCACCGCCTCCGGCAGCACGTCGGGGAACCGGTCGAGCACGGTCAGCGCGAAGGCGACCGTCTCCTCGATGTGCCAGGTGTTCGTCTTGTCGATCTCTCGGTAGATCGGGATGAGGTCGGGCATGGTCGACTCCCCGGCCGCGTCGTCCTCCCACAACCGCGCGTCGGGGTTGGTCAGCTGCCAGGCGTTGCGCCACCACTTCAACCGGCCGGAGAACATGCCGACCCGCCCCGGCGCGTACTGGCGCTCGTGGAACTCCGCCAGGTGCTTGCGCTGGGCGAACCACGTCACGGCGAGCGGCGCGCCGGCCTCGCCGCGGACGTACGTCTCCAGGCGCCAGGCGGTCCGGCCCGTCCGCCGGTCGCGGTACTCGTGCCGCCGGGCACTGACGATCTCGCCGACCATGCTGAGCAGGGAGCCCTCGACGAGCTCGTCCAGGTTGCTCAGCGTGCCCTTCGCGACGTACGTCCGCGGGAAGTAGGAGAGCAGCGCGCCGACCGTGTCGAGACCGGCGAACTCCCGCATGGTCTTGATCCGCTCGGCCTTCACCTTGCCGGCGGCGGCGGCGAGCGGTGACTCCCAGGTGAGGTCCATCGGTGCGCCTACTCCACCGCGAGCAGGAGCGGGTAGCGCTCCTGACCCCCGTCGTAGGTGAGCACGTCGACGCCGGGGAACGCGCCCTCCACCCAGGCCTGGCACCGCTCGGCGAGGTCGCCGGCGTCCCGGCCCGCGACCAGCGTCACGAGCTCGCCGCCACCACCGAGGAGGCGGCGCAGGATCTCGCCGGCGACGGTGAGCTCGTCGTCGCCGACGACGGCGAAGTCGCCCTGCAGGATGCCGAGCACGTCTCCGGGCTCGCACGGACCGGCGGAGGTCATCGCCTTGCGCGCCGCGACGGTGACGCCGCCGTGCCGGGTGCTGCGGGCGGCGGAGGTCATCTCCACCACGTCGGCGTCGAAGGGTCGCGCCGGCTCGTGGACCGCGAGCGCCGCCAGCCCCTGCACCTGAGCGCGGGTGGGGATCACCACGACGTGGACCCGCCCGGTCTCCTCGGCGGCGTGACCGGCCGCCTGGGCGACGGCGAGCGTGTCGGGGTCGTTGGGCAGGATCACCACCTCGGCCGCGCCGGTGCGCTCGACGGCGTCGAGGATCTCGCCGGTGCTCGGCCGGCGACCGGGGCCGCCGGGCAGCACGACCGCCCCGGCCTCGGCGAAGACCTGCGCCAGGCCGTCGCCGGCGACGACCGCCACGACACCACGGCCGCTGCGCTGCTCGGCCAGGCGGCGCTCACGGGCCCGCGCGACCTGCTCGGCGAAGTGGGTCACGCGGATCCGCCGTGGCCGGCCGGTCTCGATGCCCGCCTCGACCGCAGCGCCCACGTCGTCGGTGTGGACGTGGACGTTCCACAGGCCCTCGCCGCCGACCACCACCAGCGAGTCGCCCAGGGCGTCGAGCCGCTGGCGCAGGCCGGCCACGGCATCGTCGGAGGCGTCCTCGGTGTCCAGGAGGTACATCACCTCGTACGCCGGGCCGTCCTCGGTGAGGTCGCCGGTCGGCACTGACCGGAGCTCCGGACGCGGCAGCGGCGCCGCAGCGGCGGGCGCGCGGCGTCCGGTCAGGCCCGTCTCCGCGGCGTCGAGGACCACGCACAAGCCGCGCCCGCCGGCGTCGACCACACCCGCGTCGCGCAGCAACTGCATCTGCTCGGGAGTGCGCGCCAGCGCCTCGCGGGCGGAGCGTGCCGCGCTGCTCACCACGTCGCCGAGCCGGCACTCGGGATCGGCGGCCACCTCGCCGGCCGCGTCGGCAGCGGCCCGGGCGACGGTCAGCATCGTGCCCTCGACGGGCCGGCCGACCGCCGCGTACGCGGCGTCGGCCGCATCGCGCAGCCCGTCGGCGAACACGAGCGCCGACCGGTCGCCGGCGCCGGCGCGGGCCATCCGCCGGAACAGCGCTCCCACCAGCTGGCTCAGGATCACTCCGGAGTTGCCGCGGGCCCCGAGCAGCGCCCCGCGGGCGTAGGCGCCGAGCACCTCGACGAGCGGGTCGGACCCCTCCGGCGCCGCTGCGGCGGCGGCCTCCCGGGCGGCGTCGCGCGCCGCCCGCACGGTGAGGAACATGTTGGTGCCGGTGTCGCCGTCGGGCACCGGGTAGACGTTGAGCGCGTCGATCTCCTCGCGCGCCTCGGCCAGGCCGGCCGCGGCCAGGTCGGCGAAGCGGAGCACGGCGTCGAGGTCGAACGTCGCGTGCTGCTCCATGGCACCTCACGCTAGTCGACCGCACCGACGGCCCCGCGCCGGTCACCCTGCTCGATCGGCGCTCGATCGGCGCTCGATTGGCCTCGGCCGCGGGGGCTCGGCTATCCTGTTCCGGTTGCCCGATGCGCACACCGCCCGGGCCCGCTCGTCTTCAACACCTCTGAGGAGTCACGGTGGCTGCCGTCTGCGACATCTGCGCCAAGAAGCCCGGCTTCGGCAACAACCGGCCGTGGTCGCGCAAGATCACCAAGCGTCGGTTCAACCCCAACATCCAGCGCGTGCGGGCGACCGTCAACGGTTCGCCCAAGCGCGTCAACGTCTGCACCGGCTGCCTCAAGGCCGGCAAGGTCACCCGCTGACCTCCTGACACCAGGCTTCCGGGCCCGTCGTCCCTCCGGGGACGGCGGGTTCCTTGCGTCATAGGCACGTGCCGGTGCGGGCCTACTTCAGGCAGACGGGGCGGGGTGGTGCCCGGTGGTCGCCGGTGGGGACCGGCTGGGTCCCCTCGCGGGTGACGGTGAACTGGTGTCCCCAGGGGGTGGTCCACCACACGACGCCGGGCTCGATCAGCCGGGCGGTGTAGCCGGCGTGGGTCTTGAGCCGGTGGTGGTGTCGGCACAGGGCCACGAGGTTGCAGGCGCACGTCGGCCCGCCCTCGGCGTAAGGGACAACGTGGTCACAGTCGCACGAGGCTGCGGGGCGGTCGCAGAACGGGAACAGGCAGTGCTGGTCCCGCTCGGCCAGGTGCCGCCTCACCGTGACCGGGGCGGCGTAGGCGGTGCCGGCGTGGTGAGCGGTGGTGTCGAGGACGGGGAGGACGGTGAGGTCGCTGGCCGCCCGGCCGCACCAGGCGGCGATGGTCTCGGTGAGCACCGCGGCCCCGGCGCGGGGGCCGGTCTCGATGGTGCCGGCGTCCGCGACGCCGAGCAGGGCGAGGTCGGTGATCCGCAGCACCAGGGTCGTGGAGCGGCGCCGCGTCGCCGCCCGGGGCGTGGCCGGTGCGGGCTCATCGTCGGGGTCGCTCTGCTCGGACTGGCTGAGGAGGTGGTGGGCGCGGGCGGGGTCGGCCAGCACCCCCAGCGCCCGGGCGCGGCGCTGCTCCAGGGTCTCCCGGCGTGCCTCGGGGTCCACGGTGGGGAGGCGGTGCGCGAGCTCGGTCAGCACGTGGTCGAGGTCGACGAGGTCTGCGTAGTCGGCGCGGATGTCCATCCCCGCGATCGCGGTGTGACCCAGGTGGTCGCGGTCGAGGTGGACGTAGCGGCGCTCCAGGTCCTGCCAGGACCTCACCGCCACCACGTCGGGGTAGAGGCGGACCATCGCCTCGTTGACCAGCCGCCGCACGCTCACGGTGCCGGCGCGGTCGGCGACCGGGGCGACCACGGCGTCGATGGCCGCGCAGACGTCGTCGGGGGCGCCGGCGACCTCCACCGCGATCAGCCGGGCCCGCCACGCCGGCACCGCCCCGGTAGTGACCTTGGCCCAGATGGCCGGGAGGCGGTGACGCAGGATGAGGGCGTCACGCAGCAGCGCGGACCCCGCCCGGGTCGACAAGCCCGCGGTGACGGCGAACCCCGCCTCGGCGTCCCACCCCAGCCGGGGCAGGCCCGCCCACGCGGGCCGGTCCCCGATCGCCTCGCGGAACTCCTCAGGGTCGATCCCGGCGAAGTGCGCCGCCAACGCCTCCCCCGACACCAGCGGGGTCGGGACCGGGCGACCCTGGTCGTCCAGGGCGGGGTGGGCATCGGCCCACGCCACCGCCAACCGCAACACCTCGACCCCCGCCGCGACCTCCACGGCCCGGGCGTCCCGGATCGCGTCCGCCAGCTGCGTCGGGGAGCAGTCCTCCACGCCACCCAGCAGTGCCGGTGCGGTGTCGAGGATAGCCGTCATAGACACATGGTACCCGAACACACGTTCGATTTCCAGGTTCGAGGAGGACTTGTGGAATTGTCATGTCTCAGAACATCGGTGACAGTTCTGCATCAGGACATCGGTGACACGTCGGGTGGTCTTGGTGGTGACACTTCTGCCCTCAGGCTTCGGCGGTGGTTGCCCAGGAACGGCGGCCGCGGTCCTTGAGCCGCGGAAGCGCCGCCCGAGGTCGAGCCCCTCGAAGCTGACCGAGGAGGTCAAGAAGCAAGCCATCCAGGTCCGCGCGGCGCTGGAGGCGTCGGGGCTCGATGACGGCCCGATCAGCGTGCACGAGAAGATGCGGACGATGGGCCTGGGCCAGGTGCCATCGACGGCCGCTGTTGCCCGGATCTTCCGGGAAGCGGGCGTAGCCGGGATTGAGCCGCGGAAGCGACCACGCTCGGCGTGGCGACGGTTCGTGTACCCGGCCTTGAAACCGTGCTGGCAGCTCGACGCCACCGAGTACGTTCTGACCGGCGGCAGGACAGGCGTGGTCTTCCACCTCATCGACGATCACTCCCGCTGCGCCGTGGCCCCCACGTCGCTGGGGGCGAGACCGTCATGGACGCGATCAAGGTCGTAGACAACCTGGTCGTCACCGACGCAGACAGATTCACCGTCACCGACTTCGACGGCGAGATCCTCGCCGAGCAGCACCCGGCGTGAACTAGGTCGGCAACGGCAGGTTGCGGGGCACCCGTCTCAAGAACCCGGATCTGTCACCCAAGTCCTGACACATCAAGTGTCACCGATGTCTTGATGCAGAACTGTCACGCATCTCCTGACGCATCACAGCACGTTGGTCGAACGTGCCACCCGAGCCTGCAGCTCGGCCAGCGTCGCGGGCCGGAGTCGCTGGGAGTGGTGGGGTCGGAGAGCCAACGGCGAGGCGTGACGACGACGGCCATCGGCGG
>JBQCCW010000335.1:0-2581 GCA_051961835.1 Marmoricola sp. | reverse complement strand
TCGAGCTGATCACCAACGCGATCAAGCACGCACCGCACGCACGCGTCGACGTCGTGCTGCGCGCCACGCCGCAGGGTGTCGAGGCGACCGTGCGTGACGACGGCCCCGGCGGTGCCGTCGTCGGCGCGAGTGGAGGACTCGCCGGCGTACGCCGGCGGCTCGCCACGTTCGACGCGACACTGAGTCTGACCAGCCCCATCGGGGGACCGACCGACGCCACGATCTGGGTGCCATGCGCGTCGTCATAGCCGAGGACCTCTACCTGCTGCGCGACGGACTCGTCCGACTCCTCGAGGCGTACGGCCACGAGATCGTGGCGGTCGCGGCGACCGGGCCGGAGACGCTGGCAGCACTCCTGACCCACACGCCCGACGTCGCGGTGATCGACGTACGGATGCCGCCCACCAACACCGACGAGGGCCTCACCGCGGCACTCGCCGCACGCCGCGAGCATCCCGGCCTGCCGGTGCTGATCCTCTCCCAGCACGTCGAGCAGCTCTACGCCCGCGAGCTGCTCGCCGACGGGAACGGCGGCGTCGGCTACCTGCTCAAGGACAGCGTCTTCGAGGCCGAGCAGTTCCTCGACAGCCTCCACCGCGTGGCCGGTGGCGGCACCGCCCTCGACCCCGCGGTCGTCACCCGCCTCCTCGCCCGGCCGGACACCTCGTCCCGCCTCACCGCCCTCACCGGACGCGAGCGTGACGTCCTCGCGCTGATGGCCGAAGGACTCTCCAACAGCGCGATCGCGGGCAGGCTCTTCCTCAGCGAGGGCGCGATCAGCAAATACACCACGACCGCGTTCGACAAGCTCGGCATCACCGACGACGCCACCACCAATCGGCGCGTGCTCGCGGTCCTCGCCTACCTCAACGAGTCACCCGCACCGCCATCCGACTGACGCGGCCTGCGGCTGGGACCGTGGAGTGTACGGCGTACCTGGGACGCCGCACGCTCCACGATCCGGTCAGATGTTGGTCTGGATGCCGGCGAGGAGCTGGCGGGCCATCACGATGCGTTGGACCTGGTTGGTGCCCTCATAGATCTGGGTGATCTTGGCAGCGCGCATCATCCGCTCCACCGGATAGTCACGGGTGTAGCCATAGCCACCCAGGAGCTGGACGGCGTTGGTGGTGACCTCCATCGCCACATCACTCGCGAAGCACTTGGCCGCGGCGCCGAAGAACGTCAGGTCCTTATCGCCCCGCTCCGAGCGGCCCGCGGCGGCATAGGTCAGCTGGCGGGCGGCCTCGATCTTCATGCCCATGTCGGCGAGCATGAACTCCACCCCCTGGAACGAGGCGATCGGCTTGCCGAACTGGTGGCGCTGCTGGACGTAGCCCAGCGCGTAGTCCAGGGCGCCTTGCGCCACGCCGACGGCCTGGGCGGCGATCGTGATCCGGGTGTGGTCCAGGGTCCGCATCGCGTACTCGAAGCCCAAGCCCTCTTCCCCGATGATCCGGTCCGCGGGGATGCGGACGTTGTCGAAGTAGACCTCCCGGGTCGGGGACCCCTTGATGCCCAGCTTCTTCTCCGGGGCACCGAAGCCGACGCCCTCGTCGGTCTTCTCGACCACGAACGCGCTGATGCCCTTGGACCGCTTCTCGGGGTCGGTCATGGCCAGCACGGTGTAGAACTGCGAGGCCCCGGCGTTGGTGATCCACCGCTTGGTGCCGTTGAGCACCCAACCGTCGCCATCGCGGACGGCGCGGGTCTTCTGGTTCGCCGCGTCCGAGCCCGCCTCCGGCTCCGAGAGGCAGTAGGAGAAGCCGCCCTCACCCCGCGCCAACGCGCCCAGATACTTCAACTTCTGCTCCTCGCTGCCGCCGATCTGCACCGGCAACGACCCCAGCTTGTTCACCGCCGGAATCAACGACGCCGACACATCGGCCCGCGCCACTTCCTCGATCACGACCACCGTGGCGAGCGCGTCCGCGCCGACGCCGCCGTACGCCTCGGGCACGTGCGGGGCATAGAAGTCGGTCTCCACGAGCGCGTCGTGCGCCTCTTGGGGGTAGCGGGCCTCCTCGTCGACGGCCGCCGCGGCCGGAGCGATCTTGGCGTCGCAGATCTCCCGGATGGCCTTGCGGATCTCCTGGTGCTCCTCGGAGAGGGCGAACAGCGGGTAATCGGCGCTCATGGCGCGGAGTCTACTTTCCGGTAACAGGCGCTCGACACGCCGGTGGTGTGGAGCAACAGCAAGGACGCGCCCCCGGCTGGAACCGGAGGCGCGCCCTCGACGTGGATCAGGCGAGGATCACTTCTTGACCTTGACCTTGACGACCGCCTTCAGCGAGCCGACGAAGACCTTGACCTTGGTGGTCTTCTTCAGGCCCTTGACCTTCAAGGTGGCCTTGCCGTTCTTCAGCGTGGCCTTGGCGACCTTCTTCTTGCCGACCTTGGCGATGGCCTTGCCGGTCTGGGCCGGCGTGGTGACGACCTTGATCTTGGCGACGTGGCCGGCCTTGATCTTCTTGGCGGTGGCCGTCAGCTTCGGAGCCGGCGCGGCGACCGTCAGCGTGGCGGTCTGCGCGGTCGCGGCGCTGCAGTTGACGGTGCCCGCCACCGGGGTGCTGCCCTGCCC
>JBQCCW010000334.1:0-2748 GCA_051961835.1 Marmoricola sp. | reverse complement strand
AGGTCCGCCCCTTCGAAGGGCTCGCCTGACCGAGCGCACCGGGCCAGCCCGTTCGGGTCACCGCAAATGACCCGGACGAGGCGGGGCCGCCGGGCGCCGACCGTGCCACTGTGGAGGCGCGCCGGCGACCGATCGCCCCTGTGCCGTCGTCGGCGCGCACCCCGGGAGGCAGCGATGGGTCCGAGCTCCAGCACACCTGTCCGCAGCCGGGTCCTGGCGACCGCCGCGACCGCCGTGCTGCTGCTCTGCGCGGCGCTCCTCACGACGGGGCCCTCGGCCTTCGCGCTCCCGGGGTGGCAGGACCACGCGACGTCGTGGAGCCACCCGGCGGCGCGATCACCCGAGGTCGTGGACCTGCGCTACGCCGCCCACCGGACCTTCGACCGGGTCGTCATCGACATCGTCGGGCGGATCCCCAGCGGCCGGGCGCACTACGCGCGCCGCTTCCACGACGACGGCTCGGGCCGGCTGGTCCCGATCGCCGGCCGCTCGGGCATCGCGCTGACGCTCAGCCCGGCGCGGGCCCACGACGGGAACGGCAACGTGTACGACGGCCCGCGGATCGCCCGCCCGCACCTGCGGACGCTCAAGGCCCTCGCGTTCGCGGGCGACTTCGAGGGCGTCGTGAGCTTCGGCTTCGCGCTCACCCATCGAGCGCCGTACCGCGTGTTCTTCCTCCACGACCCGCAGCGCCTGGTCATCGACTTCCGCCACGCGCCGGCCGGCTAGCGGCCAGGGGGCATCGCCACTACGACGCGGGTGCGTCCCACCCGAGCAGGGCCGCCACCTCGGCGCCCAGGGTGCGCGGGCTGAACGGCTTCGCGATGACGCCGGCCACGGCGAGGTCGTCCCAGATCTGCGGGCCGCCGCCGACGCGAAGCTTGGCCGTCAGCAGGACCACCGGGATGTCACGGGTGGCCTCCTCGGCGCGCAGCGCGAGGAACGTCGCGCGCCCGTCCATGTCCGGCATCATCAGGTCGAGCAGGACCGCGTCGGGACGGTGCTGCCGGGCGAGCTCGAGCGCCTCGGCGCCGCCGCCGGCGCTGATGACGTCCCATCCGGCGATCTTCTCCAGCGCCAGCTCGGTGATGATGCGGACCGAGTCGTCGTCGTCCACAACGAGCACCGTGGGAGTCGCCATCAGCCCGCCCCGGGCTGCGCTTGGGCGGCGTCGTGGAAGGTGCCCAGGTAGGAGGTCTGCCGGTCGATCGGGCCCACCGTCACGTCCCCCGAGCGGGAGAGGACCCGAGCGGCGTGCTCGCCGAAGGAGAAGCTGTCGTCGTTGTGGGCGCAGATGTCCCACCCGACGATCGCCCGCGCGTCCGCCAGGACGTCACCCATCCGGTCGATCATCGCCTGGAAGACGTGGCTCATCCGCTGCGCGCGGTCGACCAGCGTGAAGCCGATGTAGTAGACGGCACCCCGCGCGAAGTGCTCGGGGTAATGGTGCCGGAAGTACGCCGGGCTGATCCACGGCACGGTCTCGAGCTGGTTGGTGAGCGTCGACAGCCCGATCGCCACGCCGTCGTCGCTCCACGCGACGTACTTGTGGACGCGGGGGTCGTGCATCTCCTCCATGAACTCGTCCCGGTGCAGGAGCTGGCGGGCCACCGCGCGCGTCTCCAGCTCGCCGAAAGCCTCGCGGTAGAGCGCCCAGAAGGACTCCGCGGTGTGCTGGTCGACGTCGGTCTCGATGGTGACCTTGACCTCGGGAGCCCCAGGGACCGGCGGGAGGTCGGGGGGACGGCTGCTCACGGGGTCCTCCAATCCGCGACGGCGTACGCCGCGATCGCGAGCGCGCAGACCGGGCGGTCGACGCAGTGGGCGGACGCGACGGCGGTGTGCACGGGACCGAAGTCGATGCCGCGCGTCTCGGCCATGTCGGCGAGGCTCAGGTGGATCTGCTCCTCGACCGACTCCTGGTTGCCGCCCGTGTGCTCCACGAAGAGCCCGCCGATCGTCGGGTGGATGACCCATCCGAGGCCTGCGGAGACGACCTCGCCGGGATGGTCGGCGTACGCGACCGCCTCGACGCAGTAGAGCCGGTCGCCGTGCCCGCCGACCACGTCGTCGCCGCCCACCGTCACGGTGCTGGGCGGAGGGATCACCGACGACCGCGGGATGAGGTTGAGGTTGCCGACGCCCGCCTGGAGCAGCGCGTGGTCGAACGCCGACAACAGTGTCCGGCCCACCCCGACCTTCGTCCGCACGGTGATGTCGAGTCGCGCCTCCGGGGTCGCCGCGTCCTGGGGTCCTGAGGTCACGTGGTGCTCCGTCCCGATGAGGTGGTGTCGTCGAGCAGCTGGCGCACGCGACGGGCGAGGGCGGCCGGGGCGACCCGGGGCTTGGTGGGGAATGCCGGCCGCCCGCGGGGCACCCGCTCGCGGTCGGTCGACTCGACGTCGGCCGCGCTGTAGACGACGAGGTCGGTGCCGGCCGTCCGTGGGTCGCGTCGCAGGGCAGCGACGACGTCGCTGCCGTTGCCGTCCGGCAGCTCGAGGTCGAGCACGACGATGGTCGGGTGGATCTCGCTCGCGAGGCGGATGGCCTCGTCCACGCCGGCGGCGCGAGCGCTGGTGACGGAGTGCTCGGCGAGGAGGGCGGTGAGCACGTCCGCGAGGTCGTCGTCGTCCTCGCCCCGCAGTCCGGCGCCGGGAGGGCGCGCGCCGACCGGATGCGCCCGGTCGCCCCGGCCGGCGGGGTCGACGGTGCCGGCCGGCGCGACCGGGCCGCCCTTCGCCCGTCCCG
>JBQCCW010000333.1:0-8750 GCA_051961835.1 Marmoricola sp. | reverse complement strand
TGAACATGCGGGCCATGGCGGCCAGGTCCAGTCCGGGACGGTCGACGCCGCCGGCGAGGAGCGCGGTCAGGGAGTCCCGCTCGGCGGCGACCCGCTGCGCCTGGGACAGCGCCTCCCCCATCAGGCGGCGGCCCCACAGCGCGAGGCGACCACCCACGCGAGGATCGCGCGCGATCGCCTGACGCACCCGATCCACCACGAAATCAGCCTGACCGGCGTCCTCCAGTGAGGCGAGTACCAACTGCCGCGTCTCGGAATCGAGGAAGGCGGCGATCTCGCGATAGAAGTCCGCGGCGAGCCCGTCGCCGACGTACGCCTTGACCAGACCCTCCAGCCAGTCGCTGGGCGCGGTGGCGGCGTGGAAGACGTCGAAGGGGCGCACGAAGGGCTGGATCGCGCCGACCGGGTCCGAGCCGAGCTCGGAGATCCGGTCGAGCAGCGGCTGCACGTGGGCGAACTGCACCGCGGCCATCGTGTCGAGAGCGAGCTTGTCGGGAAGCCGCGGCGCCAGCTTGGCGTCCTCGACGAGCCGCTCGAAGGCGGAGAGCTCGCCGTAGGCGATGGCGCCGAGCAGATCGACGACGGCGGCGCGGTACTCGGGGTCGGAGAACGCCACCGACTCGCTGGATTCGCTCATGCTCGGAGGCTACGCGACCTACCACCGGACTCCGGATACCATGGTGAGGTCGCCCCGGGCCCTGTCGGCTGTTGACACCGAGGAGGGGCGACGTGTTTCGGACCGACCCGCGCGCCGCGCGAGACGCCCGTTGGAGAAACAGGGCCCACCGTCCGAACCCCCCAAGAGAACAGGCAAGATCCTGACCACCTTCCGAGAGCTCGGGGTGCTCCCCGAGATCGCCGACGCGCTCGAGCGCTCCGGCATCGTGACCCCCTTCGCCATCCAGGAGATGACCCTGTCGGTCGCCCTGATGGGGACCGACCTGATCGGCCAGGCCCGCACGGGCACCGGCAAGACCCTCGCCTTCGGCATTCCCGTGCTGCAGCGCACGGTCGCGCCGCACGACCCCGACTACGCCGACCTCGCCGCGCCCGGCAAGCCGCAGTCGCTCATCGTCGCCCCCACCCGCGAGCTCGCGCTCCAGGTGTCCGGTGACCTCCAGCTCGCCGGGGCCGACCGCGGCATCCGCGTGCTCACCGTCTACGGCGGCGTCCCGTACGACGGCCAGCTGGAGGCGCTCGAGAAGGGCGTCGATGTCGTCGTCGGCACGCCCGGCCGTCTCATCGACCTGATGAACAAGCGGGCGCTGGACATCTCCCACGTCAAGAGCCTCGTCCTCGACGAGGCCGACGAGATGCTCGACCTGGGCTTCCTGCCCGACGTCGAGCGGCTCATCGCCGGCACCCCGGAGACCCGCCAGACGATGCTGTTCTCGGCCACCATGCCGGCCGCGATCGTGGCGCTCGCCCGGGTCCACATGCGCCACCCGATGAACATCCGCGCGGAGTCGTCGTACGAGAACGCGACGGTGCCTGCCACCGCGCAGTTCATCTACCAGGCGCACGACCTCGACAAGCCGGAGATGCTCGGCCGGCTGCTCCAGGCGGAGGGCGCGGACCTGATGATCGTCTTCACGCGGACCAAGCGACAGGCGCAGCGCGTCGCCGACGACCTCACCGAGCGCGGGTTCAAGGCCGCTCCGCTCCACGGCGACATGGCCCAGGGAGCGCGCGAGAAGGCGCTCGCCCGGTTCCGTGAGGGCAAGCTGCAGGTGCTCGTGGCCACCGACGTCGCCGCGCGCGGCATCGACGTCACCGGCGTGACCCACGTGGTCAACTACACCTGCCCCGAGGACGACAAGACCTACGTGCACCGCATCGGCCGCACGGGTCGCGCGGGTGCGAGCGGCGTCGCGATCACCTTCGTCGACTGGTCGGACATCCACCGGTGGAAGATGATCAACAAGACGCTGGACCTGCCGTTCGACGAGCCGCAGGAGACGTACTCCAGCTCCGAGCACTTCTTCCACGACCACGGCATCGCGCCGGGCACCAAGGGCCGGATCGTGCCCGAGGGCAGCATCGTCGTGGAGCGCAAGGACGTCGGTGGTCGCGGCCGCGGCGCCGGCGGCCGGAGCTCCGCGGGCGCCGCCACCGGCGGCCGCACCCGGAGCCGTGGCGCAGCGACAGCGCAGGGCGAGCGGGCCACGACCGGCGAGAAGGCGGCCGACCGTCCGGCGCGCAGCCGGAACCGCAATCGGCGACGCACCCGCGGCGGGAAGCCGGCAGGTGAGGGCGCGGCCGGCTGAGTCTGCCCGCACCAGACATCGAGGGCGTCCCGCCGGCCGGCGGGGCGCCCTCGTCGCCTCAGCAGTCAGCCCGCGCGGCGCCCCATCAGCTGGCGAGCGACCTCGCGGTAGGCCCGAGCTCCCTTGGTGCTGCGCGACGTGCTGAGGATCGACCGGCCCGCGGCAGGGGCTTCGGCGAAGCGGATCGACTTCGGGATCGGCGGCTCGAGCACCGGCAGCTCGTAGGCGGCGGAGATGTTCTCCAGCACGGTGCGCGCGTGGTTGGTGCGCCCGTCGTACAAGGTGGGGAGCACGCCCCAGACCTCGAGCTGCGGGTTGGTGAAGCGCCGCACGTCGTGCACCGTGTCGAGCAGCTGGCCCACACCCCGGTGGGAGAGCGTCTCGCACTGCAGCGGAACCAGCACGCCCTCGGCAGCGGTCAGCGCGGCGACGGTGAGGACGCCGAGCGACGGCGGGCAGTCCAGCAGCACCCAGTCGTAGCCGTCGAGGTCCGCGAGCACACCGCGCAGGACGAACTCGCGGCCGGTGCGGGTGAGCAGGTCGGCCTCGGCGCGGGCCAGCTCGATCGTCGCCGGCAGGAGGTCCACGCCGTCCTCGGTGCTGAGCACGACCTCGGCGGGGTCGAGGCCCTTGGTGAGGACGTGGTGCACCGACAGCTCCAGGTCCTCCGGATCGATGCCGAGGCTGAAGGTCAGACATGCCTGCGGATCGAGGTCCACCAGCAACACGCGCTGGCCCTGCTCGGCCAGCGCGGCCCCCAGGGAGGCCACGGACGTCGTCTTCGCCACGCCACCCTTCTGGTTGGCGACGGCCAGCACGGTGCTCACAGGCGCCATTGTGCCCGACGTCCTCCTCAGGCGGCGCCGGTCACGAAGGCGCGGACAGCGTCGGCGACCATCTGGACGGCGATCGCCGAGAGCAGGAGGCCGGCGATGCGCGTGACGAGCAGGACGCCGCTCTCCCTGATCAGGCGCAGGATCGGCAGGGAGAACCGCATCGCGAGCCAGAGCGCCACGTGCACGAGGACGACGCCGAGCGCCACCGCGCCGAACTGCTCCCAGTGGTGGACCTGGCGCGAGAAGACCATCGTCGCCACGATCGCGCCCGGCCCTGCGAGCAGCGGCGTTCCGAGCGGCACCAGCGCGATGTTGGTGTCGCCGTTGACCACGGGGTCCTCGTCCTTCCCGGTGAGCAGCTCGAGCGCGACGAGCAGCAGCAGCAGGCCGCCCGCGCACTGGAGCGCCGGCAACGAGATGTGCAGGTAGGCCAGGATCTGCTGGCCGAAGAAGGCGAAGGCGCTGATCACGCCGAACGAGACCGCGACCGCCTGCCACGCCGCCCGCCGAGCGACGGCGGGAGCACGACCGCCGGTGAGCGAGAGGAAGATCGGCACCGTGCCGACGGGGTCCATGATCACGAAGAGGGTCACGAAGACCTCGGTGAGCAGCCCGGTGCTCACCTGAGGGGACCGGGGACGACGGAAGCGCGCACGGAACCATTATCGCCGGCGCGCGACTCACCACCGCGGCCGCGGCCCTCCGAACGGCATCTCGAGCGCTTCGGGGCCGAAGCCCGTCACGTCGGCGAGGAGCCACTCGTCGGCCAGCAGCAGCGCCGCGGAGGCCGGCCGGAGCACCACCCACAGCCAGCGCCCGTCCGCTTCCCCGGCGAACACGGCGCGCGTGAGCGGCGCCGCGTCGTCCTCGACGTCGACCGGCCACATCGCGACCGGCCGCCCCGCCGCCCTCAGCCGGACCGCGGGCGGTCCGGTGTCCACCTGGTCGCCCGGATCGGGGTGGACCACGCCGGCGATCCGCGTCCCGAGGCCGATCCCGGGGTCCTCCGCCACGATCGTCATCTCGACCGGTCCGTCGAGGTCGCTGGCCCCGACGGTCGTGGTCACGGTCGCCCCGGCCCGCTCGGTGACGACGCAGCCGAAGTCGGAGATCGACCAGCCGGGGCTCATCGGCCAGGGCAGGTAGGTCGGCAGCCCGGGCGTGCGGGCGAGGACCTCGGCCAGGGCGTCGTAGTCGACCGTGGTGGGGCGCCACAGCGGCGGCACCGCGCCGTGGCGGGGGCACCGGTGGCTGCCGTCGCCGGAACTCACCGGCGACGGGCAGCGCGGGCAGGACGCCTCCAGTGCCACCCGCGCCAGCGTAGTGGCAGCGGCCCCGGTCCGGCAGGGTGGAAGCAGTGGGGTCCGGCCTCAGGCGTTCCATCGCAGGACGGCGGGACTGCCGTGCTCCGCGCCGAGGACCGACACGGTGGCCGTGCCGAGCACGAGCAGGCGACCGTCCTCGGGCGGCAGGCCGAGCCACCGGGCGGCGAGCACGCGCAGGGCGTGTCCGTGCCCGAAGACCAGCGCCCGACCGTGCTGGGCGCGGATCCTCGCCACCACCCGGTCCAGACGTGCCCCGACCTCCGCGGCCGTTTCCCCGCCGGGAGTCGGGTGCGTCCAGACCGTCCAGCCCGGCACCGTTCGACGGATCTCGGGTGTGGTGATGCCCTCGTAGTCCCCGTACCCCCACTCCGCGAGGTCGTCATCCACCGCTGCGTCGGGGAACCCGGCGAGCTCCGCCGTACGGCGGGCGCGGAGCCGGGGACTCGTGAGCACGAGCGCGAAGTCGACGTCGGCCAGCCGCGGGGCGAGCGAACGGCCCTGCTCCTCCCCTGCCGGAGTCAGCGGCACGTCGGTGATCGAGGTGTGCCGACCGCTCTCGCTCCACTCGGTGGCCCCGTGCCGAGCCAGCCACACCTCGTCGGCCATCGCGCTCAGGCGTCCGACGTGGGCGGGCCGGGCCAGTTCTTGTCCGGCTGCGGGACCGGGCGGCCGGGCTGCTCACCGCCGCGCTGGTCGAGGTAGGAGTTCTTCGGGACCATCACCTTGCGGCGGAAGATGCAGACGACCTTGCCGTCCTGGTTGTAGCCGATGGTCTCGACGTGGACGACACCCCGGTCGTCCTTGCTCTTGCTCTCCCACTTGTCGAGCACCGTCGTCTCGCCGTAGAGCGTGTCGCCGTGGAATGTCGGGGCGACGTGACGCAGCGACTCGATCTCGAGGTTGGCGATGGCCTTGCCCGAGATGTCCGGGACGCTCATGCCGAGCAGGATCGAGTACACGTAGTTGCCCACCACGACGTTCTTGCCGAACTGGGTCGTCTCCCCGGCGTAGTGCTCGTCCAGGTGCAGCGGATGGTGGTTCATGGTCAGCAGACAGAACATGTGGTCGTCGAACTCGGTCACGGTCTTGCCCGGCCAGTGCATGTAGGTCGCGCCGACCTCGAACTCCTCGTAGCTACGTCCGAACTGCACGTCTGCTCCTCTCCTGGCACGATGGCTCTCCGCCGAGCGGCGGCCCCGACGAAAGACATCGTGGCCGACTGCGGAGAGGGGCACGAGCCCGGGGGGCCGTGGGCTTGCTCACCAGCATGCACAGGTGCCCCCCGATGGCGCGCTCGCACAGACATTTGGTTGAATCCGTTCGTCGTGGTCGAACAGCGAGCCACGTTGGACGCTCGCGACGCGGCCGGGTCTTCCCCGGAAGCGGCCACGAGCGCTGTCCGAACGACGGTGACAGTGAGCAGCGACTTCCTCGAAGAGTTCGCCCAGATGGCTCTGGAGCTGAACGAGAAGGGCAGTGTCGACGACACCGTCGACCGTGTCCTGGAGTACGCGCTCAAGGCCGTCAACTGCGGGTATGCCGGCGTGATGATCGTGCACGGTCGCAAGCGGATCGAGACCGCTGCCGCCACGTCCCCGTTGGTCGCCGAGATCGAGTCCCTGCAGACCGAGTGCGGCCAGGGACCGGACCTCGACGTCCTGGAGGACCGCTACAGCGTGCTCGTGCGCGACACCCGCACCGAGACCCGCTGGCCGACCTGTGCACGGTGCGTCGCCGACAAGGGCATCCGCAGCCTGCTGAGCGTCCGGCTCTACACCAGCTCCTCCACGGTGGGCACGCTGAACCTGTACGACGAGCAGCCGGATGCCTTCGACGCGGTCGACCAGGACGTCGCCCACGTCCTGGCGCGCCACGCCGCCGTCGCGCTGTCCCACGCCCGGCAGACCGAGAACCTCTGGCAGGCCATCGACGCCCGCAAGCGGGTGGGCCAGGCGCAGGGGATCTTGATGGAGCGCTACCAGCTCAGCGAGGACCAGGCCTTCGCCGTGCTGATGCGGTACTCCCAGAACAACAACATGAAGCTGCGCGAGGTCGCCGAGCGGCTCATCTCCACCCGCGATCTCCCGACCGGTCCCGGCCCGGCCCCCTCCGCACCGCCCGCGGACTAGGGTCGAGGGCGTGTCCGGACCCGCTGCGCCCTCGGTGCTCGCGACGGTCCTGCTGACGATCCTCGGCGCCGGGCTGGTGTCGAGCTGCGACGACGCCTCCGGGTCGGCCTCGACCGGCCCCTCGTCCGCATCGCACGGCGCCGCGACCTCGGCCTCCCCCTCGGCCACCGGTCCCCAGCCGAGCCCGGTGACCGCCGTGCCCGCACACGGCGCCCGGATCCGCGGCCGCGGCTACACCTTCCGGATCCCCCAGGGCTGGCGCGACGTCACCGCACGCGTGGACCACCGTGGCGGCGTCGACCGGGCCGCCGGCGCCCGGGTGGCCGATCACGGGTTCAACAGCAACGTCAACGTGGTGGTGACGCCCGGGGCGTTGACACCGGCCCAGATCGTCCAGGTGACCCGCAGCATCGAGCAGCGGATCCGGCCCAGCGCGCCGTCGTACGCCGTCCGGCCGCCGGTTCTGGTCGCCGGGGAGCACGCGGGGCACCTCGCCGGGTTGCGGTCCCGCGCCAAGCCGCCGTACTGGCTGGAGCAGTACGTCCTCTCCCACGGCCACCGCGCCTACGTCGTGAGCTTCTCGTTCTCGCCGCGCGTGCCGGCATCGCAGCGACGGCAGGTCATCGACGCGGTCCTGGCGAGCTGGACCTGGCGCTGAGGCGCTCCCCGACTCGCGAGTAGCGCCCCGGGCGGCGAGGATGCTGGTCATGAGTACCCCGCGGACCACGCCCCGCGCCGCCGCGACGAGCGCCTCCTACTCGATCACGATGCGTCTGCACACCGACGTCGACCCGGCCCTCGTGGGCACCGTGGCCACCGCGATCGCCGCCGGCGGGGGCATTGTCACTGCGATCGACGTCGCCGAGTCGCGTCACGACCGTCTGGTCGTCGACGTCACCTGCTCGGCCACCGACGCACAGCACGCCGAGGAGCTCGTTGCGGCTGTCGGTGCGGTCGCCGGCATCACCGTGCACAAGGTCTCCGACCGCACCTTCCTGCTTCACCTGGGCGGCAAGATCGGCGTGCAGTCCAAGGTGCCCCTGCGGACCCGCGACGACCTGTCGATGGCCTACACCCCGGGCGTCGGACGGGTCAGTCTCGCCCTGGCCGAGCACCCCGAGGACGTGCCCAGGCTGACCGTCAAGGGGAACGCGGTCGCGGTCGTCACCGACGGCTCGGCCGTGCTGGGGCTGGGCAACATCGGCCCGGGGGCCGCCCTGCCGGTCATGGAGGGCAAGGCCGCGCTGTTCAAGCAGTTCGCCGACATCGACGCGTGGCCGATCTGCCTAGCGACCCAGGACACCGACGAGATCGTGGCGACCGTCGCGGCGATCGCGCCCGGCTTCGGCGGCATCAACCTCGAGGACATCGCCGCGCCTCGCTGTTTCGAGGTCGAGCGCCGGCTCCGGGAGATGCTCGATATCCCCGTCTTCCACGACGACCAGCACGGCACCGCGATCGTGGTGCTGGCGGCGCTGACGAACGCGCTGCGCTGTGTCGGCAAGGAGTTGGTCGACGTCCGCATCGTCGTCTCCGGCGGCGGCGCGGCGGGGACCGCGATCGTGTCGCTGCTGCTCGCCGCCGGTGCCCGCGACATCGTGGTCGTGGACCGTGAGGGAGCACTCGTCCCAGGGGATCCCGCGCTCTCGTCCGCGATGGCGGAACTCGCCGGCAGGACCAACCCCCGCCGCATCGCCGGCGACCTGCGGGCGGCCCTCCAGGGCGCGGACGTGTTCATCGGCGTCAGCGCTCCACGGGTGCTGGACCCCGCGTGGATCACCGAGATGGCCGAGGAACCGGTGGTCTTCGCGCTGGCCAACCCCGACCCGGAGGTCGACCCCGCCGAGGCCGGCCGGTACGCCGCCGTGGTGGCGAGCGGGCGCAGCGACTACCCCAACCAGATCAACAACGTGCTCGCGTTCCCCGGCGTCTTCCGCGGACTCCTCGACGCGCGGGCGCAAGACATCACCACGCCGATGCTGCTGCGCGCCGCGGACGCGATCGCCCACGCCGTGACCGACGAGCAGCTCAACGCCAGCTACATCATCCCCAGCGTGTTCGACCCCGACCTCCCGGCCGCCGGCGCGGCCGCCCGCCCCGCCGGCCACACCGCCCCGCCCGGCACCCCCCGCGGGCCGGACCCCCCCCACGGGGGGGGGGCCGGGCATGCGGGGGGCCGGGAGGAGGGTGAGG